>NZ_SSOL01000066.1:0-339893 GCF_029871275.1 Pseudomonas sp. BN414
TGGCTTCCGGGGTGAAGGTGTAGGTGCCGTTGGCGTTGATCACCAGGCTGCCGATGCCATTGAGCGCGGCGGTCTGGCCCGCATTGAAGCTGCCGTTGATGCCGGCCACGCTGAAGCTGGTGACGGTGAGGCTGTTGTCCACATCGCTGTCGTTGCCCAGCACGTTGCCGGTGGCCGAACTGTCTTCGGCCACGCTGTTGCTGTCGGCGGCCAGAACGGACGCATCGTCCACCGGACTTACGTTGCCGAAGCTCAGCTCACCGGTATCAGTGGCAGTGCCGTCACTGACGCTATAGGTCGCGGTCGGCACCGGGCCGTTGTAGTTCGGGGCCGGCGTGAAGGTGTAGGAACCATTGCCATTGATGACCAGGGTGCCGACGCCGGAGAGGGTGGCGGTCTGGCCAGCTGAATAGGTGGTTCCGCCTACGCTGAACTGGGTGACGGTGAGGCTATCGCCGTCGGTGTCGCCGTCGTTGGTCAGCACGTTGCCGCTGGCCGGAGTGTCCTCGGTCACTGCAGTCGGGCCATCGTTGGCTGCGACGGGGGCATCGTTCACCGGATTCACGCCAATAGTGACGACGATGGTATCGGTGCCGCCTTTGCCGTCTTCGACGATCACCGTGAAGTTGTCGGTGCCGTTGAAGTTCGGGTTGGGCGTGTAGGTGTAGGAGCCATCCGGGTTGATCACCACGGCGCCGTTACGCGGGCCGTCGCCGGGCGAGTAGGTCAGCGGGTCGCCCTCGGGATCGGTGGCGCCCAGCTGCCCGTTCACCGGGGTGTCTTCGTCGGTGGTGAGGCTGGCGTCCTGGGCTTGCGGAGCACCATTGGGGACATCCGGTCCCGGCAGGGTTTCATCCGGCAGTCCGCTATCGGGCTCATCGGCCGGGGCTGCATCCACGGTGGGCGTGGCGTCGTCCTCTACCAGCACTTCGGTCGCGAGCGGCTCGATTCCGGTGGTGAAGCCAATAGTGGGGTCGACGCGATCACCCGTCGCATCCAGCATCACGAAGCTGTGGCCGCCACCAGCGGCACCGCCACCCGCACCACCCGCGCTTGGGCCGGCCGCGGTAGCTTCGAGTTCCTTGGTCGGGTCGACGCCCGCCTCAATGGCCTTTTGCAACTGGGCGACGTCATCGGCAGGCGTTTGCGGAGCGGTTTGCGCAGCCTGGGCCTCAATGCTGGCGACTGCGTCGGTCTCGCTCCACTGCGCGTCACGACCCAGATCGACGGTACGACCGTCGGTGAGCTCGAGCGTCACCATCCCCTCGAGGCCCGTCTGCAACTGGTCGCCCTTGAACAGGCGGTCACCCTCCACGAGCAGGCGCTGGAACCCTTCCGGGGACATTGCGAAGACCTGGCCAACAATGCTTTTGACGATCGCAATAACACTGCTCATGGGGTGACTCTCCTGAATTGGATCTGGCTTGTCGTCACTGGGGTCGATTTAGGAGGACTTCGCGCAGGACTGACATTCCCTATCTATAGTTTGTTACATGGCGAAACGGTGGCGCCAATATATTGGCTTATTACAATTGGCTATTGGATATATGCCAAAGTATTGACCAATTGGCTTCCATCCTAAACAATCGATTTCATGCTGTCACTTTGATATTTATGTGTTCGTCCACCGGGTTCGAGTGTGACTCCGTTCACGAAATCCGAGCCTTGACGGACAGCAAGCGCCAGTGAAGTTTCCGGACCTCCAATTCAACGAAAAGGATGCCAAGAATATGCGTCTGCGACTCTCCGCCGTTCTCCCTTTCGCCCTGGCTGCAAGCCTTCCCGTGCAAGCCCAGAGCCTCTCCGAGGCGATGCAGCGAGCCATGGACGTTCATCCGGAAATCCAGGCGGGCGTTAATAGCCGTCTTTCTGCCGACAAGCAGCTGAGGGCAGCCAAGGGCGGCTACCTACCGTCCGTCGACCTGCTGGGCGGTTATGGTCGCGAAGGCACCGACAACACCACCACCCGCGCCACCGGCAACGACCACTGGAAAACCATGACCCGTGGCGAGTCCAGCCTGCGACTGCAGCAGATGGTGTTTGACGGTTTTGCCACGCAGAACGAAGTCGGCCGCCAGCAGGCCACCGTGAACTCCCGTGCCTACTCGCTGCTGGGGACTTCTGAGCGCACCGCGCTGGACGTGGCGCAGGTCTATATAGATGTGCTGCGCCGCGAGGAAATGGTCCGCCTGGCCCAGGCCAACCTGCGCAGCCACGAGCGCATCTTCGATCAAATCAGCCTGCGCAGTGAACGCGGGGTAGGGCGTCTGGCCGACCAGGACCAGGCTGAAGCGCGTCTGGCCCAGGCCCGCAACAACCTGATCACCGAGCAGACCAACCTCAACGACGCCCGCACCAACTACTACAGCGTCGTGGGCATTGACCCGGCGGATCTGAGCGAGCCGGCCGGTCTGCCGGGGCAACTGCCGGAATCCCTCGAGGGAGCCCGCCAGACCCTGCTGGCCAACAGCCCGATCCTGCGTTCCGCCGAGTCCGATGTCGCTGCCGCCGAGAAACAGTACGACGCCGCGAAGTCCTTCTTCTACCCGCGCTTCGATGCCGAATTGTCCCGTGGAGCGGACAATGACATCGACGGTGAGGACGGCCACGTCAACGATTGGCAGGCGATGTTGCGCATGCGTTACAACCTGTTCGCCGGGGGCAGCAACAAAGCGGACCTGGAATCCAAGGCCTACCAGATCAACGAAGCGCTGGATATCCGCAACAACGCCCTGCGCGTGTTGAACGAGGAACTGGGCCTGTCCTGGAACGCCCTGGGCAATGCCCGCGAACAGCTGCCGATCGCCCAGCAATACGTCGACTACAGCACCCGCGTGCGTGAGTCCTACCAGCAGCAATTCAGCATTGGCGAACGTACCCTGCTCGACCTCCTGGACAGCGAAAACGAGCTGTTCACCGCCTCACGTCGCCTGGTGGACCTGCGCTACACCGAGCTGTTTACTCAGTACCGCATCAAGGCGACCATAGGCGAGTTGCTGAAAAGCCAGGGAGTGGTGGCACCGATGGCTACGGTCGTGCAGACCGAGCTCAAGCCAGAAGCAACTCTCCCCGGCCTCAACTAGGTACCTGATTCGGATCCGCGCGGCGCAGCAGGAAATCCCTCCCTCCTGCGCCGTGTCGTCCGGCCTGGGACCTGAATACCCGAAGAACCCAGAGCAGAGAATCCAGGCGTGGATCCAGAAGTCAGTCGCGCACACATCAATACCGATCCCCGCGGGCAGCATGACGATCCTTTGCTCGACTCGCTGCTATCCCTTTGTGTCCTGCATCGAAAGCCTGCCAATCGGGCGATGCTCACCAGCGGCCTGCCGCTGCCCAAACAACGCCTGACCGCCGAACTGCTACCCCGCGCTGCCGCCCGTGTCGGCCTGCAGGGCCGCTTGCTGCAGCGTCGCCTGGAGCAGATCCCGAAGATCGCCATGCCGGCCTTGCTGCTGCTCAAGGAAGGCCGTTGCGCGGTGATGCTCGGCTGGGACGACGACGGCGGTGCGCGCCTGCTGCTCAGCGAGAGCGATGGCGGTGAGGTGAAGGTCTCCCGCGAGCTGCTGCAGGAGGACTACAGCGGCCATGTGTTCTTCGCCCAGCCCCAGCACAAGTACGACCTTAATCAGGGCAGCCTGATCCCGCGCACCAAGTCCTGGTTCCGCGACACCCTCAAGCGCTCCCGCTGGCTCTACACCGATGCGGTTGCCGCCAGCCTGCTGATCAACCTGATCGGCCTGGGCGCGCCGCTTTTCGTGATGAACGTCTACGACCGCGTCGTACCCAACCAGGCTGTCGCCACCCTCTGGGTGCTGGCCGTCGGCATCGGCGGTGCCTACGTGTTCGACTTGCTGCTCAAGACCATGCGCGGCCTGTGCCTGGACCTGGCCGGCAAGAAGACCGACCTGATCATTTCCGCGACGCTGTTCGAGCGCATCGTTGGCATGGCGATGAAATACCGTCCGGCGCGGGTCGGCAGCTTTGCCCAGAACATCCACGAGTTCCAGACGTTGCGGGACTTCCTCGCCTCGCTGACGTTGACCAGTGTCATCGATCTGCCGTTCACCTTGCTGATCCTGCTGGTGATCGGCCTGCTCGGCGGCCACCTGGTGTGGGTGCCGATCCTGGCGTTTCCGCTCGCCATGGGCATCAGCTGGCTGTTGCAGAAGCCGTTGGTGGCGACCATGGATCGCACCATGGCACTGGCCGCCGAGCGCCAGTCGAGCCTGATCGAAACCCTCGCCGGCCTCGATGCGGTGAAGGTCAACAATGCCGAGAGCGACCGCCAGTACCTCTGGGAGCAGACCATCGGCACCCTGGGCCGTCTCGAGCTGCGGGTGAAGATGCTTTCCAGTCTGGCAATGAACCTGACGCTGATGATCCAGCAACTGGCTGGCGTGGTGATGATCGTCGCCGGCGTCTACCTGATCATGGCTGGCGACCTCAGCATGGGTGGGCTGATCGCCTGCTACATGCTGAATGGCCGTGCCCTCGGTCCGCTGACCCAGCTCTCCGGGCTGCTGACCCGCTACCAGCAGGCGCGCCTGACCATGAAGTCGGTGGATCAGATGATGGACCTGCCCCAGGAGCGCCAGGAAAGCGAACAGCCCCTGGTACGTTCCAAATTGCAGGGCAGCCTCGAACTGCGCCAGATCAACTTCACCTACCCGCACCAGCAGACGCTCGCTCTCAGTGAGGTCAATCTGGTCATCCGTCCGGGCGAGAAGATCGGCATCATTGGTCGCAGCGGCTCGGGCAAAAGCTCCCTGGCCAAGCTGATCGTCGGCCTCTACCAGGCAGACTCGGGCAGCCTGCTGGTGGACGGCACCGACATCCGCCAGCTGGATGTCAGTGAGCTACGCCACAACGTCGGCTATGTGCCTCAGGACATCCAGCTGTTCAGCGGCACCCTGCGCGACAACCTCATGTCCGGCGCCCGCTATGTGGAAGACGAGCTGGTATTGCAGGCGGCCGAGTTGTCCGGCGTACACGAGTTCGCCCGGATGCACCCGCAGGGTTATGAACTGCAGGTCGGCGAGCGGGGCCAGAACCTCTCCGGTGGTCAGCGGCAGAACGTCGCCCTGGCCCGCGCGCTGTTGCTTGACCCGCCCATCCTGCTGCTCGACGAACCAACCAGCTCCATGGACAACCCCGGCGAAGAACGCCTCAAGGAACGTCTCTCCGCGGTCATCGCCAATAAGACCCTGCTACTGGTCACGCACCGCGCCTCGATGCTCTCGCTGGTGGACCGTCTGCTGATCATCGACCGTGGCCGGGTCATCGCCGATGGTCCGAAGGAAGCGGTCATGGAAGCGCTGAAGAAGGGGCAGATCAGTGTCGCATAAGGATTTCGGCGCACTGCGCCAGTACTTCAAGGGTAGTGATTCGCTGGCCGACCAACCTCTGCCGGAGGTCAACAAGGCCCTGGTGGAGGACGCGCCGCGCGTGGTGCGCCTGACCATCTGGGTGCTCATTGGCTTCACCCTGTTCATGCTGCTCTGGGCTCACTTCGCGCAGGTGGATGAGGTCACCCGTGGCGAAGGCAAGGCGATTCCATCGTCCAAGCTGCAGAAGGTGCAGAACCTGGAAGGCGGTATCGTTTCCGAGCTGTTCATCCGTGAAGGCCAGGTAGTGGAGGTTGGTGACCCTCTGTTGCGCCTGGACCCGACCCGCTTCGAGTCCAACGTCGGTGAAACCGAGGCCGACCGCACGGCGATGCAACTGCGGGTGGAACGCCTGAGTGCCGAGGTGGATGACCGGCCGCTGCAGATCTCCGAAGAGCTGCGCAAGCTCGCTCCCGAGCAGGCGAACAGCGAAGACGCCCTCTACCGCAGCCGTCAGCAGCAGTTGCAGGAAGAAGTGGCTGGCCTCGAAGAGCAGCTGGTGCAGCGTCGCCAGGAGCTGCAGGAGTTCATCTCCAAGCAGGGCCAATACCGCAACAGCCTGCAGCTCCTGCGGCAGGAAATCTCCATTTCCGAACCGCTGGTGGCCCAGGGGGCGATCTCCAAGGTGGAAGTCCTGCGCTTGCGCCGAGCCGAGGTCGAGAACCGCGGCGAACTGGAAGCCACCAGCCTGGCCATTCCCCGCGCGGAGTCGGCGATCAAGGAAGCCGAGCGCAAGATTGCGGAGACCCGTTCGCGCTTCCGCAGCGAGGCGCTGGCTCAGCTCAACGAGGCGCGCACCGAACTGAACAAGGCCAACGCCACCGGCAAGGCCCTGGAGGACCGCGTCAAGCGCACCCTGGTCACTTCGCCGGTGCGGGGCATCGTCAAGCAGTTGCTGGTCAACACCATCGGCGGCGTTATCCAGCCGGGCAGCGACCTGGTGGAAATCGTGCCGCTGGACGATACGTTGCTGGTGGAAGCGCGTATCCGCCCGCAGGACATTGCCTTCCTGCATCCCGGGCAGAGCGCCATGGTCAAGTTCACTGCTTATGACTTCACCATCTACGGCGGGTTGACCGCGGACCTCGAACAGATCGGTGCGGACACCATTACCGATGATGAAGGCAACAGCTTCTATCTGATCAAGCTGCGGACCCAGAAGAGCCATCTGGGAAGCGACCAGAACCCGCTGCTGATCATCCCCGGCATGGTGGCCTCGGTGGACATCATGACCGGCAAGAAAAGCATCCTGAGCTACCTGCTCAAGCCCATCATCAAGGCTCGTGCCGAGGCGCTGCGGGAGCGGTGATCCCACTCGCGTGGGGTGGACTGTCTATTTGTAGGAGCCAGCTTGCTGGCGAACCACCGTGCAAAAACATTCGCGAGCAAGCTCGCTCCTACAAGGAAGGCGTCGCTGGCCTCACTCGGTGAACAACTTCTGCACCACCGAGAAATCCTTCTTCCCTTTGCCCTGCTTGAGCAGCAGTCGGTAGAGCTGCAACGCCAGGGCGCCCATCGGCGTGCTGGAAAGACTGCCCTGTGCGGTTTCCTGGGCCAGGCCAAGGTCCTTGGCCATCAGTTCGGCCATGAAGCCGCCATCGTAGTCCTTGCTCGCCGGTGCGTTGGGCATCACCCCCGGCCAGGGGTTGTAGCGTTCCAGCACCCAGTTGCCGCCCGAACTCTGGCGCATGATCTCGGCCAGAACCGCCGGGTCCAGGCCGTTCGCCACACCAAGGGCCATGGACTCCGCAGTGCCGATCATCTGCACCGCCAGCAGCTGGTTGTTGCAGACTTTGGCCACCTGGCCGGCGCCATCGGGGCCTGCATGGAAAATGTTCTTGCCCATGGCCTGGAAGACCGGCCGCGCCTTTTCCAGTGTCGCCGCCTCGCCGCCCACCATGAACGTCAGGGTGCCGGCCGCAGCGCCTGCAGTTCCGCCTGACACGGGAGCGTCCAGCAACTCGATGCCCTTCGCCTTGGCGGCGGCGTGAACCTTGCGTGCGGATTCCGGGGCGATGGTCGAGCATTCCAGCACCACGCTGCCGGGGGGAATGGACTCGAGTAACCCGTCGCTACCCAGCAACAGGCCTTCCACATGCTTGCTCGCCGGCAGCATGGTGATGACGACCTCGGCTCCGCTGACGGCATCGCGAGCGTCCCGGGCCGACTTGGCGCCCTCGGCCGCCAGCTCGTCGACGGCGGCCTGAATCAGGTCGTAGACCTTGAGTTCATGGCCAGCCCTGAGCAGGTTGCGGGCCATGGGCAGTCCCATGTGGCCCAGTCCGATAAAGGCGATCTTGCTCATCGTGCTTCTCCTTGGCCCGGCACCGTGGCGGCGGGCGAGTTGTCAGAGATCGTCCAGCGGATGCCGGCCTTCCCACACCGGCTCGAAATGGGCCTCGATCACCGTACGGGGAATGGCCGCCACATCCGGCCAGTGCCAGCGCGGGGCGTTGTCCTTGTCGATCAGTCGGGCCCGCACGCCCTCGGGAAACTCCGGATGGCGGCAGCAGTTCAGGCTCATGGCGTATTCCATGCGGAAGACTTCGGCCAGCGACAGGTGCTTTGCGCGGCGTATCTGTTCCCACACCAGGTGCGCCGTGAGCGGGCAGCCACCAACCAGGGTCTTGGCGGCGCGTGCCAGGGGCACGTCGCTGTCGTGCTGCAGGGCCGCAATGGCCTTCCAGGCGGAGGCCACATCGGGCACATCCAGCAGCTCGTCGATACGCTGGCGTCGTGGCAGCCATTGAGCTTCCGGCAGTTGGCTGCGGGCTTCGTGCTCCAGTGCCTTGAGCAGGCTGTTGAGCTGGGCTTCGGGGTGATCGCGCCAATTCAGCTGGACCAGACCTGCGACCAAGGCATCCTGCTGATCCTCCAGCAGGAAGCGGTCGGCCAGGTCGAGGTCCAGGGCATCGTGGGCGTTGATGGTTGCGGCACCGAGACCGAGGAACAGGCCGAGCTTGCCCGGCAGGCGGGCGAGGAACCAGCTTCCGCCCACGTCCGGGTAAAGGCCGATGTTGATTTCCGGCATGCCGAGGCGACTGGAGGGCGTGACGATGCGGATGGACGCGCCTTGCATCAGCCCCATGCCGCCACCCAGCACATGGCCGTGGGCCCAGCAGATCAGCGGTTTGGGAAAGGTGTGGATGCGGTGGTCGAGGCGGTACTCATCGGCGAAGAAGCGGCCCGCCAGCGGCGGCACTACACCGGGATGCTCGCGGCACGCGTCCACCAGTTTGCGGACATCCCCACCGGCGCAGAACGCCTTGGGGCCGTTGCCACGCAGCAGCACGCAGACGATCTCCGGGTCATCGGCCCAGGCGCGCAGTTTGGCGTCCAGGGCCTCGATCATAGGCAGGGAAAGGGCGTTGAGGCTGGTCTCGGCATCCAGGCTGGCGATGCCGATGCGCGCGCCGTGATGGCCGCTGCGTTCTTCGAAACTCACATTCATGATCGTTCTCGTCGGGCTCGAGGTCATTTGTTGCGCCAGTGCGGGTCGCGCTTCTCCAGGAAGGCGTTGACGCCTTCGCGGGTGTCCTCGGCGTCGAACAGGTCGACGAAGCGTTCGCGCTCTTCCGGCAACCAGCTGTTCGGCCCACGCTCCCGGGCACCCTGGATCAGCGGCTTGATGGTGCGTACCGCCACCGGGCTCTGCCGCGCCACCTTGGCGGCCAGCAGCAGGGCGGTGCCACGGGCTTGGCCGCTATCCACCACCTGTTCCACCAGGCCGATGCGCAGGGCGGTCTCTGCATCCACGCGCTCGCCGCAGAGAATCATGCGCTTGGCCCAGCCTTCACCCACCATCCAGGACAGCGCCTGGGTGCCGCCCGCGCAGGGCAGCAAGCCGACGGCAGCCTCCGGGAGGGCCATCTGCGCCTGGCGTTCGGCGATGCGGATATCGCAGGCCAGGGCGCATTCCAGGCCACCGCCCATGGCGTAGCCGTTGATCGCGGCGATGGACACGCCACGGAAATCCCGCAGGGCTTCGAATGCCTCGCCGAAGCGGCGGGCCATTTCGCGGGCGCGCGCCTTGTCGCCATCGGCGAAGAGGTTGAGGTCCGCCCCGGCGCTGAAGAACTTCGGCCCCTGGCCGGTCACCACCAGCGCGTAGATCTGGTCGTCGTGATTGAGGTGCGTGATCAGCTGCTTGAGGCCGATCAGCGATTCACGGTCCCAGGTATTCGCGGGCGGGTGGTTGATGGTGATCAACGCGGTGTGGCCGTGCTTTTCCACCGTCAGCTTGTGGGTGAGGTCGAAAATTCCTGGCTGGTAGGGTTCAACGGCGGTAGACATGTGCATCTCCTTACAGCAGGCGGTCGATGGCTCCGCCTTGTTCCAGTAAACGGCGCGCCACGATGACGCGCATGATCTCGTTGGTGCCTTCGAGGATCTGGTGCACCCGGGTATCCCGTACCCAGCGCTCCAGAGGATAGTCGTTCAGGTAACCGTAGCCGCCATGCAGTTGCAGGGCCTCGTTGCACAGCTCGAAGCATTGGTCGGTGGCAAAGCGCTTGGCCATCGCGCAGTAGAGGCTGGCCTCGGCATGGCGATGGTCCAGGCGGTGGGCGGCCAGGCGCACCATCTGCCGACTGGCGGTGAGGGCCGTGAGCATGTCGGCCAGCTTGAACTGCACGGCCTGGAAGTCGGCCAGTGGCTTGCCGAACTGTTTGCGTTCCTCGACATAGCGCAGGCTCTGCTCCAGGGCCGCCTGGGCGGCGCCGAGGGAGCAGCTGGCAATGTTCAGACGGCCGCCATCCAGGCCCTTCATGGCATAGACGAAGCCCTGGCCTTCCGGGCCGATGCGGTTCGCGAGGGGAATGCGCACACCTTCGAAGGTGATGGTGCGCGTGGGCTGGGCGCGCCAGCCCATCTTGTCTTCATTGCGGCCATAGCGGATGCCCTCGGCATCGGCTGGCACCAGGAAGCAGGAAATACCTTTGGCGCCTTCTTGTCCGGTACGCGCCATGACGATCAGGACCTGCGTGCTGCCGGCGCCGGAAATGAAGCACTTGCTGCCGTCCAGCACGTAGTGGTCGCCATCGCGGCGAGCGCGGGTGCGCAGGTGGGCTGCATCGGAGCCGGCATCCGGCTCCGTCAGGCAGTACGAGGCAAGCAGTTCGCCGCTGATCAGTCCGGGCAGCCAGTGCGCCTTCAGCGCGGCATCGCCGAATGACGCGAGCATCCAGGCGGCCATGTTGTGAATGGTGAGGTAGGCGGTTGTAGCCACGCAGCCCGCGGCGAGCTGTTCGAAGATCAGCGCGGCGCTCAGTCGGGAAAGGCCCAGGCCACCATCCTCTTCGGCGATGTAGAGCGCCAGGAAGCCCTGTTCCGCAGCACGACGTATCACCTCCAGCGGGAAGTGGTGGTTGCGGTCCCAGTCTGCGGCGGATGGCGCCAGTTCATGGCTGGCGAAGGCGCGGGCGCTGTCCACCAGCAGGCGTTGTTCTTCGGTGAGGTCGAAATCCATAGGTCGTCTGCCTTTGCTCGGTCCCGTGGCGCAGCCGGGCGCCTCGCCGCTACTTCAGGTGGATGGTCATGTTCGGGCCGGTGACCGGGCTGTCATCGAACCAGCGGGAGGTGACCGTCTTGGTCTCGGTGTAGAAGCGCACCGCTTGTTTGCCATAGGCATGCAGGTCGCCATAGAAGGAGCCTTTCCAGCCGGTGAAGGAGAAGAACGGCAGGGGCACGGGGATGGGTACGTTGATCCCCACCTGGCCGACTTCCACCGCATGCTGGAAGTGCCGGGCGGCGCCGCCGGAACGGGTGAACAGGCTGGTGCCGTTGCCGTACGGGTTGGCGTTCACCAGGGTGATGGCGTCTTCCAGGGTGTCCACTTCCATGCACACCAGCACCGGGCCGAAGATTTCCTCGCGGTACAGGCCCATCTTCGCGGTTACGCCGCGGAAGAGGGTGGGGCCAAGCCAATTGCCGTTCGGATAGTCGGGCACCTCGCACTGCGAGCCGTCCAGCAGGCATTGCGCACCTTCCGCCTTGCCTTCGGCTATCAGGCGCAGGACGCGTTGGCGAGCCTGCTGGCTGATCAAGGGGCCGAAGGCCGAATGGGCGTCTTTCCAGTGGCCCGGGCGCAGTTCGGCCATTTGCGCGGCCAGGTCCGGAATCCACTCACGCGCCTCGCCAACGAAGATGGCCACGCTGATGGCCATGCAGCGCTGACCGGCAGCCCCGCAGCTCGCACCCACCAGGTTGCTCAGCACTTGGTCCTTGTGGGCATCGGGCAGCACCACCATATGGTTCTTCGCACCGGCGAAGGCTTGCACGCGCTTCAGATGGGCCGTGCCGGTGCGGTAGATGTGCTGACCCACCGGTACCGAACCGACGAAGGAGATGGCGCGCACATCGGGATGGGTGAGCAGAGCGTCCACCTGTTCGCGGCCGCCGTGGAGTACTTGCAGGACACCTTTGGGGGCGCCGGCTTCGAGGAACAGTTCGGCGAGGCGGTTGGGAGTCAGCGGGTCCTGCTCCGAGGGCTTGAGGACGAAGGTGTTGCCGCAGGCGATGGCCAGCGGAAACATCCACAGCGGGATCATCGCCGGGAAGTTGAAGGGAGTGATTCCGACGCACACGCCCAGGGGTTGCACCCAGCTGGCCGTGTCGATTTCACGGGCGACGTTCTCCACCGTCTCGCCCATCATCAGGCTGGCCACGTTGGCGGCGTGCTCGGCCACCTCGATGCCCCGCCAGACATCGCCCTTGGCATCGGCGAAGGTCTTGCCGGTTTCGCTGGCCAACAGTTCGGCGAGTTCGTCGTGATGCTCCTTGAGCAACTGCTGGTAGCGCAGCATCAACCGGGCGCGTTCCGGGACCGGCACTTCGCGCCAGGTGAGGAAAGCCTGCTTGGCACTGGCGACGGCGGCTTCGATTTCCTCCGCCGTGGCTTTGGGCGCGAGGGCAAGGACTTCCTGGGTCGTCGGGTCGGTGATTTCGATCAGCTCGCGGGCACGGCTGTCGCGCCACTCACCGTCGATCAACTGCGGAATTGTCCGGGCCATCTGGTCCTCCACCCGTGAGACGGGACCTTGTTGTTTCTTGCCTTATAGCGGCCGCCGATCCGGATGTGGATTGACGATCTTGGCTGCGGGATGGACGATCTTGGCATTGCAGGCCACTACAAGAACCCACATGAGCCGCTCCGTCGAGACCTCCAACTGGCCTTTGCCGGCCAACGGCGTGCGCTTCACCACGCCACCGCGCCTGCGTCGCTTGCTGGCCCGCCACCCGCTGACTTCTGCCTGTTATCCGCTGGCCCTGGGCTACTACCCGGAGGCGCAGGGGCACCGCATGGAACGGCATCAGCCCGAGGACAACCTGTTGATCTACTGCCGCTCTGGACAGGGCTGGCTGGACAGTGGGGATGGACGATTCGAGGTGGCCGGTGGCGACCTGCTGCTGTTGCCCAAAGGGCAGGTCCATGCCTACGGCGCGGATGCGCAGCGGCCGTGGAGCATCTACTGGGTGCATTTCGAAGGCGAGCTGGTGGAGGACTACCTGCGCCCGTTGGGGAAATCGGCATTGCGCCGGATCGGCGTGCAGCCCCGGTTGCTGGCGGATTTCGACGCCTTGCTGGGGTTGCGCAAGCAGGGCCTGAACCTGCCGCACTTCGTCCATGCCGCGCATCAGTTGCAGACCCTGCTGACGTCCCTCGCGGTACTGCCGGTACGGGGGTATCTGAAGTCAGGCCGGGTGCTGGACGTGGACGCGGTGCAAGCGGTGATGCGCGCCCATCTGCACGACAGCCTCAACCTCGATCAGTTGGCGGCGCAGTTCAAGCTGTCGCGCTTCCACTTCGCCAAGACCTACCGCGCCCTGACCGGCCATGCGCCGATCCAGGATTTCATCCAGCTGAAGATGGCCCATGCCTGCCGCCTGCTCGATGAGGGCGACCGCGGTGTGAAGCAGATCGCCGAGCAACTGGGCTACGAGGACGTCTATTACTTCTCGCGGCTGTTCCGCAAGGTGGTGGGCATGGCCCCCAGTCATTACCGGGTGTTGCATCAGGGCTGAATCGAATGGATTCCTGTAGGGGCGATTTCAATCGCCAAGCGGACCGCAGGTTCGCCCTTGGCGAATGAATTGGCTGTGTTTGCATTAAGGGTTGAGCTGCATTGCCCCGTAGGAGCTGGCCTGCCAGCGAATGGCCCCGTTTCGCTAGCAAGCTAGCTCCTACAAGGCTCCTGGGCCCCTACAGCAGGATCAATCCGCCTCAGGCGGCCTGCCGCCCAACAGCTTGAGCCACAGGGCAACCACTTCGGCCAGTTCGGCACGGAGCACCTGGGGCGTTGGCAGTTCCATGCGCTGGTAGGCCGGTAGTCGTGCCAGGCGGTCATCGTTGCGGGGTTCTTCCAACAGTTGGCTGGCGACCTGCACCACGTCGGCGAGGTCAACCGGGCCCTTGTGCTGGCGGCACCAGTCGCGGCGCAGGCGTGCACAGTCCTGCAGGTTGGTCGGCAATTTCCAGGCACTGAGCAACAACACGCCGACTTCGGCGGAGAGCTGTTCGCAAAGCCGTTGCACGTCGACTTCCAGGCGTGACACCTGTGGCCATTGGTGCAGCTCTCGGAGAAGCGGCAGGCTGCCGATGTCCTGAAGCAGGCCTGCCAGCAGCGCGTCTTCTTCCTCCAGGTGGGGCAGGTGCTGGGCCAGGCCCGCGCTCAGGGCGGCGCGTTGCAGGCTGAGGTGCCAGCGCTTGTTGAAGACCTTGCGCAGGCTGGGTTCGTCGCCTTCGAACAACTGGTGCAGCTCGAACGCCAGCACCAGGTTGACCAGGCGTCTGCCATCCAGTTGCCTGACCACATCCAGCAGCCGCGCGCCGGGCTGGATGTGGCCGAGCAGGGGCAGGGCCGCGAACTCCATCAGGCGTTCGACCAGATTGGGGAAGTTCTCCAGCAGGGCAGTGGCCTGCTCGTGGGAGGGGGCGTCACTCGTCAGCAATTGGCGCAGGCGCAGGGAAGCCTCAGGCATCGGCGGCAGCGCGCCGGCGTCCTTGAGAAAGCGCTCGTAGAGCGCGAGTTTCACCGTGTCGTGACGATTATCCATGTGGGCTTGCTCCAGACGTCCTTGATTGACAAGGGTAGTGGGCATTTCTTAGGGTGCCCGACCATCGGGCGGGAAGCGCCCCGGCAATCGCCACGGAATAGATAGAGTGATGACTGAAAGCGACGACCGGATCAGGCTCGAAGAGAGTTGGAAAGAAGCTCTGCGGGATGAATTCGAAAAGCCCTACATGAAGGCCCTGGGCGACTTCCTGCGCCAGGAAAAGAGCGCCGGCAAGGTGATTTTCCCGCCCGGACCGCTGATCTTCAATGCCCTGAACTCCACGCCGCTGGAGCAGGTGAAGGTGGTGGTCATCGGCCAGGACCCCTACCACGGACCGGGCCAGGCGCATGGTCTGTGCTTCTCGGTTCAGCCGGGCGTGCCGACGCCGCCGTCCTTGCAGAACATCTACAAGGAACTCAAGCGCGACCTGAACATCGAGATTCCTTCCCACGGCTACCTGCAGTCCTGGGCAGAGCAGGGCGTGTTGCTGCTCAACACCTCCCTCACCGTCGAGCAGGCTCGGGCCGGTTCCCACGCCGCCGCCGGCTGGCAGCCCTTCACCGACAAGGTCATCGAAGTCGTGAGCCAGAGCCGTCCGCGCCTGGTGTTCCTGCTCTGGGGCTCCCATGCGCAGAGCAAGGAACGGCTGATCGACCCTACCAAGCACCTGATCCTGAAGTCGGCGCATCCCTCGCCGCTGTCGGCTTATCGGGGCTTCCTCGGTAATGGCCACTTCAGCCGCTGCAACAAGTTCCTTGCCCAGCACGGCCTGGACCCGATCAACTGGAGCCTGCCCGACCTCTGAGGTCGGGTTCAGCCGGGGTAGCATTCCAGCCCCTTGAGGTCGGTGACCATTTCGCCGATGTATTCGCGCAGCGCATTGCGCTGCCGCTCATCGGCGCTGTTGAACAGGTCGGTGAGCAGCTGCGCAAGGGCGTTCTCCGCTGCCGGATAGGCCTTGCGGTACTCCGGCGTCCAGGCGTCTTCCGGCTCCTGCAACAAGGCAGTCATGCGCGCCGGGAAGTTCGAGGCGTGTCGAACGTACAGGGCGTTGCGCACCTCCTTCTGCCAGTTCTCGCGGTTCTCCGCCCAGATGCGGTTGTAGTCGCCCTGGCCTTTGGCCCAGGTATCGATTCGCGCCACCTGGCTCGCCCGCAAGGGCCCCATCCATTGCTCGACGCGCGCGCGCATCCGCAGCGACCTGGCTGTCACCTGCTCCTTGAGGGGCGGCGCGACGTGCTCTTCGCGAAGTCTCGCATTGCGTTCGTCCATGGCGACGTAGAGCTCGCCCATCTGCGTGGGTGAAAGGTCCTTTGCCAGCCCCAGCACCGTAGGGGTGACCTGTACGGAGAGGTCGTGCACGGCATTGCGTACCTGCACGAACTGACCGCGCAGGTCGGTGGCACTTACTTGCGGGCGCTGGCTCATCTGGTCGAGTTGTTCCAGCCAGGCAACGTACTCCGGCAGCTGAGTGCTGCAGTGCCAGGCCAGGTGCTTTTGCAATCGTGGTGTCATCCAGGCTTCCTGGCTGTCATCGAGGGTGATGTATTTGCTGATCCACCACGGGATGACCAGGTCAAGATTGCGGTAGGCCAGGTCGAGCCGGCTGCAGGCGACCAGCAGCAGGATGGCTGTGGCGAGCAGCGAATAGCGGAATGCAGCCATGCGTCCGGACATGAAAGTCAGCCTTGGGCGACCAGCGAATAAGGGGAGAGCATAGGCGCGTCTCATTTCCTGTGGACCGGTGGCCGCAACCGGATGTTGCAGAAGAATAAAAAAAGCCCGCACAAGGCGGGCTAAGCGTGGCTCTCTTGCTTCGTCCAGCGCCGGAACACCGGTTCGGCGAGGAACAGCACCAATAGCAATCGCAGCACCTGCAGGGCGGTGACCAGCGGCACCGAGAGTTGCAGGGCTTCCGCGGTCAGGCTGAGTTCGGCGATGCCACCGGGCATCATGCCCAGCATCAGCGAGCGGTGATCGAGCCCGTCCAGCCACCCGAGCAGCTCCGCTGCCAGCGAGGCAAAGGCCATGCCCAGGGCAGTGGCGAACAGCGTCCGGGCGATGAAGGCGGGCGCGCGACGGAAGAATGCACGGTCGAAGTGGCAGCCCAGGGCGCTGCCGATCAGCCATTGGCCCAGCTGGCTGGCGCCCTGCGGCAGGCCGAGTTGCAGGTCGAAGCCGATGCTCATCGCGGCACTCACCAGCAAGGGGCCGATCAGCCAGGGGTTGGGTTGGTTAAAGCGTTGCATCAGCATTGCCAGCAACGCGCCACCGCCCAGCAGAAGGGCAAGCCAACTCCAGTCGACCTGTGCCATCTGGTGCTGTGTGGCAGGCACGCCGACGAACAGCTGGAACAGCGCGGGCACGCTCAGCACCACCAGCAGCAAGCGCAGGCTCTGGCCGGCGGCGACGCGGCTGAGCACCGCGCCATTGCGCTGGCCGAGGTTGACCATCTCGCTGGCGCCACCGGGCATGCTGGCGAAGAAAGCGGTGGCACGATCCTCGCCGCTGCGCAGCATCAGGCTGATACCGATGACGCTGGAGAGGGTGGTGGCCACGGCGCCGACCAGGATGATCGCGCTATTGGCCAGCACCTGCTCGATGACCGCCGGGGTGAAATGCAGCCCGATGCCGATGCCGACTACCCACTGGCCGCATTTGCGGCCGCCGGGGACTTCCGCCAGCGGCAGGTTGCCGATGCAGCGCACGGCGATCACGCCCAGCAGCGAGCCCACCATCCATGGCAGCGGCCAGCCCACCAGGCTGGCCAGCCAGCCGCCGGCGGCACCCACCAGCGGCGTCAGCAACCACTTAGGCATGGGCCAGCTTCGCCTTGGCCCGACGTGTACGCATCCAGCGGATGCCCGGCAGGGCCAGCATGATCGCAGTCAGCACCCAAAGGGCGATGGTGATCGGGCTGCTCCAGAGAATGCCCAGATCGCCGTCGGTGATGGAGAGCGCGCGACGCAGGTTGGATTCCATCAACTCACCGAGGACGAAGCCGAGGATCAGCGACGACAGCGGGAAGTCCATCTTGCGCAGCAGGTAGCCAAACACCCCGAGGGCGGCCATCAGCACCAGGTCAAAGGTGGTGCTGTGCACGGCGTAGACGCCGACCACGCTGACGATGGTGATCGCCGGCACGAGGATCCAGGTCGGCACGCTGAGCATGCGCGCGAACAGGCCCACCAGCGGGATGTTCATCACCAGCAGGATGACGTTGCCGATGAACAGCGAGGCGATCAGGCCCCACACCACATCGGGCTGCTGCTCGAACAGCAGCGGGCCGGGCGTGATGTTGTACAGGGTCAGGGCGCCGATCATCACGGCGGTGGTGCCCGAACCCGGTACACCGAGAGTCAGCATCGGGATCAGCGAACCGCAGGCCGAGGCGTTGTTGGCCGCTTCCGGAGCCGCGACACCCCGCAGATCTCCCTCGCCGAAGCGGCCGGAGCTGCCTGCCATGCGCTTTTCGCTCATGTAGCTGATGGCGCTGGCGATGGTGGCGCCGGCACCCGGCAGCACGCCGATGACAAAGCCCGACAGGGAGCTGCGCACGCTGCTCCACCAGGTGAAGGTGAATTCCTTGAAGTTGAACAGCATGCGTCCGCTGGCCTTGACCGCTTGCTGGCCGGTAGCGGTGTGTTCGAGCATCAGCAGCACTTCGCTGACGCTGAACAGGCCGATGACCACGATCACGAACTGGATGCCATCGGACAGCCCGACGCTGTCGAAGGTGAAGCGGTAGACGCCGGTAGTCGCGTCCACGCCGACGGTGGCCAGGCCCAGGCCGATCAGGGCGGAGAGCAGGGTCTTGACCGGCTTGTCGCCGACCATCCCGCCCAGGCAGGCGATGGCGAAGACCATCAGCACGAAGTATTCGGCGGGTCCGAAGGCCACCGCCCAGTTGGCCAGGATCGGAGCGAAAAGCACGACCCCGATGGTGGCGATGGTGCTGCCGATGAAGGAGCTCATGGCGGACAGCGACAGGGCGATGCCCGCCTTGCCCTGACGCGCCATCGGGTAGCCGTCGAGAGTGGTCATGATGGCCGCGGCGTCACCCGGTACGTTGAGCAGGATGGCCGAGATGCGCCCGCCGTACTCGCAACCCAGGTACACGGCGGCCAGCAGGATCAATGCGGTTTCCGGCGGCAGGCCGAGGGCGAAGGCCAGGGGCAACAGGATGGCCACGCCATTGATCGGTCCCAGGCCCGGAAGCAGGCCGACGACGGTGCCGACGAACGCGCCGAACAGCGCTACCAGCAGGTTGATCGGGCGCAGGGCGACATCGAAGCCCTGGGCCAGGAAGTTCAGGGTTTCCATCTCAGTTCTCCAGGAATGCCAGCAGGCCCAGGGGCAGCGGGACATCCAGCAGATAGTCGAACAGGCCGTAGAGCAGCCCGCCCATCAGCACACCGCTGACCAGGCTGGCCAGCGGACGCCCCATGAACAGCACGCCGAGGCCGAAGCCGACCAGGGAGGTGCTGACGATGAAACCAAGGGGTTCGAAGAGCAGCGCATAGGCGAACAGGGCGAACACGCAGAGGGCCACCTTGCGCGCCAGTGGCCAGGAGATCGGCAGATTGTCGGCATCGCCTGGCTTGTAGATCAGCCAGATTGCAGCGGTGGCCATCAGGAACAGCAGCAGCAGGGGGTAGGCGCGCGGGCCGACCGGGTCGTAGCTGAAGGGGGCCTGGAAGCCCCAGGCGACCACGGCGAGCATGGCGCAGACGAGCAGCCAGACCGCAGCGAAGATTCGTACGTACATGGCGGAATACCCAGAAAGGATGTAATCCCCTCCCCGTGTCGGAGAGGGGAGGGATCAGGCGTTTACTGCGCCAGGCCGAATTCGCCAGCGAGTTGCTTGTACTGCTTCACCTGGTCGAAGACGTAGGCCTTCAACTGGTCGCCGGTGAGGCTCAGGGGGAACAGGTCGCGCTGTTCACGCAGCTTGCCGAACTCGTCGCTGGCCAACAGGGTGTCGAACTGCTGCTTCCACCAGTTGAAGTCCTCGTCGCTCACCTCCGGGCCCATGTAGAAACCACGGATCACCGGCCAGACGATGTCGAAACCCTGTTCCTTGGCGGTGGGAATCTCTGCCAGCTTGCCGGGCAGGCGCTGATCGGACAGCACGGCGAGGATGCGGATCTTGCCGGCGGCGAGCTGCGGCGTGATTTCCCCCAGGCCGCTGCTGGTGACCTGCACGTGGCCGCCGAGCATGGCGGTCAGGGTTTCGCCGCCGCCCTCGAAGGCTACGTAGCGCAGTTTCTGCGGGTCGATGCCGGCGGCGCGGGCGATCAAGGCGGTCTGCATCCAGTCCTGGCCGCCAATGGTGGCGCCGGCGCCGAAGACGATGGCGGCCGGGTCTTTTTTCACGGCTTCGACCAGCTCGCCCAGGGTTTTGTAGGGGGAATCGGCGCGCACGGAGATGGCGCCGTAGTCGGTGCCGATGCCCGCCAGCCAGCGCACGGCGTTCTCGTCATAGCGGCCGAACTTGCCTTGCGCGAGATTCAGCAGGGAGCCGGAGGAGAAGGCAGTGATGGTGCCGGCGTCCTTCGGGCGCTGGGCTACCACTGCGTTGTAGGCCACGGCGCCGACGCCGCCGGGCATGTAGGTCACGCGCATGGGCGCCTTGAGCAGACCTTCATCCTTCAGGCCGCTCTGGGCCAGCTTGCAAGTCAGGTCGAAGCCGCCGCCGGGCTTGGCCGGCGCGATGCACTCGGGGCGCTTGGGCTCGGCCATCAGCTGGGTGGACAAGAGCAGGCCGGAGGTGATCAGGGCGATGCGGGAGAGGGCAGTTTTCATCGGGGTTCTCCTGTGGAGTTTTATTGTGGTTCACCAAATGGGCAGTGCGTAACTGACGATCAGGCGCAGTTCATCCGCATCGCGGGCGAAGTTGGAGCGGAATCCGGCGTGGCGGACGCGCACACCCAGGTTTTTCAGGCTGCCGCTCTGCACCACGTACTTGAACTCGACATCGCGTTCCCATTCGCGGCCTTCTTCGCTGCTGCCGGTCACCTGGGCGTTGTCACTGGTGATGTAGCGGGTCATGAAGCTCAGGCCGGGCACGCCCATGGCGGCCAGGTCCAGGTCGTAGCGGGCTTGCCAGGAGCGCTGGTCGGCGTTGGCGAAGTCGTTGATCTGCACGAAGTTGACGAGGAAGGGGTCGCTGCCATCGATGTAGGCGTAGCCGGTGTCGCCGCTCATGCGCTGGTAGCCCAGGCCGAACTTCTGGCTGCCCTGGCCGTAGCTGACCATGCCGTTGAGGGCGCGGTTGTCCACCTTGCCGGCCTCGGCACGGCCGGTGTCGTCGCTGATGACGTAGCGCAGGTCGGCGCTGAGGGTGCCAGCACCGAGCGGGTGGCTGGCGAGCAGGCCGAAGAAGTTCTGCCGGTAGACCTCGTCCAGTTCGGCAAAGTAGTAACGCCCGGTGAGATGCTTGTTGAAGACGTAGTCGGCGCCGGCAAGGTCGAAGTGGTCGCCCGTGGCGGCCGCCGCGAAGCGCTTGTTCTTGTTGTTGATGGCCAGGTCTTCGGAGTTGGTGGAGGCTCGGTCCTTGACCTCCGACAGGCGTCCGCCGGTGAAGGTCAGGTTGCTGATCTCCTTGGAGCTGAGCAGGCCGCCTTCGAAGACCTGGGGCAGGATGCGGCTGTCGCTGGCCTTCACCACCGGCAGCTCGGGAATGTGGGTGCCGAGTCGCAGTTCGCTGTTCGAGGCGCGGAGTTTCGCGGTCAGGCCGAGCTTGCTGTATTCGTCTGGGGTGCCGCCGTCGTCCTGCACTGGTAGCAGGTCGGTTCCGCTACGACCGGGGCCGGAGTCGAGCTTGATACCAAGCATGCCGAGAGCGTCGAGGCCAACGCCGACGGTGCCTTCGGTGTAGCCGGATTGGAGATTGAGGATGAAACCTTGCGCCCATTCTTCGCGCTTGGACTGGCCGCTGCCGTCGCGGAAGTCGCGGTTGAGGTAGATGTTGCGGGCTTCGAGGGTCGCCGAGCTGTCCTTGATGAACTCGGCATGGGCTGACGTGGCCAGGGTGCAGCCAGCGATGGCGAGGCTGAGTGTGCAAACAGGCGCATGCGCCTGCCGTGCGGCAGTGAGCATCGAGTGGTCTCCATTGTTGTTCTTGTAAGCCGGCGCAACCACGGGCCGGCTTTTAGGGGGTGGTACTTGCCACCCTGTCGCGATGCTATGCAGTGAAACTTTCGCCAGCCTTTCAGCGTGAAAGAAAGTCGTCATGTCGTTCACAGAGGCTGGCGCACCGTTAAACTTCTGACCGATCGCTGCCATTTCGGAGACTTTGTCGTGCGAATCCTGCTGGTCGAAGACCATCCACAGTTGGCTGAGAGCGTTGCCCAGGTGCTCAAGGGCGCGGGTTGGACGGTGGACGTATTGCACGACGGCGTCGCCGCCGACCTGGCGCTGGCCAGCGAGGACTACGCGCTGGCGGTGCTGGATGTCGGCTTGCCGCGCATGGACGGCTTCGAAGTGCTGGCGCGTCTGCGCGGGCGCGGCAAGACACTGCCGGTGCTGATGCTGACCGCCCGTGGCGAGGTGAAAGACCGGGTCCATGGCCTGAACCTCGGTGCCGACGATTACCTGGCCAAGCCCTTCGAACTCACTGAGCTGGAAGCGCGGGTGAAGGCGCTGCTGCGCCGCAGTGTTCTCGGGGGCGAGCAACAGCAACGCTGCGGCGCGCTGGTGTATGACCTGGGCACGCGGCGTTTCAGCCTGGCGGACGAAATCCTCAGCCTGACGTCACGGGAGCAGTCGGTGCTGGAAGCGCTGATCGCACGGCCGGGGCGCGTGATGAGCAAGGAACAGCTGGCCTCCCAGGTATTCGGCCTGGACGAAGAAGCCAGTCCCGACGCCATCGAAATCTACATCCATCGCCTGCGCAAGAAACTGGAAGGCAGCGCAGTGCGTATCGTCACCTTCCGGGGCCTGGGCTACCTGCTGGAGAGCCAGGATGCGTGAAGCCGGCAGCCTGCGCGGGCGGCTGCTGCGGCGTCTGGCGTTGATGCTGGGTGCGCTGCTGCTGATCGCCAGCCTGAGTTCCTATTGGAATGCCCGCGAGGCCGCCGACACGGCCTACGACCGCACGCTGCTGGCCTCGGCACGGGCCATCGCCGATGGCCTCTATGAGACCGATGGTCGCTTGCGGGCGGACGTGCCCTACGTGGCGCTCGATGTCTTCGCCTACGACAGTGCCGGGCGCATCTTCTACCAGGTGATCGATCCGGACGGGAAACTGGTGTCCGGCTACGACCACCTGCCGGCGCCACCGCCGGGCACCCTTCGCACGGACGATTACCCTGCCTTGGCGCGCTTTTACGACGCCGAGTACGAGGGCACAGGCGTGCGCGTGGTCAGCCTGCTGCAGCCGGTGAGCGAGCCCAGGCTGAACGGCATTGCGGAAATCCGCGTGGCGGAAACCGAAAGCGCCCGTGAGCGCCTCGCCCGGGGCCTGCTGGTCGACAGCATCTGGCGCCTGGTGTTGCTTGTGGTGGCGGCGTTGGTGCTGGTCTGGCTGGCCGTCAGCGCTGCTTTGCGTCCGTTGAACAAGCTGCGCCTGGCGGTGGAAGAGCGTCAGGCGGATGACCTTCGACCCTTGCCGGAAGTCGCGGTGCAGCGCGAGTTGCGTCCCCTGGTGGATGCGCTCAACCAGTTCACCGAACGTCTGCGCGGACTGTTCCAGCGCCAGGCGGACTTCATTGCCGATGCCTCCCATGAACTGCGCACGCCGCTGGCCGCTCTCAAGGCGCGGGTGGAGCTGGGCTTGCGCGAGCACGAACCGGCGGTCTGGCGCTCGACGCTTGAGGAGGCAGCGCAGAACACCGATCGCCTGACTCACCTGGCCAACCAGTTGCTATCCCTGGCGCGTATCGAAAGCGGTGCGCGTGCCATCGCCGAAGGCGGTGCCGAACGCATCGAGCTGGGCCAACTGGCCAGAGAACTGGGCATGGCGTTGGCGCCCCTGGCCCATGCCCGCGGTATTGCCCTTGCCCTGGAGGCGGAAGATCAGGTCTGGGTGATGGGCGAGCCGACCCTGCTCAACGAACTGCTCTGCAACCTGGTGGACAACGCGCTGGCCCATACGCCCAAGGGTGGCAATGTGATCCTGCGGGTTCGTTCACCCGCGCTGCTGGAGGTCGAGGACGACGGCAGCGGCATTCCGCCCGAGGAGCGCGACAAGGTGTTCCAGCGCTTCTATCGTCGCAATGCCCAGAGCGGGGGCGCGGGGTTGGGGCTGGCCATTGTCGGTGAGATTTGCCGCGCCCATCAGGCTGAGATCAGCCTGCACGATGGTGACAGCGGTGGATTGAAGGTGCGGGTGAGTTTCCCGCCGGCGTGATGCCATGCCATGTGATGTAGGGGCGAATTTATTTGCTGTGTCAGCTGCATTGCCCCTGTAGGAGCTGGCTTGCCAGCGAATGGCCCCCTTTTCGCTAGCAAGCTAGCTCCTACAAGGCATGCGATTGAAATCGCCCCCACACCTACGGTGCCAGGCTCAGCGGCTGCTGGACTTCCATCAGGTACTGGGCAACCTTGCCGCTTTCGCGCAATCGGGCCAGGCCCTGGTTGAAACGGGCGATCAGCTCGGCGTTGCCGGGCACCTCGCGGGAGAGCATCAGGTGCAGGCTGTCGCTGCGCAGGGGGAGGGGATGAAAACTCATCTGCTTGCGCTCGGCTGAACTGAACTTGTCGTTGAGCAGCGCGAAGGCGACCACCTTGTCCATGGGAAATGCATCGAGCCGCCCGGCCAGCACCATGCGCAGGCCTTGCTCTTCACCGCTCAGGCGCTTGACCTGGATCTGGCCGCTGCGCTCGGCCTGCTGGAAGGTCGCCCCGTAGTCATAGCCAATCGCACCGCCGAGGCGTATGCCCTTGAGGTCGGGGATGCGTTTCCAGTCGAGGGGGTGATCCTTGCGGTGGAACAGGTAGTAGCTGCTTTCCACGACCGGGTCGCTGACGAAGAAGCGTTGCTCCCGCTCCGGGCTGCGCAGCCAGACGGCGGTACCGGCGCGTTCGCCGCGTTCGGCCAGGTGCATCGAGCGGGCCCAGGGATAGAACTCCCAATGCACCTTGATGCCTTCCAGGGCGAAAGCTTCTTCGACGATGCGCGACGCCACGCCCTGGTGCGGCAGGCTGGCGCCCAGGTAGGGCGCCCACTCGCCGTTGGTCAGGCGCACTTCTTCCCCGGCGGCGAGGCCGTGGAACAGCAGGCAGAAGGCGAGCAGGAATACGCGCATCCGGTTCCATCCAGCGACGTAGGGGAACCTGAGTCTAGCGCCGGATGGACGAATGCGCGCAAGGCTTTACTGGAGCATGCCCATGGCCGCTTCCATGGCGGCGGAGAGGTCTTCGTCCGCCTGCATGTCGACGTTCGGGTCGAGGCCGAGCTTGGCGAAAGCGGGCACTTTGGCCCAGTCCAGCTGGGTGTAGGGATGCTCGCTGCCGAGGTAGCTCTGCAGGGTGGCGACCTGGACGATGTCGATGTAGTCGACGCGGGCCGAGTTGCGGCTGAAGTCCAGGTACTGGTTGGGAACGGCGGCGATCGGCTCGGGGAATTCCCAGGCACGCAGGATGCGGTCGCCGATGAGCGGGTGAATGCGCTCGATCACGTGGTTGAGGCTGATGGAGTCGGCCAGCAGTTCGTTGTGCTCTTCGGCATAGGTGAGGATCGGCAGTACGCCGATCTGGTGCACCAGGCCGGCCAGGGTGGCCTGGTCAGGCATCAGGCGGGTGTAGTGACGGCAGAGCACGTGGCAGATGCCGGCGATTTCGGTGCTCTTGTTCCAGACTTCGCGCATCTTGCGATCGACCACGTCGGTGGTGGCCTGGAACATCTGCTCCATGGCCAGGCCGGTGGCGAGGTTGCTGGTGTAGTTGATGCCGAGACGGCTGATGGCCATCTGCAGGTCGGTGATTTCCTTGTTGGTGCGCAACAGCGGACTGTTCACCACCTTGATGATGCGGGCGGTCAGCGCGGCGTCATTGCCGATTACCTTGGTCAGGTCCTGGATGCTAGCGTTCGGGTCTTCGGCGGTTTCGCGCACCTTCAGCGCCACTTCCGGCAGGGTCGGCAGCACCAGTTCATCGCATTCGATCGCTTTGATGAGGTCTTGTAGGACTTTATCGGCAAGCTTGCTCATTGAGATTCTCGTCAGGGGCGGGCTAGCGTTGGATTTCGCGGTCGGCGTCCAGGGTATAGGGCAGGTCGAGCAGGCTCAGGGCCGGGCCATCGGCAGCACCGAGGTGGATGCGGCCATCCTTCACGGCGTCCTCCTGAAGCACGGCGAGCAGCTCGCAACCGTTCGTTGCTGGTGCTGCCAGCACCACTTCACCTACGGAACTCTGGTGGACCGGGGAGAACAGCTCGGCACCCGGCAGGGGCAGCTCGCCGGCGGCCAGGGCCAGGCGGTAGAGGCGACGCTTGAGTTTGCCCAGGTACTGCATGCGGGCAACGATTTCCTGGCCGGTGTAGCAACCTTTCTTGAAGCTGACGCCGCCCAGGGCCTGGAGATTGATCATCTGCGGGATGAACATCTCGCGAGTGGCGCCGAACACCTGGCCCACGCCAGCGCGTACCTGCGCCAGCAGCCAGGCATCCAGGGGAGCTTGCGGCAATTGGGCGGCCAGGCGGGCTTCCACGGTGCCGGCCTCTGCCTGGGGAACCCAGAGTTCGGCATGGCCGTTGGCCAGACGCACGGCGATCAGCTTGCCGTCACGGGCGACGCTGTCGACGGTGTGTGGCAGGTCCAGCCCCAGGGCAAGCAGCGCACCATCGCCCTGGTTGAGGCCGAAGCGCGCCCAGGCGGTGCTTTCGTCGGTCAGGGTGGATTTGGAGAAGACGGCATATTTCTTCAGGTCGGCCAGCTGCGTTTCGACCAGGTCGCTGGCCATGGCCAGGAGTAGGCCTTCGCCCTCGATGAGGATGCGGAAGCTGGAAGTCATCCGGCCCTTGGGCGTGCAGCGGGCACCCAGGCTGCTGGTGGCCTGGTCCAGGTAATTGAGGTTGCAGGTCACCTGGCCCTGGAGGAATTTCGCGGCATCCACGCCGCGCACGGCGAGCAGGCCTTCATGGGTGAGCGGACAGAAGAAAGCTGAGTCGGCCATTACGGATCGCTGGAAAAAGGTCTGGGGCGCCATCATAGAGTCCCGCTGGTGGCTTGTCAGCGGGTGCCCGGGACGGCGGCTGTGGTTATAATGCGCGCCTCATTCCTGGAGGCGCTGTGATGGCCGACTCAATTGAACTGAACCGACTCTTCTGGCACAGCCGTCGCGGCATGCTTGAACTGGACGTGCTGCTCGTCCCCTTCGTGAAGGAGGTCTATCCCAGTCTCGACGCTGAAGACCAGGCCCGCTTCCGCAAGCTGCTGGAGTGCGAAGACCAGGACATGTTCGGCTGGTTCATGCAGCGCGGCGAACCGGAAGATGCGGACTTGCGCCGCATGGTTCGCATGATCCTGGACCGTGTCCAGCCCAAGTAACGCCTTCGAATGCCACTGGCGCCCGTCGCGGCGCCTGATGGCGCTCTACCTGATCCTGTCTTTCCTGGCCGTTCTGGCCCTGTCGTTCGCCGACATTCCTCTCTGGGCGCGGCTTGCCGGCTATCTTGCCTGCTCGGTGCACGCCGCCTGGTGCCTGCCCAGGCAGATTCTCCTGACATCCCCCAAGGCCTTTACCGGATTGCGCCTGAATGACGACGGCTGGCAGCTGTGGCGCGCGCTGGATGGCTGGACGCCGGTCCGCTTGCGCCCTGACAGCATGGCGCTGCCGCTGGCGGTGATCCTGCGCTTTCGGGTTCCGGGAGCGTACTGGAGTGGCGGGCTGTGCATTCCGGCGGATGCCCTCGATCAGGAGCAGCATCGCCGGTTGCGGGTGAGGCTGGGCTTCAGTCGCCGAAGGTGGGCGGAGCCAGGATAGTGTCCTTGGCCTCCGGAAGCAGGTCCGGGTAATCCAGCGTGTAGTGCAGGCCGCGGCTCTCGTGCCGCTGCATGGCCGAGCGGATGATCAGTTCTGCCACCTGCGCGAGGTTGCGCAATTCGATCAGGTCGCGGCTGACCTTGTAGTTGCTGTAGAACTCATCGATTTCACTGAGCAGCAGGCGCACACGGTGCTGGGCGCGCTGCAGGCGCTTGCTGGTGCGCACGATACCCACGTAGTCCCACATGAAGCGCCGTAGCTCGTCCCAGTTGTGGGCGATGATCACGTCCTCGTCCGAGTCGGTCACCTGGCTGGCGTCCCAGGTCGGCAGGTGCGTGGGCATGCGCACCTTGTCCAGCTGGCCGAGCATGTCTTCCGCCGCCGAGCGGCCATAGACGAAGCATTCCAGCAGGGAGTTGCTGGCCATGCGGTTGGCGCCGTGCAGGCCGGTGAAGCTGGTCTCGCCAATGGCGTAGAGGCCCGGAATGTCGGTGCGCCCGTGCTTGTCCACCACCACGCCGCCGCAGGTGTAGTGCGCCGCGGGAACCACCGGGATGGGCTCGCGGGTGATATCGATGCCGAAGTCCAGGCAGCGCTCGTAGACGGTGGGGAAGTGGCTCTTCACGAACTCGGCGGGTTTGTGGCTGATGTCCAGGTAGACGCAGTCCACGCCCAGGCGCTTCATTTCATGGTCGATGGCCCGAGCCACGACATCGCGGGGGGCCAGTTCGGCGCGAGGGTGGAAGCGCTGCATGAAGCGCTCGCCATTGGGCAGCTTCAGCAGCCCGCCTTCGCCACGGACCGCTTCGGTGATCAGGAAGCTCTTGGCCTGCGGGTGGTAGAGGCAGGTGGGGTGGAACTGGTTGAACTCGAGGTTGCCGACCCGACACCCTGCGCGCCAGGCCATGGCGATACCGTCGCCGCAGGCACCGTCAGGGTTGCTCGTGTAGAGGTAGACCTTGGCGGCACCACCGCAGGCGAGCACCGTGAAGCGGGCGTGGAAGGTGTCCACTTCGCCATTGTTGCGATTCAGTACATAGGCACCCAGGCAGCGCTGGCCCTCGCGCCCAAGCTTGCGCTCGGTGATCAGGTCGACGGCCACCCGTTGTTCCAGCAGCTGGATGTTGGGGCGTTTCTTGGCCTGTTCCAGCAGGGTGTTGAAGATGGCGGCACCGGTAGCATCGGCGGCATGGATGATGCGCCGATGGCTGTGGCCGCCTTCGCGGGTGAGGTGGAATTCGAAACCGCCGTCTTCGCGGGCGCTTTCGTCGTCACGGGTGAACGGCACGCCCTGGTCGATCAGCCATTGGATGGCCGCACGGCTGTGTTCTACCGTGAAGCGCACGGCATCTTCGCGACACAGGCCGGCACCGGCGACGAGGGTGTCCTCGACGTGGGAATCGACGGTGTCGGTATCGTCCAGCACGGCGGCGACCCCGCCTTGGGCCCAATAGGTCGAACCATTGCTGAGATCGGCCTTGCTCAGGACCACGATGTTCAGGTGCGAGGGCAGGGTAAGGGCCAGGGTCAGGCCGGCGGCGCCGCTGCCGATGACCAGTACGTCATGCTGGAAATGTTGGCTCATGTCGGTTCCCGCGAAAAAAGCGGCGGCTAGTATATAGGTGGGGCGGGCGGCACAATAGCGCGCTTATGACCATGCATGGCGCGAGGGAACTTTTTTAGTCGTTCGGGTTCCATTCAGGGTCACCATTTTGAAGAGACGGTGCTTGCTTACATTCACGCAACGAATGCACATGAAATGTGCAGCCCGGATGCCTGTAGATCAAGCGACTTATATTCGGCGCAGCATGGCCGCGAGCCCTGCTGCGCAATTCCGTGCAGATGAAAAAACAATCTGCGGGAAGCTTGCTTGGAGGGGAGAACTTTTGCGCAACGCCCGAGTCTATTTTGGCAAGCCGATCCACTGGCTGGCGCAACACCCCTTCGAGAACGACGAGGAGTGTTCATGCTAACCCAGGAAGAGGATCAGCAGCTGGTCGAACGGGTGCAGCGAGGCGACAAGCGGGCTTTCGATCTGCTGGTGTTGAAGTACCAGCACAAAATTCTCGGATTGATCGTGCGTTTCGTGCACGACGCCCAGGAAGCCCAGGACGTAGCCCAGGAAGCCTTTATCAAGGCTTACCGTGCGCTCGGAAACTTCCGCGGCGACAGTGCGTTTTATACGTGGCTGTACCGTATCGCCATCAATACGGCGAAGAACCATCTGGTGGCGCGTGGCAGACGCCCGCCAGATAGTGATGTAAGTGCTGAGGACGCCGAGTTTTATGACGGCGACCACGCCCTCAAGGATATCGAGTCACCGGAGCGAGCCCTGCTGCGTGACGAGATCGAGGCCACAGTGCACCGGAGCATCCAGCAACTGCCGGAAGATTTGCGCACGGCGTTGACCCTGCGCGAGTTCGACGGTCTGAGTTACGAAGACATTGCGAGCGTTATGCAGTGTCCGGTCGGTACTGTGCGATCCCGCATCTTCAGGGCGCGGGAAGCCATCGATAAAGCCTTGCAACCTCTGTTGCATGGAACCTGAGACAGCGGCGACAGCCAAGAGGGGAACCGCCATGAGTCGTGAAGCTATGCAGGAATCGCTGTCCGCGGTGATGGATAACGAGGCGGACGAACTGGAGCTGCGTCGAGTTCTCGCCGCCAGCGAAGATCAAGAGTTGCGGGCAACCTGGTCGCGTTACCAGATCGCCCGTGCCGTGATGCACAAGGAGCTGCTGGAGCCGCGCCTGGACATCGCCGCTGCTGTTTCGGCCGCACTGGCCGAGGAAGCCGCACCGCCGGTAGTCAAGGCCGTGCAGGGCCCTTGGCGCAGCCTGGGTCGCCTGGCTGTGGCCGCATCGGTCACCGTGGCTGTGCTGGCGGGTGTTCGCCTGTACAACCAGGACGAAGCCGCCGGCACCCAGCAACTGGCTCAGCAGCAAGCTGGCCAACCCGCCATGGTCATGCCGCAGGCCCAGCAGGGTGCCGTGCTGGCTGGCTATAGTGAGGAAGCCCAGCAAGTGCAGCAGCCCATCGGCGCGACCCAGTCGTCGTCCGGTTGGCATGAGAAGCGCTTGCCGGCTTACCTGCGGCAACATGCGCAGCAGGCGGCCATGAGCGGTAGCGACAGTGCTCTGCCATACGCCCGCGCTGCCAGTCTGGAGAGCCGCTGAGGAGGAACATGCGCGCACTACCGGTAATCATCTTGCTTGGCGGCTGGTTGGCTCAACCAGTCCTGGCCGCCGACGCTCAGGACTGGCTGCAGCGACTCGCTGACGCGGAGCTGCGCCAGAGTTTCCAGGGAACGTTCGTCTACGAACGAAATGGGAGTTTCTCCACTCACGAAGTCTGGCATCAGGTCCAGCAGGGTGGGGAAGTGCGCGAGCGTTTGTTACAGCTCGATGGGCCGGCGCAGGAAGTGGTGCGGGTCAATGGCCGCACCCAGTGCGTGGGTGGTTCCCTATCCGATCAATTGTCCGATGGCCAGGTCTGGCCTGCCCGGGCGCTCGATACCAAGCAGCTCTCCGAGTGGTACGACCTGCGCCTGGCCGGCGAGTCGCGAGTAGCCGGGCGACCGGCAACGGTGCTGACCCTGACCCCGCGTGACCAGCACCGCTACGGCTTCGAGCTGCATCTGGATCGCGATACCGGCCTGCCCCTCAAGTCGCTGTTGCTCGGTGACAAGGGGCAGCTCCTCGAACGCTTCCAGTTCACCCGCCTCGATACTGCCGGAACCCCGGCCGATTCCGATCTGCAGCCCAGCTCCACTTGCAAGGCCGTTCGGCTCACCGAGGCGCAAGGCGACAAACCTGTCCACTGGCGATCCGAATGGCTGCCTCCGGGCTTCAGCCTGTCCAGTGCCCAGGAGCGTCGTAGCCCAGTGTCATCCGATGCGGTGTCCAGCCTGCTCTACAGCGACGGACTGGCGCGCTTCTCGGTATTCCTCGAGCCGCTGCATGGCGCTGTCGTCGAAGATGCGCGCAGCCAGCTGGGGCCGACCGTGATGGTGTCCAAGCGGGTCAGTACGCCAGATGGCGACGTGATGGTGACGGTGGTCGGCGAGATCCCGCTGGGAACGGCCGAACGCGTCGCCCTGTCCATGCGGGCAGCGGAGGCCACTGCGACACAATGATCCCTGCTACAGGATCTGCATCCGAATTGCAGCGCGGGAGCCCAGGCTCCCGCCTTGTCTTTTTCACGATGTTCCACCGGGCCTGGGGCTGATGCTCCCGGCCCGTTTTGCTTTTGTTTTTCTGTTTTGCTCGCAGGGCCGGGCGGCCCGGTGAGTTCATACCACTCGTTATGCGACGGGAGCTGTATGTCGATGCTTAACCTCAAATCCTGTATGACCGCCGTGGCAGCCCTGCTGCTACTCGGTCAAACCCTCGTGGCCCGTGCCGAACTGCCGGACTTCACGCCTCTGGTTGAAGAGGCGTCCCCGGCAGTTGTCAACATCAGTACCCGGCAGAAGCTGCCCCAGCGTGGTACCGCTGGTGCCCCGGTGATGCCTGACCTGGAAGGCCTGCCGCCCATGCTGCGCGAGTTCTTCGAGCGCAACATGCCGCAAGTGCCGCGCAATCCCCAGGGCGGCCGCCAGCGCGAAGCACAGTCCCTTGGTTCCGGTTTCATCATTTCCAAGGACGGTTATGTCCTGACCAACAACCATGTGGTGGCCGATGCCGATGAGATCATCGTGCGCCTGTCCGACCGTAGTGAGCTGGAAGCCAAGCTCATCGGCGCCGATCCGCGTACCGACGTGGCACTGCTGAAGGTCGAAGGCAAGGATCTGCCGATCGTGAAGATCGGCAAGTCCGACGAGCTCAAGGTGGGAAGCTGGGTGCTGGCCATCGGTTCGCCCTTCGGTTTCGACCATTCGGTGACCGCCGGCATCGTCAGCGCCAAGGGTCGCAGCCTGCCGAACGAGAACTATGTGCCGTTCATCCAGACCGACGTGGCCATCAACCCGGGCAACTCCGGTGGCCCGCTGTTCAACCTGGACGGTGAAGTGGTCGGCATCAACTCGCAGATCTTCACGCGCTCCGGCGGCTTCATGGGCCTGTCCTTCGCCATCCCGATCGACGTCGCCATGAGCGTAGCCGATCAGCTCAAGTCCGAAGGCAAGGTCAGCCGCGGCTGGCTGGGAGTCGTGATCCAGGAAGTGAACAAGGACCTGGCCGAATCCTTCGGTCTGGACAAGCCGGCCGGTGCGCTGGTGGCCCAGGTCCAGGAAGGTGGTCCGGCAGCCAAGGGCGGCCTGCAGGTCGGTGACGTCATCCTGAGCATGAATGGCCAGCCGATCGTGGTTTCCGCTGATCTGCCGCACCTCGTGGGCAATCTCAAGCCCGGCAGCAAGATCCAGCTCGAAGTGGTGCGTGGCGGTAGCCGCAAGACCCTCGACATGGCCATCGGTGCGCTTCCGGAAGACGGCGACGAAATGGCCGCCGCGACCGGTGATGGCGTCGAACGCAGCAGCAATCGCCTGGGTGTGAGCGTGGTCGAGCTGACCGACGAGCAGAAAAAGTCCCTGGACATTCAGGGTGGCGTGGTCATCAAGGAAGTCCAGGATGGTCCGGCTGCCATGATGGGGCTGCGTCCGGGCGATGTGATCACTCACCTGAACAACCAGGCCATCACGTCTGCCAAAGCGTTCACCCAGGTCGCCAAGGACCTGCCGAAAAACCGTTCGGTGTCCATGCGTGTCCTGCGTCAGGGCCGCGCCAGCTTCATTACCTTCAAGCTGGCCGAGTAAAGCGGTTGCGGTACGAAAGGGCGGCCATTGGCCGCCCTTTTTCGTTCCTGCCTTCCGCCGCATGGGCGTGACGGGCAGGTCGCCGATCAGGTAAACTCCCCCGCTATTTTTCGGCGAGCAACCTGCTTGCGGCTTCTTTTGAGTGTTGACCTGTGAGTGACCTGAGTCATATCCGCAATTTCTCCATCATCGCCCACATCGACCATGGCAAGTCGACCCTGGCTGACCGCTTCATCCAGATGTGCGGCGGCCTGTCCGATCGCGAGATGGAGGCCCAGGTACTGGACTCCATGGACCTGGAACGCGAGCGCGGCATCACCATCAAGGCCCACAGCGTCACCCTGCACTACAAGGCTCAGAGTGGTAAGACCTACCAGCTGAACTTCATCGACACCCCCGGCCACGTGGACTTCACCTACGAAGTCAGCCGTTCCCTGGCAGCCTGCGAGGGCGCGCTGCTGGTGGTGGACGCCGGCCAGGGCGTTGAAGCCCAGTCCGTGGCCAACTGCTACACCGCCATCGAGCAGGGCCTGGAAGTCATGCCCGTGCTGAACAAGATGGACCTGCCCCAGGCCGAGCCGGAGCGGGTGAAGGAAGAAATCGAACACATCATCGGCATCGACGCTACCGACGCCGTCCCTTGCAGCGCCAAGAGCGGCATGGGCGTGATCGAGGTGCTGGAACGCCTGGTGGAAGTGATCCCGGCGCCGGAAGGCGAGGTCGACGCACCGCTGCAAGCCCTGATCATCGACTCCTGGTTCGACAACTACCTGGGCGTGGTCTCTCTGGTGCGCGTCAAACATGGTCGCGTGAAGAAGGGCGATAAGATCCTGGTGAAGTCCACCGGCAAGCTCCACCAGGTGGACAGCGTGGGCGTATTCACCCCGAAACACACCGAGATGCCGGATCTGAAGGCTGGCGAAGTAGGTTTCATCATCGCCGGCATCAAGGACATCCTGGGCGCGCCGGTAGGCGATACCCTGACCCTGTCCAACACCCCTGACGTAGACGTGCTGCCAGGCTTCCAGCGGATCAAGCCGCAGGTTTACGCCGGCCTGTTCCCGGTCAGCTCCGACGATTTCGAGGACTTCCGTGAAGCCCTGCAGAAGCTGACCCTGAACGACGCGGCCCTGCAGTACGAACCGGAAAGCTCCGAGGCCCTGGGCTTCGGTTTCCGTATCGGCTTCCTCGGCATGCTGCATATGGAGATCATCCAGGAGCGCCTGGAGCGCGAATACGACCTGGACCTGATCACCACCGCGCCGACCGTGGTCTTCGAGATCGTGCAGAAGAACGGCGAAACGATTTACGTCGACAACCCGTCCAAGCTGCCCGACCTCGCCTCCATCGCCGAAATGCGCGAGCCGATCGTTCGCGCCAACATCCTGGTTCCCCAGGAACACCTCGGCAACGTCATCACCCTGTGCATCGAGAAACGCGGCGTCCAGCGCGACATGCAGTTCCTCAGCTCGCAGGTCCAGGTCTGCTACGACCTGCCGATGAACGAGGTGGTGCTCGACTTCTTCGATCGCCTGAAGTCGGTAAGTCGTGGATATGCGTCGCTGGATTACAGCTTCGATCGCTTCGAACCGGCTAATCTGGTGAGGCTGGACGTGCTGATCAACGGCGAGAAAGTCGATGCACTGGCACTCATCGTGCACCGCGACCAGGCCCACTACAAAGGTCGTGCGTTGACCGAGAAGATGAAGGAATTGATCCCGCGTCAGATGTTCGACGTGGCGATCCAGGCGGCGATCGGTGGACAGATCGTTGCGCGTACTACCGTAAAAGCGCTCAGGAAGAACGTTCTGGCCAAGTGCTACGGCGGCGACGTCAGCCGTAAGAAAAAGCTGCTGGAGAAGCAGAAGGCCGGTAAGAAACGGATGAAGCAGGTCGGCAGCGTGGAAATCCCGCAGGAAGCCTTCCTCGCTGTGCTCAAAGTGGATAGCTAGGGTCTATGTCGATCAATTTCCCGCTGTTGTTGGTTATCGCCGTGGCAGTTTGCGGCGTCCTCGCTCTTGTCGACCTCGTTCTGCTGGCGCCGCGCCGGCGCTCTGCGATTGCCGCTTACGAAGGGCAGGTCACCGAGCCCGATCCGGACGTCGTCGACAGGCTGAACAAGGAACCGCTGCTGGTGGAGTACGGGAAGTCGTTCTTCCCGGTACTGGCCATCGTGCTGGTGCTGCGCTCCTTCCTGGTCGAACCGTTCCAGATCCCGTCCGGCTCGATGAAGCCGACGCTGGAAGTGGGCGATTTCATCCTGGTCAACAAGTTCGCCTATGGCATCCGCCTGCCGGTGCTGGATAACAAGGTGATCGAAGTGGGTGACCCGCAGCGCGGCGATGTCATGGTGTTCCGCTATCCCAGCGACCCGAACATCAACTACATCAAGCGTGTGATTGGCCTGCCGGGCGATCGCATTGCCTACAGCAGCGACAAGCACCTGACCATCAACGGTCAGCCGGTCGCCGAGAAGCTGCTGGGTGAAGAACCGGGCACTCTGGGAAGCGCCAATCTCTATGAAGAGAAACTGGGCGAGGCCGAGCACCTGATCCGCAAGGAAATGAAGCGCTACCGCATGGAGCCGGGTCGCGAGTGGGTGGTACCCCAGGGGCATTACTTCATGATGGGCGACAACCGGGACAACTCCAACGACAGCCGTTACTGGAACGACCCCCGCATTCCGAAGGACCTGCTCGGCATGGTTCCCGACCGGAATATCGTCGGCAAGGCCTTCGCCGTGTGGATGAGCTGGCCAGATCCGAAGATGCGCAACCTGCCAAACTTCTCCCGAGTAGGCCTGATTCACTGACAGGCCCCTCGTCATCGCGGTTTTGCGGCGTTGTTCATGACAGCGCCGCAGTCGCTATATAGTCTTGCTTGCGGGCCAACCGGCCTCCAATAAAAACAGACATTGAGGTCGATCATGACGTTCGCGCGTAAGCAGAAGGGTATGTCGGTTATGGGCTGGCTGCTGGTCCTGGCCTTAGTGGCTTTCCTGGCCAGCACCGCCTTCAAGGTCATCCCGCATTACCTGGATTTCTTCTCCCTTGAGAAGATAATCACTTCGGTGGAAACCGAGAAAGCCCTGGAAATCAGGACGATTCCCGACTTCTACAGCCATGTATCCAAGGGCATGCAGGTCAACGGCATCCGTGACCTGGACCTGGACAAGGCATTGAAGGTGACCCTGGAAAACAACGAGTTCCAGGCGCACCTGCAGTATGAAAAACGCGAACCCCTGGTCGAGAACCTCGATCTGGTGGTGCGCTTCGACAAAGAATTCCGTGTGCGAGCCCAGTGAGCGTATCCCTCAGTCGTCTCGAGCGTAAGCTCGGCTATACCTTCAAGGACCAGAGTCTGATGACTCTGGCCCTGACCCACCGCAGTTTTGCGGGGCGCAACAACGAGCGCCTCGAATTCCTCGGCGATGCCATCCTCAATTTCGTCGCCGGCGAGGCGTTGTTCGAACGCTTCCCGCAGGCCCGCGAGGGCCAGTTGTCGCGCTTGCGCGCACGGTTGGTGAAGGGTGAGACCCTGGCGCTACTGGCTCGTGGCTTCGAACTGGGCGAGTACCTGCGCCTGGGGTCGGGCGAGCTGAAGAGCGGCGGTTTCCGCCGTGAGTCGATTCTCGCCGATGCACTGGAAGCGCTGATCGGCGCCATCTACCTGGATTCCGGCATGGAGGCCGCGCGCGAGCGCGTCCTCGCCTGGCTGACCAATGAACTGGAAGGCCTGACCCTGGTGGATACCAACAAGGATCCCAAGACCCGTCTGCAGGAATTCCTGCAATCGCGGGCCTGCGAACTGCCACGCTATGAAGTGGTGGATATCCAGGGTGAACCGCACTGCCGAACCTTTTTCGTCGAGTGCCAGGTCACCCTGCTGAATGACAAGACCCAGGGCCAGGGCGCCAGCCGCCGTATCGCTGAACAGGTGGCCGCGGCCGCCGCCCTGGTCGCCCTTGGTGTGGAGAATGGCAATGACTGATATCGATACCCCCCGCTGCGGCTATGTCGCCATCGTCGGCCGCCCCAATGTGGGCAAGTCCACGCTGCTCAACCACATCCTCGGACAGAAGCTGGCGATCACCTCGCGCAAGCCGCAGACCACCCGCCACAACATGCTGGGGATCAAGACCGAGGGCAACGTCCAGGCGATCTACGTCGACACCCCAGGCCTGCACAAGAAGAGCGACAAGGCACTGAACCGCTACATGAACCGCAGCGCCTCGGCGGCGTTGAAGGACGTGGACGTGGTTGTCTTCGTCGTTGACCGTGACCGCTGGACCGAAGAGGACCAGCTGGTGCTGGAGCGTGTGCAGTATGTGCAGGGCCCGGTTCTGCTCGCGGTGAACAAGACCGACCGCATGGACGAGAAGGGCGACCTGATCCCGCACTTGTCCTGGCTCCAGGAACAGCTGCCGAACGCCGAGCTGGTGCCGATCTCCGCTCTGCAAGGCCATAATCTGGATACCCTGGAGCGCCTGGTTGCCGAGCGTCTGCCGGAAGGGGATCACTTCTTCCCGGAAGACCAGATCACCGATCGCAGCAGCCGCTTCCTTGCCGCTGAGCTCGTCCGCGAGAAGATCATGCGCCAGCTGGGTGCCGAGCTGCCCTACCAGATCACCGTGGAAATCGAAGAGTTCAAGCAGGAAGGCCATGTGCTGCACATCCACGCCCTGATCCTGGTTGAGCGCGATGGTCAGAAGAAGATCATCATCGGCGACGGTGGCGAGCGCATCAAACGCATCGGCCAGGACGCCCGCAAGGACATGGAAACCATGTTCGACTCCAAGGTCATGCTCAACCTCTGGGTGAAAGTGAAGGGCGGCTGGTCCGACGACGAGCGTGCCCTGCGTTCCCTGGGCTACAACGACCTCTGAGCCTCTCCATGATCAGCGCGGCGCTACCGGCGTTCGTCCTGCACAGCAGGGCCTATCGGGAAAGCAGCGCGCTGGTCGACTTCTTCACGCCTGAAGGCCGCCTGCGCGCGGTAATGCGCGGTGCTCGCGGCAAGGCCGGTACCCTGGCGCGGCCATTCCTGCCACTGGAAGCCGAGTTCCGTGGCCGCGGCGAGCTGAAGAACGTCGGCCGGCTGGAGAGTGCCGGCATTCCCAACCTGCTGGCTGGCGAGGCGCTGTTCAGCGGCCTCTACCTCAATGAACTGCTGATCCGCCTGCTGCCGGCCGAAGACCCGCAACCGGCGCTGTTCGAGCATTACGCCGTCACCGTCCAGGCCCTGGCCGCCAACCGTCCGCTGGAGCCCCTCCTGCGCGCATTCGAATGGCGCCTGCTGGACGAGCTGGGCTATGGTTTCGCCCTGGATTCGGACCTCGCCGGGCAACCCATCGCACCCGACGGCATCTACCGCTTGCTGCCGGATGCCGGACTGGAGCCGGTGGCGCAGCTGCAACCCGGCCTGTTCCAGGGCCGCGAACTCCTCGCGCTGGCCGAAGCCGACTGGAGCGCCCCCGGCGCCCTCGGAGCGGCCAAGCGCCTGATGCGCCAGGCCCTGGCACCTCACCTGGGCGGCCGGCCACTGGTCAGCCGCGAGCTATTCATGACGATCAAGGAACCTCCCCGTGACTGAAGCCAACCGCGTACTTCTCGGCGTCAACATCGACCACGTCGCCACCCTTCGCCAAGCCCGCGGCACTCGCTACCCGGACCCGGTCAAGGCAGCGCTGGACGCCGAAGAGGCAGGCGCCGACGGTATCACCGTGCATCTGCGTGAAGACCGCCGTCACATCCAGGAGCGGGATGTGCGCCTGCTCAAGGAGGTTCTGCAGACCCGCATGAACTTCGAGATGGGCGTGACCGAGGAAATGATGGTCTTCGCCGAGGAAATTCGTCCCGAGCATGTCTGCCTGGTGCCGGAAACGCGCCAGGAGCTGACCACCGAGGGTGGTCTCGACGTTGCTGGTCAGGAGGCTCGCATCAAGGCCGCCGTGGAGCGCCTGGCCAAGGTGGGCAGTGAAGTGTCGCTGTTCATCGACGCCGATCCGCAGCAGATCGAGGCGGCGCACCGCGTTGGCGCCCCTGCTATCGAACTGCATACCGGCCGCTACGCCGATGCCCACAATCCGGAAGAAGCCGCTCACGAACTGCAGCGTATACAGGAAGGCGTGGCGCTGGGCCTTCGCCTCGGCCTGATCGTCAACGCCGGTCACGGCCTGCACTACCACAACGTCGAGCCGGTTGCGGCGATCCCGGGGATCAACGAACTCAACATCGGCCACGCGCTGGTGGCCCACGCGCTGTTCGTTGGTTTCAAGCAGGCGGTGGTAGAGATGAAGCAACTGATCGTTGCGGCGGCCCCCAAGCGCTGATAGGTGCGGCTTTGTAGTCCGCTCAGCGAATGAATTCGCCCCCACAGGGAGTTGGTTCCCTGTGGGGGCGATTTCAATCGCGAAGGGCTGCGCAGCGGCTCCGTAGGTTGGCGCCGAGGAACGAGGCCCAACGATGTGCGGGGTGACATTGCTGCGTTGGGTTTCGCGGGCTCTACCCAACCTACGAAAAGCAGGCCGTGCCCCCATAAGCAGCGATCGTCAGGGTTTGCGGGCGATCAGCACGGCGCGAGCCGGTGCCGGCAGGCCCTCGATGGTGCGGCTGTGGTCGGCGGGGTCGAGGAATTCGGGCAGCGACTGGTATCGCATCCACTCCGTGCTGCGTTGCTCGTCGACACTGGTGTAGCTGACATCCACGCAGCGGACATCCACATAACCCGCGCGGCGCAGCCACAGCTCCAGTGCCGGGACCGAAGGCAGGAACCAGACATTGCGCATCTGCGCGTAGCGGTCCTCGGGCACCAGTACTTGCTGGGCGTCGCCTTCCACCACCAGAGTTTCCAGCACCAGCTCGCCATTCCGGCGCAGGCAGTCCTTGAGGTCGAAGAGGTGGTCGATGGGCGAGCGACGATGGTAGAGCACGCCCATGGAGAACACGGTGTCGAAACCTTCCAGCTTCGCTGGCAAGTCTTCCAGCGCCAGCGGCAGGTGCCAGGCCGGGAGGTCCGGGAGGAAGCGCTTCATGGCCAGGAACTGGCAAAAGAACAACCAGTTCGGATCGATACCCACCACGCTATCCGCGCCGGCACCCAGCATGCGCCACTGGTAGTAACCATTGCCGCAACCGACATCCAGCACGCGGCGACCGCGCAGGTCGAGATGAGGCGCTACCCGTGACCACTTCCAGTCCGAACGCCACTCGGTGTCGACGTGCACGCCGAACAGTTCGAACGGTCCCTTGCGCCACGGGATGAGTCCCTGCAGTGCAGACTTCAATGCGGCGCGGGTCGATTCGTCACAGGGGGCGTCGAGCAGGAAGCGCTGGGCCAGTTCCACCTGTTGCGGTTGCAGGTCCGGGAGTGCATTGACCGCCGCGCCCCAGCGCTCCAGGTCGCCGTGGCCAACCGCCATCTTTGCGTCGAGTTGTGCGGGCAGGTCGGCCGCCCAATCCTGCAGGGGAGTGCCTGCCAGCTTTTGCTGCAGGGCATCAAGGTCCAGCGTACGAATCATGGTAGGGCGATCAGTGAGGCGAAATTGAGGCACTGGAACCAGGGCACGACCTTGGAGAAACCGGCGGCCAACAGGCGCTCGCGGTGTTCTTCCAGGCTGTCCGGGTGCATGACGTTTTCCAGCGCGCTGCGCTTCTGGGCGATTTCCAGCTCGCTGTAACCATTGGCGCGCTTGAAGGCGATATGCAGTTCGGTGAGCAGTTGGTGCTCCTCGGCATCTTCGAAGCGCAGCTTTTCGGAGAGGATCAGCGCACCGCCAGGCAGCAGCGCCTTATGGATGCGGGAGAGGAGTTCGACACGGTGCTCTCGGGGAACGAATTGCAGGGTGAAGTTCATCGCCACCAGCGAGCAGGGCTGGAATTCCAGGGCGAGGATATCGGCTTCGATCACCTCGACCGGCAACAACTCCTGGAACATGGCGTCCTGGGCGTGCAGGTATTCGCGGCAGCGTTCCACCATGGCGCTGGAGTTATCCACAGCGATGACCTTGCAACCGTCGGTCTTCACATGGCGACGCAGTGCCTGGGTCACCGCGCCAAGGGAACTGCCCAGGTCGTAGAGCGGGGTACCGGGCTGGGCGAACTGCGCGGCCAGCACGCCGATGTTCTCGACGATGGTGGGATAACCCGGTACCGAGCGCTTGATCATGTCCGGGAAGACCCGGACCACGTCCTCGTTAAAGGCGAAGTCGGCGACTTGGGTCTGGGGATTGGCGTAGATGCGATCGGGACGTTCGGTCACGGGCCGGTACCAGCAATGGAAAAGGCCGGCATTCTAACGGACTGCGCGGCGCGGCCAAACCACCCTCACTTCAGCTGATCGGAAAAGAACTCGCCCGCGCCCTGCAGGGGGCCCAGCGGATTGCGTTTGACTTCATGCCGGCGGATGTTCGGCTCGCCGTTACTCACCTTGTGCACCACCACGTCATCCACCAGCACGAACACGGCGCGGAAGACCCAGCCCTGCAACTCCCGGTTCTTGCGGAAGTTGAACACGTCGGCCCAGAAGTTGCCGACCCGCTGGGTATCCGTCTTGGTGAACTCGAAGGCGTAGCCGATGCAGCGATCCTTGGCCTCCAGGCATTTCATCAAGCCTTCAGGCAGGTAGTCGATGGGCACGTTGGGCTGGACGAACATGAGACGCACATCGATAAAGGAAAGCATCTTGCCATTGCCCTGGATCAGCGGGTCGAAGCCCAGGGAAAACAGCTCGGGGCGCGTCGTCTTTCCCGGCACAGCCTGCGAATAGCGGATCTCCGCATCGGTGTAGTCCCTGAATGGCGACAGAACTTCGGCTCGCTCGCTGGGCAGCAGGCTACCGCAGCCTGCGAGAAGAACTGCACAGCAAAGCAGGCTCCACAGTCGTACCAGGCTCCCCATCACACGCTCCATTTTCGAGTGTCCGCCTAATTGCTATAGCCGATTTCCCGAGAGGGTGCCGGTGGATTTTTCGAGGAGGGTACTGCGGTCGAAAATGCCACTACCGAGGCCGCGATGCCGAACTGGCCCAACCAGTAGCTGAGAATGATGAAGTAGCTCGCGCCGTCGAATGGCGAGACGAAACGGTTGATGCCGATGAGGCTGTCGGAGAGCACGAACAGCGCTGCGCCACCTGTCGCCAGCATCGCCGACCTGCGTTCGACGCCCGCGCTGAGCCGGGCCAGTGCGCGCCAGAGCATCGCGCTGATAGCCAGCGCATAGCAGGCCACCGGTAACAGCAGCGTGCCCAGTCCGCCAGAGGCGAGCAGGGCGAAGATGCTGCCTCCGCAGCCTACCGCCACCAGCAGGGCAAGCGGCGCCAGTCGGGTGCTTTGCTGCAGGTAGGCGCGCAGGTAGGCGAGGTGGGCGAGCAGGAAGGCTCCGAGGCCGAAGACGAACAGATCGGCCGGCCATTCCAGCAGCATGTCGCCGAGCAGGGACAGGAGCAGGCCTATCGTGATCCAGCGGCGATACGGCCCGGAAGGCGCACGACGCAGCCAGAGCAACAGGGCGATGATGGGGACGGGTTTACTGACCAGGCACAGCCAGTCCAGTTCAAGTGTGATGCCGGTGAGAAAAGACAGCACACCGGCCAGGCCGAAGATCAAGGTTCCCATGAATGCTCCCGCAAATCTGTCAGAGCAGCACTATGGGAACCCGTCACGGCGCTCGCCAGGCGGCGGACGCCATTGGTGCAGTCATTTGGCGCTATTTGACGCTGATCTGGCAGTCGAAGGATTCGGCCGGCGCCACATCGGTCTCCCAGGGGCGCTGGTAATCCAGGTGCAGGCGGCCCTCGCCGGGCTGGTTGGCCTTGAAGCGCCAAGTGGATTGGCCCGCGCTTCCCACCAGGCCCGCGTCTTCGGGGGTCGAATAGACCTCCGGGCCGAGGCTCTGCAGCACATTGGCGGCGGCGTCACGAACGACCCAGCGGAAGCCGGTGGTGGGATTGCTGGGCAGGGTCAGCACCAGTGGCTGGCCCTGGCTAAGGGATAGCGGGCAGTCGTCCTGCTGGTCCTGAAGCACCACGGGGCCGGTCTTCTGCTGGGCGCAGGCGCCGAGCAGGATGAATCCCAGGGGCAGCAGCAGGCGAGGGGAGGGAACGAGGGACATCGGCGGCTCCGTCGGTCAAGGGCGGGGCTCAGCATAACGGCTGACTCCGACCTTGCGTAGGTTCCGAAGGGGAAATCTCATCTCAAGCGAGGCTGTGGGAGCGATTTCAATCGCGAATGATTTCGCTCCCGCCCGCCGGACGCGCAGGCTCAGGCGAACAGCACCTTCGCCACATCGCCGAAGCGGCGCGCGAAGTGCACCGTCAAGCCTTCCTTGAGGTAATCCGGCAGTTCCTCGAAGGCGCCGCGGTTGGCTTCCGGCAGGATCAGCTCGAAGATTTTCTGCCGGCGGGCGGCAATGACCTTCTCGCGGACTCCGCCGATGGGCAGAACCTGGCCGGTGAGTGTCAACTCGCCGGTCATGGCTACGCCTTTCTTCGGCGTCTGGTTGCGTGCCAGGGACAACAGGGCGCTGGCCATGGTGATGCCGGCGCTGGGGCCATCCTTGGGCGTCGCGCCCTCCGGCACGTGTAGGTGGACGAACGCCTGGTCGAAGAACGTCGGGTCGCCGCCATAGCGTTTCAAGTTGGAGCTGATGTAGCTGTAGGCGATCTCGGCCGATTCCTTCATGACTTCGCCCAACTGGCCGGTGAGCTTGAAGCCCCGGTTCAGGGTATGGATACGCGTCGCTTCGATGGGCAGGGTGGCACCGCCCAGGCTGGTCCAGGCCAGTCCGGTGATCACGCCGATACCCGCCAGCACCTGTTCCCGTCGGAACGGCGGCAGGCCGAGGAAGTTCTCCAGGTCCTTCTGTCCGACCTTGATCTTTGCCTCGGGCTCCTCCAGCAGGCGTACCACGGACTTGCGGATGATCTTGCCCAGCTGTTTCTCCAGCTGGCGAACGCCCGCTTCCCGCGCATAACCATCGATCACCGAGGTGAGGGCGCCGTCGGTGATGGACAGGCGGTCCTTCGGCACGCCGGTACGTTCCAGCAGGCGCGGCCAGAGGTGACGCTTGGCGATGGCGTGCTTCTCTTCGGTGATGTAGCCGGAGAGGCGAATGGTTTCCATGCGGTCCAGCAGCGGGCCGGGGATGGAATCCAGGGTGTTGGCGGTGCAGACGAACAGCACCTTGGACAGGTCCAGGCGCAGGTCCAGGTAATGGTCGAGGAATTCGACGTTCTGTTCCGGGTCGAGTGTTTCCAGCAGGGCCGAAGCCGGGTCGCCCTGGTAGCTGGCGCCGAGCTTGTCGATCTCGTCGAGCATGATGACCGGGTTCATCACCTCCACTTCCTTCAGGGCTTGCACCAGCTTGCCGGGCAAGGCCCCGATGTAGGTGCGACGGTGGCCCTTGATTTCGGCCTCGTCGCGCATGCCGCCGACGCTGAAGCGGTAGAACGGGCGGCCCAGGGATTCGGCGATGGACTTGCCGATGCTGGTCTTGCCCACGCCGGGCGGGCCCACCAGCAGCACGATGGAACCGGATATTTCGCCCTTGAAGGCACCCACCGCGAGAAACTCGAGGATGCGGTTCTTCACGTCGTCGAGCCCGGCGTGGTGCTTGTCCAGCACCTGGCGGGCACGTTTGAGATCGAGCTTGTCCGCCCCGTACACGCCCCAGGGCACGGACGTGGCCCAGTCCAGGTAATTGCGGGTCACCGCGTATTCCGGCGATCCGGTTTCCAGGATCGACAGCTTGTTCAACTCGTCGTCGATGCGCTTCTTCGCCTGCTCCGGCAGCACCTTGCCTTCCAGGCGCTGGGTGAACTGCTCGCTGTCGGCACTGCGGTCATCCTTGGTGATGCCCAGCTCCTGCTGGATCAGCTTGAGCTGCTCCTTGAGGAAGAACTCGCGCTGGTGCTGGCCGATCTTGCGGTTCACCTCGGCGGACAGCTCGCTTTGCAGCCGCGCCATTTCCACTTCCTTGCGCAGCAGCGGCAGCACCTTCTCCATGCGCTTGAGGATCGGCACCGTGTCCAGCACCTCCTGCAGCTCATGGGCGGGGGCGGTGGTCAATGCGGCGGCGAAGTCGGTCAGCGGCGACGGGTCATTCGGGCTGAAGCGGTTGAGGTAGTTCTTCAGTTCTTCGCTGTACAACGGGTTGAGCGGCAACAGCTCCTTGATCGCATTGATCAGCGCCATGCCGTAGGCCTTCACCTCGTCTCTAGGGTCTTGCGGGCTCTGTGGATAATCCACTTCCACCAGGAAGGGAGGGCGATGGCGCTTGAGCCAGCCGCGAATGCGTACGCGCGACAAGCCCTGGGCCACGAACTGCAGTTTGCCGCCCTCGCGGCTGGCGTGGTGCACGCGCACCAGGGTGCCGTGTTCCGGCAGGGTGTTGGGATCGAAATGGCGCGGGTCTTCCGGCGGGTTCTCCATGAAGAACAGCGCCAGGCAGTGATGCTCCGTCTTGGCCACCAGCTCGAGGGTTTCCCCCCAGGGTTCCTCGTTGACGATCACCGGCAGCACCTGCGCCGGGAAGAACGGGCGGTTGTGGATCGGAATGATGTAGACCTTGTCCGGCAGGGTCTGGCCAGGCAGTACCAAGCCTGTCCGCTGGCTGGAAGTGGCTTCTTCGACGATGTCGGCGTTGATGTCCTGATCGCTCATGGGGGCACCTGGCAATTGGCTTACCCAGGCTATGTGGGGCAATGCGATGGCCTTTTCAACCGCCCGGTGTCACGGCCTTCTGCCGTGCGGCGCTGTGCAACCCCGGTTGCGCCGGCTAGAATGCGCAAATTTTGATCAAGCCCCCCATGCTCGAAGCCCGCCTCCTGCGCCTGGACGATCAGGCCCATCACCACGCCCACGGCCATCACCAACTGGTGATGTCCCTTGCCGGCCGCGCCGAGTTCGAGGTGGATGGCCGCGGCGGCGAGGTCTGTCGGATGCGCGCGTGCCTGGTGCCGGGCGATGCCGGGCACGAATTCGCGGGCGTGGGCGAGAACCGCATGCTGATCCTCGATCTGGACGGGCACGGCACGTCGGCCGAGGACCTGGAGCTGCTGGGTCGACTCTTCGAGACACCGCGTTATCCGGAACTGGATGCGGACTTCCAGAACCTCCTGAGCTATGCCGGCGCGGAGCTGGCGCGCTATGGCAGCGACCCGCTGCTGGCCAGATCCCTGGGTGGACTGCTGTTGCGCGCCCTGTATCTGCGCCTGTTCGGGGATGAGCAGCGTCGCCCGGCGGGCAGCCTCGATATCGAGCGTCTGGATGGCTATATCCAGGGCAATCTGTCGCGGCGGATCAGCGTGGCCGAGCTGGCCCAGGTAGCCTGCCTGAGCCCGAGTCACTTCCATGCCCAGTTCAAGGACCACCTGGGCCTGACGCCTCACCAGTACCTGCTGAAAACCCGCCTCGATCGCGCCGCCCGTCTGTTGCGCGAGAGCGAACAACCCCTGGTGCGGATCGCCGAGGAATGCGGCTTCTCCAGCCAGAGCGCGTTGACCACTGCCATGCGGCGCTATCTGGGGCTCACGCCCAAGCGACTGCGCAGCGCCAGGTAGTTCCTTCCTGCCCCCATCGATCTGTTTTCTGCCCTGGGTAACTGCCGGAGTTGCAACCTTTTCAAAGGTTCTTCTTTCGGGTTGTACCTGTTGGGCAACCTGGCGTTGGCTGTGGAAATGGCGAAATTTGCCGGAATGTCGATTTCATGGGCTTGCAGGCGGGTTGCACCTTTTGGCGGAAAGTTCCCTGAATCAGAGGATTCGGCAAAGAAACCAGAGAATCGTAAAAGAAAGGCGCAGTGCCATATCTCTAAATTCCGCACTCGCCTTCCGGGGCCCAAATGGGAATCGTTCTTGCGAGCCCTGATGGATGTACTAGACCGAGCAATAGCGCGGTTCGCAGGTGCGCCGGGAGCGTTACGGATTCGTGCGATGGGCCAGGTCCACCAGGGCTGGTCCGTCGTCGCATTGGTGGGGCCGGACGCCCTGTGACCATTGCCCGATCGGGATTACATCGGCCCCATGGCTGACGTGGTCGGGAAGCAAACCGGTAGCCGCCACAAGTGGCCACCAAATACCAACCACGGGAGCGGACTACCCGCCGCCCCCGAATAAAAACAAACGAGCAGGGGAGACCCCCATGAGTATGAGCAACCCGATGCTGATCACTTTCGTGATCTATATCGCGGCCATGGTGCTGATCGGCTTCGCCGCCTATCGCTCCACCAACAACCTTTCCGACTACATCCTCGGTGGTCGCAGCCTCGGTAGCTTCGTTACCGCCCTGTCCGCCGGCGCCTCCGACATGAGCGGCTGGCTGCTGATGGGCCTGCCGGGTGCCGTCTACCTCTCCGGTCTCTCCGAAAGCTGGATCGCCATTGGCCTGATCATCGGCGCCTACCTCAACTGGCTGCTGGTTGCCGGCCGTCTGCGCGTGCAGACCGAGCACAACGGCAACGCCCTGACCCTGCCGGACTACTTCACCAACCGCTTCGAAGACAACAGCCGCATCCTGCGCATCTTCTCTGCCGTGGTGATCCTGGTGTTCTTCACCATTTACTGCGCCTCCGGCGTTGTCGCCGGTGCCCGCCTGTTCGAGAGCACCTTCGGCATTTCCTACGAAACCGCCCTGTGGGCCGGTGCCGCTGCCACCATCTGCTACACCTTCGTCGGTGGCTTCCTGGCTGTGAGCTGGACTGACACCGTCCAGGCCAGCCTGATGATCTTCGCCCTGATCCTCACTCCGATCATCGTGATGATTGCCACCGGTGGCATGGACACCACCTTCGCTGCCATCGAACTGAAGGACGCAGCCAACTTCGACATGCTCAAGGGCGCCAGCTTCGTCGGCGTGATTTCCCTGCTCGCCTGGGGCCTGGGCTACTTCGGCCAGCCGCACATCCTGGCGCGCTTCATGGCTGCTGACTCGGTCAAGTCCATCCCGAACGCCCGCCGCATCTCCATGGCCTGGATGATCTTCTGCCTGGCCGGCGCCGTGGCCGTGGGCTTCTTCGGTATCGCCTACTTCTCCGCCCATCCGGAGCAGGCTGGCGCGGTTACCGAGAACCACGAGCGCGTGTTCATCGAACTGGCCAAGATCCTCTTCAACCCCTGGATCGCCGGTGTGCTGCTGTCCGCCATCCTGGCCGCGGTGATGTCCACCCTGAGCTGCCAACTGCTGGTGTGCTCCAGTGCCCTGACTGAAGACTTCTACAAGGCCTTCTTCCGCAAGAACGCCAGCCAGACCGAACTGGTCTGGGTCGGTCGCGCCATGGTGCTGCTGGTGGCCGTGATTTCCATCGTCATCGCTGCTGATCCGGACAGCAAGGTTCTGGGCCTGGTGTCCTATGCCTGGGCCGGTTTCGGCGCTGCCTTCGGTCCGGTGGTGATCCTGTCCCTGATCTGGAAAGGTATGACCCGTAACGGCGCCTTGGCCGGCATGATCCTCGGTGCAGTCACCGTGGTGGTGTGGAAGAACTTCTTCGGCTGGACCGGCCTGTACGAAATCGTTCCGGGCTTCATCCTCTGCATCCTCGGCATCCTGATCTTCAGCCGCATTGGCAACGGCCCGTCCGCCGCCATGATCAAGCGCTTCGACGAAGCCGAGAAGGAATACCAGGACGCCCACGTCTGACACTGTGCGGCACGCGGCCGGTCGTCCGCGTGCCGTGCTCCGGGTTGATCCCGGGCTCTCACCAACGACCCGATAGTGCTTCACCGGCCCATGTCCCTGGATATGGGCCGGTTTTTTTTGCCCTGTGGATAAGTAAATGCGTGCCTGCCCGGCACTACGCGATTTTCGGTGCTTCGACCATAGTCCGGGTTTGGTAAGACCATGGTCGAATGGCCCTGTAGAAGGGTGGGGGATACAAAAGACGCCATACAAAAACAACTACCCACCGAGGTAAGACCCAATGAGTGCTGCTTCTCTTTATCCGGTCCGCCCTGAAGTGGCCGCCCAGTCCCTCACCGACGAAGCGACCTACAAAGCCATGTACCAGCAGTCCGTGATCAACCCAGACGGATTCTGGCGCGAACAGGCCAAGCGCCTGGACTGGATCAAGCCTTTCACCAAGGTTAAGCAGACCTCCTTCGACGACCATCACGTCGATATCAAGTGGTTCGCCGACGGCACCCTCAACGTCTCCGCCAACTGCCTGGACCGCCATCTCGCCGAGCGCGGCGACCAGGTCGCGATCATCTGGGAGGGCGACGATCCTTCCGAGCACGAACACATCACCTACCGCGACCTGCACGAGCGGGTCTGCAAGTTCGCCAACGCCCTGCGCGGCCAGGATGTGCATCGCGGCGACGTCGTGACCATCTACATGCCGATGATCCCGGAAGCCGTGGTCGCCATGCTGGCCTGCACCCGTATCGGCGCCATCCACTCCGTGGTGTTCGGTGGCTTCTCCCCCGAGGCCCTGGCTGGCCGCATCATCGACTGCCGCTCCAAGGTGGTGATCACCGCCGACGAAGGCTTGCGCGGCGGCAAGAAGACTCCGCTCAAGGCCAACGTCGATGACGCGCTGACCAACCCGGAAACCAGCAGCGTGCAGAAGATCATCGTGGTCAAGCGCACGGGCAGCGAGATCAAATGGAACCAGCACCGCGACGTCTGGTACGAAGACCTCATGAAAGTGGCGGGCAGCACCTGCGCGCCGAAGGAGATGGGCGCCGAGGATCCCCTGTTCATCCTCTACACCTCCGGTTCCACCGGGAAGCCCAAGGGTGTGCTGCACACCACCGGCGGCTACCTGACCTACGCGTCGCTGACCCATGAGCGCGTGTTCGACTACCGCCCGGGCGAAGTGTTCTGGTGCACCGCCGACATCGGCTGGGTGACCGGTCACACCTATCTGGTCTACGGGCCGCTGTCCAACGGCGCCACGACCGTGATGTTCGAAGGCGTGCCGAACTATCCGGACATGACCCGCGTGGCGAAGATCGTCGACAAGCACAAGGTCAACGTGCTCTACACCGCGCCGACCGCCATTCGCGCCATGATGGCCGAGGGCAAGGCTGCGGTCGAAGGCGCCGATGGCTCCAGCCTGCGCCTGCTCGGTTCCGTGGGCGAGCCGATCAACCCGGAAGCCTGGCACTGGTACTACGAGAACGTCGGCCAGAGCCGCTGCCCGATCGTCGACACCTGGTGGCAGACCGAAACCGGCGCCTGCCTGATGACGCCGCTGCCGGGCGCCCATGCCATGAAACCGGGCTCTGCCGCGCGTCCGTTCTTCGGCGTTCAGCCGGCGCTTGTGGATAACCTCGGCAACATCATCGAGGGGCCGGCCGAAGGCAACCTGGTGATCATCGACTCCTGGCCGGGCCAGGCGCGCACCCTGTATGGCGACCACGACCGCTTCGTCGATACCTACTTCAAGACCTTCCGTGGCATGTACTTCACGGGCGACGGTGCCCGTCGCGACGAAGACGGCTACTGGTGGATCACTGGCCGCGTGGATGATGTGCTGAACGTCTCCGGTCACCGCATGGGCACCGCCGAGATCGAAAGCGCGATGGTGGCCCACCCGAAAGTCGCCGAGGCCGCCGTGGTGGGCGTGCCGCACGACATCAAAGGGCAGGGCATCTATGTCTACGTCACGCTGAACGCTGGCGAGGAGACTTCCGAGCAACTGCGTCAGGAACTGAGAAACTGGGTGCGCAAGGAGATCGGTCCGATCGCTACCCCAGACGTAATCCAGTGGGCTCCGGGCCTTCCGAAGACCCGCTCGGGCAAGATCATGCGCCGTATCCTGCGCAAGATCGCCGTCGCCGAGTACGACTCCCTCGGCGACATCTCCACCCTGGCTGATCCCGGCGTGGTGCAACACCTCATCGATACTCATCGCACCATGCAGGCCGCCTGACCGGCACCTGCAGCGAAACCCCGCCCGGGCCACAAGCCCGGGCGGGGTTTTGCATTTCAGGGTCGGAAGAATCGGTGCAGCGTCGCACGGATGAAATTCCCCCCCCCCCATTTCGGCCGAATGGAAATCGCATCACGCCGCGTTGCAATTACCGATTCTTTATCGGGTTCCGCAGGGGGAGGGGAGCGCGGGTAACAGTCGCGGTTACGGGGTGCACCCATCTGGTTCCAATGGGAACGCATCGCGCTCTTTCGGAGCGTTCTTTACGTCATTGAAAACAAGTTCAAACTCGTAAGGCCGCAGAATAATTGGGCTTTCTATTTTATGGTCCGATAATTGCTTTGTTATAGGGTTCTGCACACCTTCTTCTCGGCACTTTTCCATGTGCCTGTCAATGCTCTTCCGACCCCTCTCCAGTGCTTCTGTAATTTGTTGTCGCATTGAAGAAATATCGACTTCGGGGCTGTGGCTAGAATGCCGCACACCCAGTCGGAGCCTTTTGCACACGGCATTCAGCCAGCAAAGACGACGACTCTTTCTACAATTCGTGGACCGTCTGGGCGAATCTCACGCTGCCAACAGAAGCCATATCCCTTTGAAGGAGTCATAACATGAAGAAGATTGCACTTCTCGGCGCCATGGCGCTGTCCCTGTTGTCGCCGTTGGCCGCCATTGCAGACGATGCGAAGCCGCTGCGTATCGGCATCGAAGCCGCTTACCCGCCCTTCGCCTACAAGACTCCGGAAGGCAAGATCACCGGCTTCGACTACGACATCGGCAACGCCCTGTGCGCCGAGATGAAAGTCGAGTGCAAGTGGATCGAGCAGGAGTTCGACGGCCTGATCCCGGCCCTGAAAGTACGCAAGTTCGACGCCGTGCTCTCTTCCATGAGCATCACCGAAGAGCGCCTGAAATCGGTCGACTTCACCAAGAAGTACTACCACACCCCCGCGCGCCTCGCGATGAAGGAAGGCACTGTCATCAATGACCCGCTGACCGACCTCAAAGGCAAGAAAGTCGGCGTGCAGCGCGCTTCCATCTACGACCGTTACGCCACCGACGTTTTCGCGCCGGCTGGTGCCGAAGTGGTTCGCTACAGCTCGCAGAACGAAATCTTCCTGGACATGACCGCTGGCCGTCTCGACGCCACCCTGGCGGACGTGGTGAACATCGACGACGGTTTCCTCAAGACCGACGCCGGCAAGGGCTTTGCCCTGGTAGGTCCCGACTTCAACGAGAAGAAGTACTTCGGTGAAGGCGCCGGTATCGCCGTGCGCAAGGGCGACACCGCCCTGGCCGAGAAGATCAACACTGCCATCGCCGCCATCCGTGCCAATGGCAAGTACAAGGAAGTGCAGGACAAGTACTTCAAGTTCGACGTCTACGGCGAGTAATCGCTTTTCCCTGAAAGTGGCACAAACTTCACATAGCGGTTTGTGCCACTTTTTCGTTGTGGCGGTGCCGCCCGGTGCATCCCGGCGCGCTGCATGAGGATCTGAATCATGCTCAACGGCTACGGCTCGACCATTCTCGATGGTGCCTGGCTCACCCTGTTGCTGGCCCTGTCTTCCATAACCATGGCGGTGGTGCTCGGCCTGATCGGCGCGGCGTTCCGACTGTCCCCGATCAAGTGGCTGTCCTTGCTGGGCGAGGCTTACGCCACCGTGATCCGTGGCATTCCCGACCTGGTGCTGATCCTGCTGATCTTCTACGGCGGCCAGCAGATCGTGAACGTCGTCGCGCCCATGGTGGGTTACGAGGACTACATCGATCTGGACCCCTTCTGGTCCGGCGTCTTCACCCTCGGTTTCATCTTCGGCGCGTACCTCTCGGAAACCTTCCGGGGCGCTTTCATGGCGATCCCGAAAGGGCAGGGCGAGGCGGGCCTGGCGTATGGCATGAGCGGCACCAAGGTGTTCTTCCGCATCCTCGTGCCGCAGATGATCCGCCTGGCGATTCCCGGCTTCACCAACAACTGGCTGGTGATGACCAAGGCCACCGCGCTGATTTCGGTGGTCGGCCTGCAGGACATGATGTTCAAGGCCAAGAGTGCAGCGGATGCGACCCGTGAACCCTTCACTTTCTACCTCGCGGTTGCCGCGCTCTATCTGGTGCTGACCAGCGTCTCCTTGCTGGCGCTGCGTTACATGGAGCGACGTTACTCGGCGGGCATCAAGGCGGCTGAACTATGATCTTCGACTACAACGTGATCTGGGAGAGCCTGCCGCTCTACTTCGGCGGTGTGCTGGTAACCCTCAAGCTCCTGGCGATTTCCCTGGCACTGGGCCTGACCACGGCCGTGCCGCTGGCGCTGATGCGGGTGTCCAAACAGCCCTGGGTGAACTTCCCGGCCTGGCTCTACACCTATGTGATTCGCGGCACCCCGATGCTGGTGCAACTGTTCCTCATCTACTACGGCCTGGCCCAATTCGAGGCGGTGCGTGAAAGCGTCTTCTGGCCTTATCTGTCCAACGCGACCTTCTGCGCCTGCGTCGCTTTCGCGATCAACACCAGTGCCTATACCGCCGAGATTCTCGCCGGCAGCATCAAGGCCACGCCCCATGGCGAGATCGAAGCGGCCAAGGCCATGGGCATGTCCCGCGGCAAGCTCTACCGCCGCATTCTGCTGCCGTCGGCCCTGCGTCGTGCGCTGCCGCAGTACAGCAACGAAGTCATCATGATGCTGCACACCACCAGCCTGGCGTCCATCGTCACCCTGATCGACATCACCGGCGCCGCGCGCACCGTGAACTCGCAGTACTACCTGCCGTTCGAAGCCTTCATCACCGCGGGTGCGTTCTACCTGTGCCTGACCTTCGTCCTGGTACGCCTGTTCAAGGCGGCTGAGCGCCGCTACCTGGCCTACCTGGCCCCGCGCAAGGCCTGACCTCATGCAGCGTATCGACCATGAACTGCCCTGGGGATGCCTGGGGACCCGCCGCCAGCTGACGGTCTTCCGTTTCGGCAGCGGCGAGCGCAAGGCATACATCCAGGCGTCCCTGCACGCCGATGAGCTGCCGGGCATGCGTGTGGCCGTGGAGCTCAAGCGCCGCCTGTGCGAGCTGGAAGAGCAGGGCCGCTTGAAGGGCGTGATCGAGCTGGTGCCGGTGGCCAACCCCGTTGGCCTTGGCCAGCTCGTCCAGGCTGCCCAGCAGGGCCGCTTCGAGCTGGGTAGCGGAAAGAACTTCAACCGTGATTTCGCGGACCTCGCCAGCCTCGTGGCGGATCGCCTGGACGGCCGTCTGGGCGCCGATGCGACGGCGAACGTGGCGCTTATCCGCCAGGCCATGGGCGAAGCCCTGGCTGCACTGCCACCGGCAGGTTCCGAGCTGGCGGGCATGCAGCGTCTGCTCCTGCAGCATGCCTGCGACGCCGACCTGGTCCTGGACCTGCACTGCGACTTCGAAGCGGCAGTACATCTCTACTGCCTGCCGCAGCACTGGAGCGCACTGCGTCCCTTGGCTGCGCGCCTGGAGGCCGGCGCGGTCCTGACCGCCGAAGACTCCGGCGGCAGCTCGTTCGATGAGTCCTGCTCGCTGCCCTGGCTGCGTCTGGCCCAGCGTTTCCCTGACGCATCGATTCCGCTGGCCTGCATGGCGACCACCGTGGAGCTGGGCAGCATGGTGGATACCGACAAGCCGCTGGCCGAGGCGCGCGCCGAAGCCATCCTGGCCTTCCTCGCCGACCAGGGCCTGATCACCGGTGAGTGGCCGGTTGCCCCGCAGGACTGCTGCGAGGCGACGCCGTTCGAAGGGGCTGAATATCTCTATGCACCGCACTCCGGGGTCGTGAGCTTCCTCCAGAGCGCCGGGGCGAAGGTCAAGGCTGGCGATCCGCTGTTCGAAGTGATCGACCCGCTGGATGACCGTCATGCAGTGGTTTGCGCGTCGATTGACGGCGTGCTGTTCGCGCGTGAGCGGATGCGATTCGCGCAACCTGGACTTTGGCTGGCCAAGGTGGCCGGCCGTGAACCCATTCGTCAGGGACGCCTGCTGAGCGACTGAGCCAAACGAGACCGAAACCATGTACAAACTGGAAGTCCAAGATCTGCACAAGCGCTATGGCAGCCACGAAGTCCTCAAGGGCGTGTCCCTGGCGGCGAAGGCTGGCGACGTCATCAGCATCATCGGCTCGAGCGGCTCGGGCAAGAGTACCTTCCTGCGCTGCATCAACATGTTGGAGCAGCCCCACGGCGGCAAGATCCTCCTCAATGGCGAAGAGCTGAAGCTCGTGGCCAACAAGGATGGCGGCCTGAAGGCGGCCGATGCCAAGCAACTGCAACGCATGCGTTCGCGTCTGGCGATGGTGTTCCAGCACTTCAACCTCTGGTCGCACATGAGCGCCCTGGAGAACGTGATCGAGGCGCCGGTGCATGTGCTCGGCGTACCGAAGAAGGAAGCCATCGAGAAGGCCGAGCATTACCTGGCCAAGGTGGGCGTGGCCCATCGCAAGGACGCCTATCCGGCGCACATGTCCGGCGGTGAACAGCAGCGCGTGGCGATTGCCCGTGCCCTGGCCATGGAACCGGAAGTGATGCTGTTCGACGAGCCCACTTCGGCTCTCGATCCGGAGCTGGTGGGTGAAGTGCTGAAGGTCATGAAGGACCTGGCCGTCGAAGGCCGCACCATGGTCGTGGTCACCCACGAGATGGGTTTTGCCCGCGAGGTGTCCAACCAGCTGGTGTTCCTGCACAAGGGCCTGGTGGAAGAGCGCGGTTGCCCGAAGGAAGTGCTGGCAAACCCGCAATCCGATCGCCTCAAGCAGTTCCTTTCCGGCAGTCTGAAGTGATCCCCGCTGCGGCGGCCTGAGGGCCGCCGCAGCGCATTCGCATCCCTGTTTCACCACGTCTCTTTCCTTTTTCCGGGGTCTGCTAAGCTGCCTGCCATGACTGCCCATCGAATCGCTTTTCTCCTCTGGCCCGGTACCAAGGCGCTGACCCTGGCGCTGGCCGAGGAAGCTCTGCGCGTTGCCCAGCGACTGCATCCGGAAGTGGTCTACGACATGTCCTTCCTGCAGGCCGAGCCGGCCACCGAGGGAGCCTGGCGCCTGCCGGGCGACGCCTGGGTGGGCAAGCTGGAAGGCCTGCATCGCCTGTTCCTGGTGGCCGACGAGCCGCCGGCCCAGATCTCGCCGGCACTCTCTGCCTCGCTCAAGCAGGCCGTGCGTGCCGGCTGCGTGGTCGGCGGTCTCTCCGCCGGTGTCTATCCGCTTGCCCAGCTGGGCCTGCTGGATGGCTATCGCGCTGCCGTGCACTGGCGCTGGCAGGACGACTTCACCGAGCGATTCCCCAAGGTGATTGCGACCAGCCATCTGTTCGACTGGGACCGCGACCGTCTGACCGCATGCGGTGGCTTGGCGGTGCTCGACCTGCTGCTGGCTGTGCTGGCCCGTGATCACGGTGCCGAGCTGGCTGGCGCGGTGTCCGAGGAACTGGTGGTGGAGCGCATCCGCGAGGGTGGCGAACGCCAGCGCATCCCATTGCAGAACCGACTGGGTTCCAGCCATCCGAAGCTGACCCAGGCCGTGCTGTTGATGGAGGCCAATATCGAAGAGCCGCTGACCACTGACGAAATCGCCCAGCACGTCTGCGTGTCCCGTCGCCAGCTGGAACGAATCTTCAAGCAGTACCTCAATCGCGTGCCCAGCCAGTACTACCTGGAGCTGCGCCTGAACAAGGCACGGCAGATGCTGATGCAGACCAGCAAGTCGATCATCCAGATCGGCCTGTCCTGCGGCTTCTCTTCCGGCCCGCACTTCTCCAGCGCCTACCGCAATTTCTTCGGCGTTACCCCGCGCGAAGACCGCAACCAGCGCCGTGGCGCCAGTCCCTTCGAGACCCAGCAACCGTTGCCGACCCCGGTGGCGGAGCGGACCTGACCCTCGTTTCACCCCTGCTTTTCTTGTAGGGGTGAATTCATTGGCTATGTCTGCGTTAGCTGTTGCCAGAGATCGACATCGGTCCGGTGCCTTGTAGGAGCTAGCTTGCTAGCGAAAAGGGGCCATTCGCTGGCAAGCCAGCTCCTACGGGCAATGCAGCTACTTGCAACACTTAATGCAAACCAGCGAATTCATTCGCCAAGGGCAGCGCAGCTGCCCCGTAGGTTGGTGCTGAGGAACGAAGCCCAACGCTTGGTGCGGAGACGTTGTTGGGCTTCGCTGCGCTCTGCGCCAACCTACAAGTGCTCCTTACCGGACCGCCCATCACTTGCCTGCCAATACCCACCAGTCACCCCGTGGAGAAAATTTCCCGGCGGGTGCGTAGCGGTGGCGATCAGCGTTTAAACTGCGCCTTCCCGACGCTTTCTGTCGCATTTCCATAAGCGCCGGTTTTCGCAGGGTTGGCGCTGTAAGAAGTTGTCGCATGGCGGCAATGCCAACCCAGAATCAGTCCCTACAATCCTTTCATCACTAGCCGTTCATGGCAGGAGAAACTGATGTCCGTTGAGCATGCGCAGGTCGAGCGCGCCGATTTCGACAAGGTGATGGTTCCCAACTACGCCCCCGCCGCTTTCATCCCGGTGCGTGGCCAGGGTTCCCGTGTCTGGGACCAATCCGGTCGCGAGCTGATCGATTTTGCCGGCGGTATCGCAGTGAACTCCTTGGGTCATGCACACCCGGCGCTGGTCAAGGCGCTGACCGAGCAGGCCAACAAGATCTGGCACGTCTCCAACGTCTTCACCAACGAGCCGGCCCTGCGCCTGGCCAAGAAACTGGTGGATGCCACGTTCGCCGAGCGCGTGTTCCTGGCCAACTCCGGTGCTGAAGCCAACGAAGCAGCTTTCAAGCTGGCTCGTCGTTATGCCCATGACGTCTATGGCCCGCAGAAGCACGAGATCATCTCCGCCACCAACAGCTTCCACGGTCGCACCCTGTTCACCGTGACCGTTGGCGGCCAGCCGAAATACTCCGACGGCTTCGGCCCGAAGATGGAAGGCATCAGCCATGTGCCCTATAACGATCTGGAAGCCCTGAAGGCGGCCATCTCCGACAAGACCTGTGCCGTGGTCCTGGAACCCGTGCAGGGCGAAGGCGGTGTACTGCCGGCCGACAAGGCCTACCTGGAAGGCGCCCGCAAGCTGTGCGACGAGCACAATGCGCTGCTGATCTTCGACGAAGTGCAGAGTGGCATGGGTCGTACCGGTTACCTGTTTGCCTACGAGCACTACGGCGTGACCCCGGACATCCTCTCCAGCGCCAAGAGCCTGGGCGGTGGTTTCCCCATTGGCGCCATGCTGACCACCAGCGAAATCGCCAAGCACCTGTCCGTGGGCACCCATGGCACCACCTATGGCGGCAACCCGCTGGCCAGCGCCGTGGCGGAAGCAGTGCTGGACGTGATCAACACCCCGGAAGTGCTCAGTGGCATCAACGCCAAGCATGACCGTTTCAAGGCTCGCCTCGAGGCTATCGGTGCCAAGTACGGCATCTTCAGCGAAGTTCGCGGTCTTGGCCTGCTGATCGGCGCCGTGCTGTCCGAAGCGTGGCAGGGCAAGGCGAAAGACGTGCTGAACGCAGCCGAGAAGGAAGCCGTGATGGTCCTCCAGGCCAGCCCGGATGTGGTGCGCTTCGCCCCCAGCCTGGTTATCCCGGATGCGGACATCGATGAAGGCCTGGACCGCTTCGAGCGCGCCGTCGCCAAGCTGACCCAGGCGTAAGTCTCTGCTGGACGCAGCGCACGGAAGCGCTGCGCTGCGATCCCAGGGATGGACAGATTCATGCGTGAGTGCGGGCCATTGGGGCCCGTCTTTTCTCCGGATGGAACCACTGGTTCGTTCGGAGTCTTCAACAAGAAAAGGAGTGACCCCCATGTTGGTGATGCGCCCCGCGCAAATGGCCGATCTCGCTGAAGTCCAGCGTCTGGCCGCGGACAGCCCCGTGGGTGTGACTTCGTTGCCGGATGACGCCGAGGTCCTGGGCGAGAAGATTGCCGCGTCCGAGGCATCCTTCTCCGCCGAAGTGAGCTTCAACGGCGAAGAGAGCTATTTCTTCGTCCTCGAAGACAGCAAGACCGGCCGTCTCGCCGGCTGCTCGGCGATCGTCGCCTCGGCCGGTTTCTCCGAGCCTTTCTACAGCTTCCGCAACGAGACGTTCGTACACGCCTCTCGTTCGCTTTCGATCCACAACAAGATCCATGTCCTGTCGCTCTGCCACGACCTCACCGGAAACAGCCTGCTGACCAGCTTCTACGTCGAGCGCGACCTGGTGAATACCTCCATTGCCGAACTCAACTCCCGCGGCCGCCTGCTGTTCATGGCGAGCAACCCGGAGCGCTTCGCCGATGCCGTGGTAGTGGAAATCGTTGGCTACAGCGACGAGCACGGCGAGTCGCCGTTCTGGGACGCGGTGGGGCGCAACTTCTTCGACCTCAACTACACCGAGGCCGAGCGCCTGTCCGGCCTGAAGAGCCGCACCTTCCTCGCTGAGCTGATGCCGCATTACCCGATCTATGTGCCGTTGCTGCCGGACGAAGCCCAGGAATCCATGGGCCAGGTGCACCCGCGTGCGCAGATCACCTTCGACATCCTGATGCGCGAAGGCTTCGAGACCGACAACTACATCGACATCTTCGATGGCGGTCCGACCCTCCATGCGCGCACCTCGAGCATCCGTTCCATCGCGCAGAGCCGCATGGTGCCGGTGAAACTCGGTGAGCAGGGCAAGGGCGGACGGCAGTACCTGGTGTGCAACGGCCAGTTGCAGGATTTCCGCGCGATCGTCGCCGATCTCGACTGGGTTCCGGGCAAGCCGGTGGTGTTGGGTGAAGAGGCCGCTGAAGCACTGGGTGTTGGTGAAGGCGCCAGCGTCCGCCTGATCGCGGTTTGAGTCTTTGACCCTCCTCCCGCCGGGAGGGGGTGGCCCCTGGCGGGCCGGATGAGGGCACTGCTCTCTCCCTCGCTTCCTTCCCGGACGGAAGGAGCGCAATTTCTGGAGGCACTATGATCGTTCGTCCCGTACGCAGCGCCGACTTACCGGCCCTGATCGACCTGGCGCGCAGCACTGGCGCAGGCCTGACCACGCTGCCGGCCAATGAGGAGCGCCTGTCGCATCGCGTCGGCTGGGCGGAGAAGGCATTCCGTGGAGAGGCCGAGCGTGCCGACGCGGACTACCTGTTCGTTCTCGAGGACGACGATGGCACCGTCATCGGCATTTCCGCCGTGGCAGGCGCCGTGGGTCTGCGCGAGCCCTGGTACAACTACCGCGTCGGCCTGACCGTCAGCGCCTCCCAGGAACTGCATATCCACCGGCAGATTCCCACCCTGTTCCTGGCCAACGACCTGACCGGCAATTCCGAGCTCTGCTCGCTGTTCCTCCATGCCGGTCATCGCAGCGGCCTGAATGGTCGCCTGCTGTCCAAGGCGCGTTTCCTGTTCATTGCCGAGTTCCCGGAGCTGTTCGGTGACAAGGTGATCGCCGAGATGCGCGGCATGTCCGACGAGCATGGCGTTTCCCCGTTCTGGGAAAGCCTGGGACGGCACTTCTTCAAGATGGAGTTCTCCCGCGCCGATTACCTTACCGGCGTCGGCAACAAGGCCTTCATCGCCGAACTGATGCCCAGGTTCCCGCTGTACACCTGTTTCCTCTCCGAAGCGGCGCGCAACATCATCGGCCGCGTGCACACCGACACCGAGCCGGCGTTGGCCATGCTCAAGGGCGAGGGCTTCAGCTATCAGGGCTACGTCGACATCTTCGACGCCGGCCCGGCCATCGAATGCGAAACGTCGAAGATCCGCGCTGTGCGCGACAGTCAGAGCCTGGTGCTCGCTGTCGGTACGCCGGGCGATGACGCGACGCCTTTCCTGATCCATAACCGCAAGCGCGAAGACTGCCGCATCACCGCTGCGCCGGCCCGCCTGGCTTCCGGCACCCTCGTGGTGGACGCACTGACGGCCAAGCGCCTGAAGCTCTCTGCTGGTGCCTCGGTTCGCGCTGTTCCGCTGTCGGCCAAGGAGTCCGTATAAATGAGCACTCATTTCATTGCAGGTAATTGGCAGGCAGGGCAGGGCGAAGCCTTCGATTCGTTGAACCCGGTGACTCAGTCGGTCGTCTGGTCGGGCCAGGGTGCCAACGCCGCCCAAGTGGAAGAAGCCGTGAAGGCCGCCCGCGCCGCGTTCCCGGCCTGGGCACGTCGCCCGCTGGAAGAGCGCATTACCATTCTCGAGCAGTTCGCGGTGGCGCTGCGCAGCCATGCCGACGAATTGGCCCGCTGCATCGGCGAAGAAACCGGCAAACCGCTGTGGGAGTCGGCCACCGAAGTGACCAGCATGGTCAACAAGGTCGCCATCTCGATCCAGAGCTACCGCGAGCGTACCGGCGAGAAGAGCGGCCCGCTGGCTGACGCCACTGCGGTGCTGCGCCACAAGCCCCACGGCGTGGTGGCGGTATTCGGCCCCTACAACTTCCCCGGTCATCTGCCCAACGGCCACATCGTCCCGGCCCTGCTGGCGGGTAACGCGGTGATCTTCAAGCCTAGCGAGCTGACCCCAAAGGTTGCTGAACTGACAGTGAAATGCTGGGTGGAGGCGGGCCTGCCGGCCGGCGTGCTCAACCTGGTGCAGGGCGCTCGTGAAACCGGCATTGCCCTGGCTGGCAACGCAGGTATCGACGGTCTGTTCTTCACCGGCTCCAGCCGCACCGGCAATCTGCTCCACCAGCAGTTCGCCGGCCGCCCGGACAAAATCCTCGCCCTGGAAATGGGCGGCAACAACCCGTTGGTGGTGGATCAGGTCCAGGACGTGGACGCTGCCGTCTACACCATCATCCAGTCGGCCTTCATTTCCGCAGGCCAGCGCTGCACCTGTGCCCGCCGCCTGCTGGTGCCCGAAGGCGCCTGGGGCGATGCCCTGCTGGCGCGTCTGGTGAGCGTCGCGAGCACCATCAAGGTAGGCGCCTTCGACGCCCAGCCCGCGCCCTTCATGGGCTCGGTGATTTCCCTGGATGCGGCGCGCCACCTGCTCAAGGCTCAGGACCATCTGATCGCGGGCGGTGCTTCGGTGCTGCTGGCAATGTCCCAACCGCTGGAGAATGCGGCACTGCTGACTCCGGGCATCCTCGACGTTACCGCCGTGGCGGATCGTCCGGATGAAGAGTTCTTCGGCCCGCTGCTGCAGGTGATCCGCTACAGCGACTTCGGCGCGGCAATTGCCGAGGCCAATGCCACCCAGTACGGCCTGGCCGCTGGCCTGCTGTCCGATTCCGCCGAGCGCTACCAGCAGTTCCTCATCGAGAGCCGTGCCGGCATCGTCAACTGGAACAAGCAACTGACCGGCGCCGCCAGCAGCGCGCCCTTCGGTGGCGTCGGTGCCTCCGGCAACCACCGCGCCAGCGCCTATTACGCCGCTGACTATTGCGCCTACCCGGTCGCCTCGCTGGAAAGCGAAACCCTTGCCCTGCCTGCAACCCTTACTCCAGGAGTCAGCCTGTGAACGCCTATGAAGTGAACTTCGACGGACTGGTCGGCCCGACCCACAACTACGGTGGTCTGTCCTACGGTAACGTCGCCTCGCAGAGCAACAGCCAGGCGGTTTCCAACCCGAAGGAAGCGGCGCTGCAGGGCCTGGGCAAGATGAAGGCGCTGATGGAAATGGGCTTCAAGCAGGGCGTGTTTGCGCCGCAGGAGCGCCAGGACGTCGCCGCCCTGCGCAGCCTTGGCTTCGCCGGCACCGATGCGGAAGTCATCGCCAAGGCCGCCAAGGAAGCCATGCCGCTATTGGCGGCCTGCAGTTCCGCCTCCAGCATGTGGACCGCCAACTCCTGCACCGTCAGCCCCAGCGCCGACACAGCGGATGGCCGCGTGCACTTCACCGCCGCCAACCTGAACTGCAAGTTCCACCGTTCCATCGAGCATCCGACCACCAGTCGCGTGCTCGGCGCGATGTTCGCCAACGACAAGTTCTTCGCCCACCATGCCGCGCTGCCGGCGGTAGGCCAGTTCGGCGACGAAGGCGCAGCCAACCACACCCGGTTCTGCAAGGGCTACGGTGAGGCGGGCGTCGAATTCTTCGTCTTTGGCCGCAGCGCCTTCGACAGCCGTTTCCCGTCTCCGCAGCGTTACCCGGCGCGACAGACCCTGGAAGCCTGCCATGCGGTCGCTCGCCTGCACGGGTTGGGCGCGGAGGGCGTGGTCTACGCTCAACAGAACCCGGCGGTGATCGATCAGGGCGTATTCCACAACGACGTGATTTCGGTGGGTAACGGCGAGGTGCTGTTCTACCACGAGGATGCCTTCCTCGAGACCGACAAGGTGCTGGCCGAGCTGGATAGCAAGCTGGGCAAGCGTGGTGGCCGCTTCCAGGCGGTTCGCGTGCCGCGCAGCGCGGTGGGGGTGGAGGACGCGGTGCGTTCCTACCTGTTCAACAGCCAGCTGCTCACCCGCGCCGATGGCAGCATGCTGCTGATCGTTCCGGAAGAATGCCGTGGCAATGCCAACGTCTGGAACTACCTGAATGAGCTGACCTCGGGGCAGGGGCCGATTCGCGAAGTGAAGGTCTTCGACCTCAAGCAGAGCATGCAGAACGGCGGTGGCCCGGCTTGCCTGCGTCTGCGCGTGGCACTAAAGGAAGACGAGCTGGCGGCGGTGAACCAGGGGGTGATCATGACCCCGGAACTCCACGCCACCCTGAGCACCTGGGTCGAGAAGCACTATCGCGACCGCGTTAGCGAGTCCGACCTGGCTGATCCGCAATTGCTGGTGGAATGCCGGACGGCATTGGATGAACTGACGCAGATCCTTAAACTGGGCGCTGTTTATCCCTTCCAGCTCAACTGAGAAACCTGAAATGTCCGACGCCCTGCAACTCATCCTCGAAGATACCGACGGCACCCAGCTCGAAACCTCTTGCACCCGCTTCGCCGTCGTCTGGCAGGGCAAGGAAGTCTGGATCCAGCAGGCCGGCAATGGCCAGTTGCTGATCGGCGTGGACGTGGAGGAGGGCGACACCGAGTACGCCAACCTGCTGCTGCGCCCGCTGGCCACCAACCTGGTCAGCCTGGAACTGGAAATGGAACCGGCCGACGCCGCTGGCGACGACGATGACCATGTACATGGTCCCGACTGCGATCACGATTGAGGTAACAGGATGCTAGCCCTCGGAAAACTGCTCGAACTGACCCTCGCCGGCCGCGAGCCGACCGAGAAGATCCAGCTGACATCCGGGGGCGTGCGTCTGCACTGGCTGGGGGAGGGGGCGCTGGACGTCACTCCGCCGGCCGCCGAAGACAGTGGGCTCGACCTGATCCTTTCGGCCGGGGTGCACGGTAACGAGACCGCCCCGATCGAACTGCTGGACCGCCTGGTCCAGGCCATCGCGCGCGGCCAGTTGAAGCCGCGTACGCGCATTCTCTTCCTGCTGGGTAATCCCGAAGCCATTCGTCGCGGCGATCGCTTCGTCGAGCAGGACATCAACCGCCTGTTCAATGGTCGGCATGCTGAATCCAGCGGTTTCGAAGCCATGCGCGCCGGGGAACTGGAGCGCTACGCCGCTGCCTTCTTCAGCAAGCCTGACCGCTCGCGCCTGCACTACGACCTGCATACCGCCATCCGTGGGTCGAAGATCGAACAGTTCGCCCTCTATCCCTATGTCGAAGGCCGTGAGCATTCGCGCAGGGAGCTGGCCCGTCTGCGTGACGCCGGTATCGACGCCGTGCTGCTGCAGAACAAGACCGGTATCACCTTCAGCTCCTACACCTACGCGCGACTGGATGCCGAGGCCTTTACCCTGGAGCTGGGCAAGGCGCGTCCGTTCGGCAGCAATGCGGAGGTCAACCTCGACCGACTCGAGGCCCGCCTGCATGCGCTGATCGAAGGGCGCGAGCCGAAAGCCGACGGCGAAAGCCTGGATGGCCTGCAACTGTTCTCGGTATCGCGCGAGATCATCAAGCACAGCGAATCCTTCCAGCTGCACCTGGCACCGGATATCGAGAACTTCAGCGAGCTGCCCGTGGGCTACCTGCTGGCCGAGGACATCGCCGGTACGCGCTGGGTGGTGGAAGAGCAGGGCGCGCGGATCATCTTCCCCAATCCCAAGGTGAAGAACGGCCTGCGTGCCGGCATCCTCATAGTGCCTGCCGACGTCTGAGAACCTGACCACGATCTGCTGCGCGTCGGCCCTGCTGCGTTAAAAGCAGGCTCGGAATGCTCATTTACAGCTCGTAAACTCCGCTTCCTCGCCTTCTTTTGCCTTGCATGGCTCTAGCTCGCGAGACCGTGAACAGGTTCTACGTCTTTCTTTGCATCTGTACCTGTACCCGCAGGGGGCCGGGATTTAGGATCGGGCCCTTCGCCCATCCAAGGAGCCCGGCATGAGCCTGATCGACCTGCGTAGCGACACCGTCACCCAACCCACAGCTGGTATGCGCGAGGCCATGCAGCGCGCCGAACTGGGCGACGATGTCTATGGCGAAGACCCAACCGTAAACCGCCTGGAAGCCAGCCTGGCCGAACGCCTGGGCTTCGAGGCCGCGCTTTTCGTGCCGACCGGCACCATGAGCAACCTGTTGGGCCTGATGGCCCATTGCGAGCGCGGCGACGAGTACATCGTCGGCCAGCAGGCGCATACCTATAAATACGAAGGTGGCGGCGCCGCCGTGCTGGGCTCCATCCAGCCCCAGCCCATCGAAGGCGAAGTGGACGGCAGCCTGGATCTTTCCCGGGTCGAGGCTGCCATCAAGCAGGACGACTTCCACTTCGCCCGGACTCGCCTGCTGGCGCTTGAAAACACCATGCAAGGCAAGGTGCTGCCCCTGGACTACCTGGTAGCAGCCCGTGAACTGACTCGTCGTCGCGGTTTGGGCCTGCACCTGGATGGCGCCCGCTTGTACAACGCGGCGGTGAAGCTGGGTGTGGATGCCCGCGAGATCACCCGGCATTTCGACTCGGTTTCCGTCTGCCTGTCCAAGGGGCTCGGGGCGCCGGTGGGTTCGGTCCTCTGTGGCAGCGCGGGACTGATTGCCAAGGCCAGGCGCCTGCGCAAGATGGTGGGTGGCGGTATGCGTCAGGCCGGCCTGTTGGCGGCGGCGGGGCTTTACGCGCTGGATCACCGGGTGGAACGCCTGGCGGAAGACCATGCCAACGCCGAGCGCTTGGGGACGGGCCTGCGTGAACTGGGCTATAGCATCGAGCCGGTACAGACGAACATGGTTTACGTGCAGATCGGCGACCAGGCTCGCGCGCTGGGCGACTTCCTGGCGGGTCGCGGCATTCGCGTCAGCCCTGCCGCGCGCTTGCGACTGGTAACCCACCTGGACGTGCAATCCGCTGATATTCCCTCTGTGATCGAGGCTTTTGCCGCCTTCCGGCAAGCCTGATTGAATGGCGGGCATAAATAGCCGCCATCTATCGCACAAAGAGACTATCCCGCTGGCGCAGGGCCGATATAATGCGGCCCTTTGCCGGTGATTCGTATGCCTGTCGCCAGACGGCTGCGAGTTTCGCGCGCAACGTGGGAAACAGGCGTTAAATGCCGGGATATTCTTGAGAACCTGCTGCTTTTTCGCCGATTTCCGCTTGCCGCCCTTCGCCGATAACGATTAGCACCCGCCGTCGTGGCCGCAGTTTCCGTGGAAGAACCTATGAAAAGCGCAGAAATCCGTGAAGCCTTCCTGAGCTTCTTCGAAGAGAAGGGGCATACCCGTGTCGCTTCCAGCTCCCTGATTCCGGGCAACGACCCGACCCTGCTGTTCACCAACGCGGGGATGAACCAGTTCAAGGACTGCTTCCTTGGCCTGGAAAAGCGCGCCTACACCCGTGCCACCACCAGCCAGAAATGCGTACGTGCCGGCGGCAAGCACAACGACCTGGAAAACGTCGGCTACACCGCGCGCCACCACACCTTCTTCGAGATGCTGGGCAACTTCAGCTTCGGCGACTATTTCAAGCGCGATGCCATCCATTACGCGTGGGAATTCCTCACTGGCGACAAGTGGCTGAAGCTGCCGAAGGACAAGCTCTGGGTCACCGTCTACGCCACTGACGACGAGGCCTACGAAATCTGGACCAAGGAAGTTGGCGTGCCGGAAGAGCGCATGGTGCGCATCGGCGACAACAAGGGCGCCCCGTACGCATCCGACAACTTCTGGGCAATGGGCGACACCGGTCCTTGCGGCCCGTGCACCGAGATCTTCTTCGACCACGGCCCGGAAATCTGGGGCGGCCCGCCCGGCTCTCCGGAAGAAGATGGCGACCGCTACATCGAGATCTGGAACAACGTGTTCATGCAGTTCAACCGCACCGCGGACGGCGTGATGCACGCGCTGCCGGCGCCGAGCGTGGACACCGGCATGGGCCTGGAGCGCATCAGCGCCGTGCTGCAGCACGTCCACTCGAACTACGAGATCGACCTGTTCCAGAGCCTGCTGAAGGCTTCCGCTGACGCCATCGGCTGCGCCAATGACGACGCGCCGTCGCTGAAAGTCGTGGCCGACCACATTCGTTCCTGCTCCTTCCTCATCGCCGACGGCGTGCTGCCTTCCAACGAAGGCCGTGGCTACGTGCTGCGCCGCATCATCCGTCGCGCCTGCCGTCACGGGAACAAGCTGGGTGCCAAGGGCGCCTTCTTCCACAAGATCGTCGCGGCCCTCGCCGGCGAAATGGGCGAAGCCTTCCCCGAGCTCAAGCAGCAGCAGGCGCACATCGAGCGCGTGTTGAAGACCGAGGAAGAACAGTTCGCCAAGACCCTGGAGCAGGGGCTGCGCATCCTCGAGCAGGACCTGTCCGGCCTTTCCGGCACCGTGATCCCGGGCGATGTGGTGTTCAAGCTGTATGACACCTATGGCTTCCCGATGGACCTGACGGGCGACATCGCCCGTGAGCGCGGCCTGACCCTCGACGAGGAAGGCTTCGAGCGCGAAATGGACAAGCAGCGCGAAATGTCGCGCGCCTCCAGCGCCTTCGGCATGGATTACAACGCCCTGGTCAAGGTCGACGCAGACACCGATTTCACCGGTTACGTCTGCACCCATGGCGATGCCAATGTCGTTGCCCTGTTCAAGGACGGCCAGGCCGTCGAGCAACTCGCAGAAGGCGAGGAGGGCGTACTGGTCCTGGATCGCACGCCGTTCTATGCCGAGTCCGGCGGTCAGGTGGGCGATTGCGGCTTCATCGCCGCAACCGGCCTGCGCTTCGACGTGCGCGACACCACCAAGGCCGGTGGCGCCTTCCTCCACCACGGTGTGGTCGATCACGGCGTCCTTCGCGTTGGCAGCGCTGTCACCGCTCAGGTGGATGCCACCGTTCGTCAGGCAACCGCCCTCAACCACTCCGCCACCCACCTGCTGCACGCTGCGTTGCGCCAGGTGCTGGGTGACCATGTCCAGCAGAAAGGCTCCCTGGTCGACAGTCAGCGCCTGCGCTTCGACTTCAGCCATTTCGAGGCCATCAAGCCCGAGCAGCTGAAAGCCCTGGAAGACATCGTCAACGCCGAAATCCGCAAGAATAGCGAAGTCGAGACCGAAGAGACCGACATCGATACCGCCAAGGCCAAAGGCGCCATGGCCCTGTTCGGTGAGAAGTACGGCGACCAGGTGCGCGTTCTGACCATGGGCGGCGATTTCTCTGTCGAACTCTGCGGTGGTACCCACGTATCCCGCACCGGCGACATCGGCCTGTTCAAGATCACCAGCGAAGGCGGTGTCGCGGCTGGCGTGCGTCGTATCGAAGCGGTGAGCGGGGCTGCTGCCCTGGCCTACCTGAACGGTGCCGAAGAACAACTCAAGGAAGCCGCGGGCCTGGTCAAAGGCAGCCGCGACAACCTATTGGACAAACTGTCCGCGCTCCTGGAGCGCAACCGCCAGCTGGAGAAAGAGCTGGAGCAGCTCAAGGCCAAGGCGGCTAGTGCTGCCGGCGACGACCTGGCTTCTTCCGCCATCGATATCAAAGGCGTGAAGGTGCTGGCTGCGCGACTGGACGGACTGGACGGCGACGCGCTGCTGGCGCTGGTCGACCAACTCAAGAACAAGCTCGGCCGCGCGGTGATCCTGCTCGGCGGTGCGCTGGAGGGCAAGGTGACACTGGTCGCCGGTGTCACCCAGGACCTGACCGGCCAACTCAAAGCCGGCGATCTGATGAAGCAGGCCGCGGCAGCGGTTGGCGGCAAGGGCGGCGGCCGCCCTGACATGGCGCGTGGCGGCGGTACCGACGCTGCGGCCCTGGAACAGGCTCTGGCCCTGGCTGCACCGTTCGTCGAACAGGGCCTCTAAGGCCCGCCACCAACGGTCCGCCCCACGCCCGGCGGGCCTTGGCAGTGTTCTGCGTTGATTGTTTAATGGGCGCCCTTCACGGGATTAGGCGGCTTTTGAAATGGCTTTGATCGTACAGAAGTTTGGGGGGACCTCGGTCGGCACTGTCGAGCGCATCGAGCAGGTGGCCGAGAAGGTGAAAAAGTTCCGCGAAGGCGGCGATGACATCGTGGTCGTGGTTTCCGCCATGAGCGGCGAAACCAACCGCCTGATCGATCTGGCCAAACAGATCAGCGAGCAGCCGGTACCGCGCGAACTGGACGTAATGGTTTCCACCGGTGAGCAGGTGACCATCGCCCTGCTGGCCATGGCGCTGATCAAGCGCGGGGTGCCGGCGGTTTCCTATACCGGCAACCAGGTGCGCATCCTCACCGACAGCGCCCACAACAAGGCGCGCATCCTGCAGATCGACGACCAGAAGATCCGTGCCGACCTCAAGGCTGGCCGCGTTGTCGTGGTCGCCGGCTTCCAGGGTGTGGATGAGCACGGCAACATCACCACCCTCGGTCGTGGCGGTTCCGACACCACCGGCGTAGCCCTGGCAGCGGCCCTGAAGGCCGACGAATGCCAGATCTACACCGATGTAGATGGCGTCTACACCACCGATCCGCGCGTGGTGCCCCAGGCCCAGCGCCTGGACAAGATCACCTTCGAAGAGATGCTGGAAATGGCCAGCCTCGGCTCCAAGGTGCTGCAGATCCGCTCGGTGGAGTTCGCCGGCAAATACAATGTCCCGCTGCGCGTGCTGCACAGCTTCCAGGAGGGTCCGGGCACCCTCATTACCCTTGATGAAGAGGAATCCATGGAACAGCCGATCATCTCCGGCATCGCCTTCAATCGCGACGAAGCCAAGCTGACCATCCGTGGCGTGCCGGACATCCCCGGCGTGGCCTTCAAGATCCTGGGCCCGATCAGTGCCGCCAACATCGAAGTCGACATGATCGTGCAGAACGTGGCGCACGATAACACCACCGATTTCACCTTCACCGTGCACCGCAATGACTACCAGAATGCCCAGCGCGTGCTGGAGCAGACCGCTAGCGAACTCGGCGCCCGTGAAGTGATCGGCGACACCAAGATCGCCAAGGTCTCCATCGTGGGTGTCGGCATGCGCTCCCATGCCGGAGTGGCCAGCCGTATGTTCGAAGCCCTGGCCAAGGAGACCATCAACATCCAGATGATCTCCACTTCGGAAATCAAGGTGTCCGTGGTCATCGAAGAGAAATATCTCGAACTGGCGGTGCGCGCCTTGCACACTGCATTCGAGCTGGACGCCCCGACCCGACAGGGCGAATAAGGCAATTTTCAAAAGGCGCGGCTCACCCCGCGCCTTTTGTCGTTTTTGGCTGCTACGGTGGAACTTTCCTTTTGCCGGGGCTGGTCAATACTTGGGTGTAAGCTCCAGCGGTAGTCCGTGCTGGGGCCGTAACCATTTCTTTTTTGCAGACTGTTGTCCCGAAACGAATCCGTAAGGAGAAAGGAATGCTGATTCTGACTCGCCGGGTCGGAGAGACCCTGATGGTGGGTGACGATGTCACTGTGACCGTGCTTGGGGTGAAAGGTAACCAGGTGCGCATTGGTGTCAATGCTCCCAAAGAGGTTGCCGTGCACCGTGAGGAAATTTACCAGCGCATACAGAAAGAGAAAGACCAAGAACCAAGCCACTAATTTTTCTGCAATTTTTGGCTTTGCAAACGGGGAAAACATGGTTATCATGCGCCCCGTGTTGCGGAGAGGTGGCCGAGTGGCCGAAGGCGCTCCCCTGCTAAGGGAGTACACCTCAAAAGGGTGTCGGGGGTTCGAATCCCCCCTTCTCCGCCATTATTTAGTGTTGTAGGGGTGGTTAAGTGCTAGATCGATAAGTTATTGAAACTTATCAAAAAAGCAGTTGACCGAAGCAAAAAAATCCCTATAATGCGCGCCCACAACGCACTCATAGCTCAGCTGGATAGAGTACCCGGCTACGAACCGGGCGGTCGGAGGTTCGAATCCTCCTGAGTGCGCCATCTTCCAAGATCCGCGGCGTTGCCAGGGTCCTGAAGAAACCAGCGGTGATCTGGTCTAAAAACACCAACTGCGCACTCATAGCTCAGCTGGATAGAGTACCCGGCTACGAACCGGGCGGTCGGAGGTTCGAATCCTCCTGAGTGCGCCATACCGAAAGGGCCTGCAGAAATGCAGGCCCTTTTCTTTTGCGCGTTATTTTCCCTCTTTCACACAGCCATTCGTGTCGAATGCCACCTGGTAGCTGACGCCTCTCTTCGGCTTGTAGTGGTAGCGCAACTTGCCATTGCTTCCGCTGATACGGTCTGGCTTGCCTAGAGCGCTCTCGACATCCGTGCGGGTCATGCCGCTGCGAATCTGCTTGCGAATGATCGCGTTGCGCCTTTCCTGCGCTGAAATCATGTCGCCGCACACCGCCTCTCGCTCACCGACCACTACTATTTCCTGAAGGCGTTCAGGGTTTTCCCATTTCTGAATCGGAAAATACGAGTCGCTCCCTTCGTTCGGTATCGGGTCGCTGCTCAAGAGATTTGGCGTTCGCGTGCGGTGTTGTTTGATTTGGCTGTCCGGGGGACAGCCATGCTGGTTGAAGCTGACATTGCCTTCGGCGTCGCTGCAGCGGAAGACCGATGCCGCTTCCAGTGGGGGCTGCGGCCAGCAGGGCAGGGCGGTAAGGATGAATATCGAGAGTCGTTTCATGGTGCCGTTTCCTTGGCATGGGCTCTCGAGGGTATCCGCTGAATCTCCACGCGCGGGCGTGTCCTACAGATGAGTGCCGTCGTCGCAGGAGGGTGACGGCAATCCCAGCTTTGCGATGCAAGCGATTGTTCTTTCCATGATTTTGTAACGCGTGAGTCTAAAGGCGGTGTTATCATTGCGCGGTCAGCCCCGCCGGGGCATTCGGACAACCATCATGGACTTACCCAGTAGTTACTCAGAATCCCGATTGCACAATCGCGAAATGACTTTCTGACCCCTTCTGGCGTGCTCTGCCACTGGGGGTGGAGCGCGCTATATGACTGAAGTAGAAGCCAAAAAGCCGCAAGAGAGCCTGCAGGACCGCCTGGCCCAGGTAATCGAACTGCTGCATCGCCACAAGCTGGTGGAAGACCTGACGCATCGTCAGGAAGGCCAGCACCGCGACCTCGTTGAAAATCTCGTCCACCGCCAGAACCTCGCGGAACTGCAGCGCAAGCTGGACGAGTTGCACCCTGCCGACATCGCCCACATCCTCGAAGCCCTGCCGCTCCAGGACCGTCTGACGGTCTGGCAGTTGGTCAAGGCCGAGCGCGACGGCGACATCCTCCTTGAAGTGTCCGATGCGGTCCGCGAAACACTGATCGCGGACATGGACAATCACGAGCTGCTCGCGGCCGCCAAGGAGATGGACGCCGACGAACTGGCCGACCTCGCACCCGAATTGCCGCGGGATGTGATCCATGAGCTGATGGAGTCCCTCGACGCGCAGCAGCGTGAGCGTGTTCGCTCCGTGCTGTCCTACGAGGAAGACCAGGTCGGCGCGCTGATGGACTTCGAGATGGTCACCATCCGCGATGATGTGGCCCTCGAAGTGGTGCTGCGCTACCTGCGTCGTCTCAAGGAGCTACCCGGCCACACCGACAAGCTCTTCGTAGTGGATTACGACGGCGTCCTCCAGGGCGTGCTGCCCATCAAGCGTCTGCTGGTGAATGACCCGGACAAGGAAGTGGCCGAAGTGATGGCCACCGACCCGGTGAGCTTCCACCCGGATGAAGATGCCTATGATGCCGCGCAGGCGTTTGAGCGTTATGACCTGGTATCGGCGCCGGTGGTGGACAAGAACGGCAAGCTGATCGGCCGTCTGACCATCGACGAAATGGTCGACCTGATCCGCGAGGAGAGCGAGACCGAAGTGCTCAACATGGCCGGTCTGCGTGAAGAAGAGGACATCTTCGCCTCGGTCTGGAAATCGGTCGGCAACCGCTGGGCCTGGCTGGCGGTCAACCTGGTCACCGCCTTCATCGCGTCTCGTGTGATCGGGTTGTTCGAAGGCTCCATCGAGAAGCTGGTAGCGCTCGCGGCGCTCATGCCGATCGTTGCCGGTATCGGCGGCAACTCGGGAAACCAGACCATCACCATGATCGTCCGCGCCATGGCTCTGGACCAGATGGGGCCCGGCAACACGTCGCGCCTGCTGCGCAAGGAATTGGGCGTTGCACTGATCAACGGCCTGATCTGGGGTGGGGTGATCGGTGCCGTCGCCTACTACCTCTATGGCAACTGGTCGCTGGGCGTGGTGATGACCGGGGCGATGACCCTGAACTTGCTGTTGGCAGCGCTGATGGGCGTACTGATCCCGATGACGCTGACACGTATGGGGCGCGACCCTGCGATGGGGTCGAGCGTGATGATCACGGCCATGACCGACAGCGGTGGCTTCTTCATCTTCCTGGGGCTGGCCACGCTCTTCCTGCTCTGACAATCGAACAAATAAAGAAGCCGCCTCAACAGGGCGGCTTCTTCGTTTTTGCGATCATCCCGGGCGCAGTTCCGGAATCGGAGGCATGAAAAAAACCGGCAATCGCCGGTTTTTCATTCAATGCGGGTGGCCTCAGGATTCCTCGGCCGCCAGTTCCGCATCGTGGGCGATCAGGGCAACCAGGGCATTCTGCTGGCGCCGGGAGAGCTGGCGGAAACGCTGCAGCAGCTCGCGCTCGTGCAGGGTCAGCTCCGGGCTGTCCAGGCGCATGGAAACGCCTTCGTCCAGTGCGCCTTCCTGGAGCATGCTCTGCTCGAGGCGGGCGATTATTTCGGAGTTCATGCTGCGATGGTGATTGCGGGCCACGACAGCGATGCGCTCTCGCATACCCTCGGGGAGGCGAACGACGAATTTGTCAGCCGTGCGACTGGAATAGATAGCCTGTTTCATAGGGCGCATACATTCAACCGGTTAGTTCAGGAAAGCGATGCTGGCAATGAGCTGCAAGATTGTCACCGGTTTGACTGTTCTTGGCAGCAATTGTTCAACCAGTTTCGCGATTCGAGTCGGTATGACCCTAAGGTCGGAAAAACGTTTCCTTGACGTCAAATTGGTGTCAGATTGTGATCGTTATAGAGGCTTTTGGCCAGCACCAATTGTCCGAATTGCGAGTGGCTGAACACTTTCCAGACAATTCCCAAAGGCTGATTCCACCGCTCTAGAACCGTCATTGACCACAGTCTGACAGCCGCATTGCCCCTCGAAGCCCCATTCAAGGTCCATGAAGGCAGGATGATGCTGTCTGGCCATCATCCTAAAGGGTAGCTGCAGTTGTCAGACCACGCTCTGTGCAAAAGAATCCTTTGCGCTGTCATGAAAGCGGTTCAAAATTTTCATCTGTGAATTGCTTCTAAATCCGGCCGGGATCCAGGGCCATTTCCCCTTCCTCCAGGTGCACCCATGAAAGGCAGGCTCATCTACCTGATAGGCCCTTCCGGTTCCGGCAAGGACAGCCTGCTCGATGCCGTGCGAGAGCACGCGGGCGCCCAGGGCTGCCGCGTAGCGCGCCGGGTCATCACGCGTTCTGCGGAAGCGAAGGGGGAGCTTGCCGAGGCGGTCAGTCCCGAAGCTTTCGCCGATCGCGAGGAGCGTGGCGACTTCGCCATGAGCTGGTACGCCAATGGACTGTCCTACGGCATTCCGCGCCTGGTCGACGACTGGCTGGAAGGAGGCGACGACGTGCTGGTGAACGGCTCCCGTGGCTACCTGCCAGAAGCCCGTAGGCGCTACCCGCACTTGCTGGCCGTGCTGCTGACGGTCGAAGACGAGGTACTTCGCCGGCGTCTGCACGCTCGCGGCCGTGAATCGGCGGAGGAGATCGAAGCCCGTCTGGCCCGCAACAACGGATTCGCCGACACCCTGCTGGCCGGCGAGAACGCCGACCTCTGCCTGCTGGATAATTCCGGCTCCCTCACCGAGACCTGCCAGCGCCTGCTGCAGCTCATCGAAGACCACCGCCCCCTTGCCTGGCCCGACTCGGCCTGAGCCCTCAGAACCTATTTACGATCTGCTGCGCGTCGGCCCGGCGGCGTTAAAAACAGCCTGGAGCGCCAGCCCGGTCGGAACGCTCATTTACAGCTCGTAAACTCCGCTTCCTCGCCTGTTTTGATTCGCTGGCGCTCACCCTTCGGGCCAGCCTTCGGCTGTTACTCCCGTGGGTCGTTGCGCCTTGCATGGCTCTAGCTCGCGAAATCGTAAACAGGTTCTTAATCCAGCGGCAGCTCCGTGGTGCGCTTGACCTCGCTCATGGCGATGTTCGAGTGCGCCTCCAGCACATGGGGCCGTTGCAGCAGCTGGTCCCGCAGAAAGCGCTCATAGCTGGCGATGTCCTTGGCCACCACCTTCAACAGGTAGTCCGAGCCGCCGGCCATGGTGTAGCACTCCAGCACTTCCGGATAGCCGACGATGGCCTCCTCGAACTCGGTGAGGTTGTTGCGCCCGTGGGCGGACAGCTTGATGTTGACGAACACCGTGATGGAGAAGCCCAGCAGCTTTGGATTGAGCAGGGCCACCTTGCGCTCGATCAGTCCTTCTTCCTGCATGCGATGAATCCGCCGCCAGCACGGTGACTGCGACAGCTCCACCCGCTCGGCCACTTCGGCGGCGGAGAGGTCGGCATCGTGTTGCAGCAAGCGCAAAATCTTGCGGTCGATGGGGCTCAAAGAGTTCTGCATGAGTCAGTCCGAAATTTTGTTTTTGTTGGAAGGATCATGCGCAAGTCTGGCGTTGGCGCCCGAAAATAGAAAGAAAAAATCAGCACTGTCCGGTCATAGTCTTGGCACGCGTCCGAGGCAGCGATCCTGCTTCGGGCTGAACACAAGATGGCACCCACCGTTGCCATCAAGGTCGCCATAAAAATAAAAGGAGCGCCTGCATGTCTCTGGCCGAGATCCGCCTGGATGACAAATACCGCCTCGAAACCGGTCACCTCTACCTCACTGGCACTCAGGCGCTTACCCGCTTGCCGATGCTGCAGAAGCAACGCGACAAGGCCCACGGCCTGAACACCGCCTGCTTCATCTCCGGCTACCGCGGTTCGCCCCTCGGCAACCTCGACAAGAGCCTCTGGGAAGCCAAGTCGTTCCTCAAGGAAAACCACGTCCACTTCCAGCCCGGCGTCAACGAAGAACTGGCCGCTACCGCCTGCTGGGGTAGCCAGCAGACCAGCCTGTTCCCCGGTGCCCGCTACGACGGCGTGTTCTCCATGTGGTACGGCAAGGGTCCGGGTGTGGATCGCTGCGGCGACGTCTTCAAGCACGGCAACTCCGCGGGCGTATCGCCCCACGGCGGCGTGCTGCTGCTGGCCGGTGACGACCACGGCTGCAAATCCTCCAGCATCGCCAACCAAAGCGAGCACGCCTTCATCGGCGCATCCATTCCCGTGCTGAACCCGTCCAACGTCCAGGAAATCCTCGACTACGGGATCATCGGCTGGGAGCTGTCGCGCTACAGCGGCTGCTGGGTGGCGCTCAAGACCATCGCCGAGAACGTCGACTCCTCCGCCGTGGTGGAAGTGGACCCGCTGCGCGTGGATGTGCAGATTCCGCAAGACTTCGTCCTGCCCGAAGACGGCGTGCACATCCGCTGGCCGGACCCGCCCCTGGCGCAGGAAAAGCGCCTCAACATGTACAAGATCTACGCCGCCCGCGCCTTCGCTCGCGCCAACAACCTCAACCAGGTGATGCTGGATTCGCCCAGCCCGCGCCTCGGCATCATCACCACCGGCAAGTCCTACCTCGACGTGCGCCAGGCCCTGAATGACCTGGGCCTGGACGAAGAGCTGTGCGCCAAGGTCGGCCTGCGGGTGCTCAAGGTCGGCATGAGCTGGCCGCTGGAACCGGTCTCCGTCCACGAATTTGCCGAAGGTCTGGATGAAATCCTGGTGGTGGAGGAGAAGCGCAGCGTCATCGAGGACCAGGTCACCGGCCAGCTCTACAACTGGCCCGTGGACAAGCGCCCGCGCGTCGTGGGCGAGTTCGACGAAGACGGCGTGTCGCTGCTGCCCAACCTCAGCGAACTGACCCCGGCAATGATCGCCCGCGTCATCGCCAAGCGCCTGGCACCTATCTACTCCAGCGAGCAGATCGAATCCCGCCTGGCCTTCCTCGCCGCCAAGGAAAAAGCCCTGGCCGCGCCCAAGCACACGACCACCCGCACGCCGCACTTCTGCTCCGGCTGCCCGCACAACAGCTCCACCAAACTGCCCGAGGGCAGCCGCGCCCAGGGCGGTATCGGCTGCCACTACATGACCCAGTGGATGGACCGGAACACCGACACCTACACCCAGATGGGCGGGGAGGGCGCCACCTGGATCGGCCAGGCACCCTTCACCGATACCCCGCATATCTTCCAGAACCTGGGTGACGGCACCTACTTCCACTCCGGCCAACTGGCCCTGCGCGCGGCCGTCGCCGCCGGGGTCAACATCACCTACAAGATCCTCTACAACGACGCCGTGGCCATGACCGGCGGCCAGCCCATCGACGGCGAACTGCGCGTCGATCAGCTCAGCCATCAGGTCTTCGCCGAAGGCGTGAAACGCATCGCCCTGGTCACCGACGAGCCGGAGAAGTACCCGACTCGCGATACCTTCGCGCCCATCGTCACCTTCCACCATCGCCGCGAACTGGATGCCGTGCAGCGCGAACTGCGCGAGTTCAAGGGCGTGTCGGTGCTGATCTACGACCAGACCTGCGCCACCGAAAAGCGTCGCCGCCGCAAGCGCGGCAAGCTGGTGGACCCGGCCAAGCGCGCGTTCATCAACCCGGCCGTGTGCGAAGGCTGCGGCGACTGCAGCGTCAAATCCAACTGCCTGTCCGTGCTGCCGCTGGAAACCGAGCTGGGGCGCAAGCGCCAGATCGACCAGAACGCCTGCAACAAGGACTTCTCCTGCGTCGAAGGCTTCTGCCCGAGCTTCGTCACCGTGCATGGTGGCAGCCTGCGCAAGCCGGAGGCTGCCGGTGCCAAGGCGCTCTTCGTGGCCCTGCCGGAACCGCGCCAGCCGAGCCTGGAGCGTCCCTGGAACATCCTCCTGCCGGGCGTAGGCGGCAGTGGCGTGACCACCGTCGGCGCGCTGCTGGGCATGGCTGCCCACATCGAAGGCAAGGGCTGCACCGTCCTCGACCAGGCCGGCCTGGCGCAGAAGTTCGGCCCGGTGATCACCCACATCCGCATCGCCGCCAAGCAGGACGATATCTACGCCGTGCGCATCGCCGCCGGTGAGACCGACCTGCTGCTGGGCTGCGACCTCGTGGTAGCCGCAAGCGAAGAGGCCCTGGCCAAGCTCAACGACCGCATCGCCCACGCGGTAGTCAACAGCCATGAAGCCGCGACCGCCGAGTTCACCCGCAATCCCGATGCCCAGGTGCCCGGCCAGGCCATGCGCGACGCGCTGGCAGAAGCGGTCGGCAGTGCCAAGACCCACTTCGTCGACGCCACCCGCCTGGCTACCCGCCTGCTGGGCGACAGCATCGCCACCAACCTGTTCATGCTCGGCTACGCCTACCAGCGCGGCCTGGTGCCCATCTCCGCCGAAGCCATCGACAAGGCCATCGAGCTCAACGGCGTGTCCGTCACCCTCAACCAGCAGGCGTTCCTCTGGGGCCGCCGTGCCGCACACGACCTCGTGGCGGTGGAAAAGCTGGCCAAACCGGCCGAAGTGGAAGCACCGCGCTGCGAAACCCTGGAAGAAATCATCCAGCACCGTGCCGATCACCTGCGTGCCTACCAGAACGCCGACTACGCCGAGCGCTACCGCGCCCTGGTTGAGCGCGTACGTCAGGCCGACAGTGGTGAAGATAAGGCTCTCAGCCGCGCCGTTGCCCGTTACTACGCCAAACTGCTGGCCTACAAGGACGAGTACGAAGTAGCGCGCCTCTACAGCGACGACGCCTTCCGCAAACAACTCGAAGCGCAGTTCCAGGGCGACTACCACCTGGAGTTCCACCTGGCTCCGTCCTGGCTGGCCAAGGCCGATCCGCTGACCGGCGAACCGCGCAAGCGTCGCTTCGGCCCCTGGATGCTCAAGGCCTTCGGCGTGCTCGCCGGCTTCAAATTCCTGCGCGGCAGCGCGTTCGACCTCTTTGGCTACAGCGAAGAACGCAAGCTCGAACGCAAGCTGATCGCCGAGTACGAAGCCACGGTTGACCTGCTCATCAAGGAACTGAAGCCGAGCAACTACACCGCAGCCGTTGCCCTCGCCGAACTGCCGGAGCAGATCCGTGGCTACGGCCCGGTGAAGGAACGCGCCCTGGCCAAGGTCCGCGAGCAGGAGAAGCAACTCCGCAACCGCCTCACCGCCGGCGACATCCAGGTCCTGCACCTGTTCGACCCGGCTGCCTGAACCCAATTACGCCCTCAGACCTCCCCCCTTTCCCGCTTATGGGAGAGGGGCCGGGGGAGAGGGCGCTCTTCGACTTGAAACACGTCCATACCGAATCAGAGGTACCTCCATGTCCGTCTTCACCCATGTCGAGTTCGATCATCACGAGCAGGTGGTCTTCGGCCACGACAAGGCCACCGGCCTCAAGGCCATCATTGCCGTCCACAACAGCAACCTCGGCCCGGCCCTCGGCGGCTGCCGCATGTGGCCCTACCTGAATGACGAACAGGCCCTGCGCGACGTCCTGCGCCTGTCCCGTGGCATGACCTACAAGTCCGCCCTGGCCAACCTGCCGCTGGGCGGTGGCAAGGCCGTGATCATCGGCGACCCTCACCGCGACAAGAGCGAAGCGCTGTTCCAGGCCATGGGCGATTTCGTCGACAGCCTGGGTGGCCGCTACATCACCGCCGCCGACTCCGGCACCGGCGTCACCGAGATGCGCATCATGGCCGAGCGCAGCCGCCACGTCGCCGGCGCCGGCACCCGCGAAGCCCTGGGTGGCGGCGTGCGTGACGGCAACCCGTCGCCGTCCACCGCCTACGGCACCTTCGTCGGCATCCGCGTCGCGGCCAAGCATCGCCTCGGCCGTGACGACCTGACCGGCCTGCGCGTGGCCATCCAGGGCGTCGGCCAGGTGGGCTTCAGCCTGGCGCAGTACCTCAAGGACGCGGGCGCCCAGCTTTGGGTCTGCGATATCCACGAAGCCAACGCCCGCAAAGCCGCCGAGCAACTGGGCGCCCAGGTGGTGGGGCAGAACGAAATCTACGGCCTCGATGTGGACGTCTTCGCGCCGTGCGCCATGGGCGGCATCATCAACCCGCAAACCCTCGAGGCCCTGCGCGCGCCCATCATTGCCGGCGCCGCCAACAACCAGCTGGCCGACGCGGGCCTGGCCGAGGAGCTGCGTCGTCGCGGCACCCTCTACGCACCGGACTACGCCATCAATGCCGGTGGCATCATCGACGTCTGGTACGAGCGCAGCAACGGCAGCGAAACCGCGCTGCGCCAGCACGTCGAAGGCATCGGCGAGACCCTGCGGGAAATCTTCGTTCGCGCCGACAGTGAAGGCCGCACCACCACCGCCGTGGCGGATCGCCTGGCCGAAGAACGCTTCGGCCGCTGAGGTGAATGCCTCGCGGGACACTGGTCCCGCGAGGCATGACAAAACGCGCGGACGTCGCTAACATGCCGCCCGTCCTCCGGACCTTGCCAGCAATTGGCGAGCCCGCGTCCCAGTAGCTCAATTGGATAGAGCATCCCCCTCCTAAGGGGAAGGTTGGTGGTTCTTATCTTGAGTGTGTTTCTTATGCACATTAGGATGGCAACCCCAAGCAAGCTCACCAAGCTTGGTTACACGGCAACGTCCCCATAGTTCAATGGATAGAATAAGCCCCTCCTAAGGGCTAGATACTGGTTCGAATCCAGTTGGGGGCGCCATCCTTCAGGAGCAGTGGCATCACTGCCACGTAGTCTCCAGTCCTTGCAAAGACAGCCGTTTGCTTAGGCGAGTGCCATGCGTCTCGGACTGCGTACGTGTGTGCCTAGCTGCTTAGTCCGATATGAGGGCAAGGTCTGGGTACATGTGGCTGTCCACCCTTCCGTGGCAACGCTTCAAAGCGGATCAAAGGGATTGGAGAGCCGCTTCCCACCGCTTGGAAGGCGGCTTGGGTTGGCCGGGGGGATCAAGATGTCTTTCAGCTCGGATTGGACGAGCCTTTGCAGCCCTCGCCATTCGCCATAGCTCTCCGCGTAAACCGGGGTAAGGATGCTTAGCGGATGAACCAGAAGTGTCAGTGCCCACCAAAATCAAGCTGATTCATGTCCCTCCGAGCGGGTGACAGGCGCTTCAGCCTTCCCGCTCACCTTCCTCCAGCACGATCCCGTACACATCCTTCAGCTCGTGCTTCATCAGCTTGAGCAGCGCACAGCTTTCACCGTAGGTGGCTGCATAAGACCGGAACAGAAGGGTAATGGGGTGAAGGCCCAGGTTCTGCGCGATCTCGTCAATACCCTTGAGAGACGCTGCTTTGGTGCCCTTCTCGATGCGGCTGACGTGCGCTTGGTTTGGGCCGACGTCGGTTTGTGCCTTGTCCAGTATCTGGCGCGCTTCGCGCAAGGCGGAGCCGAACTCGTTCTGTCTGATCATCTGCTATTGGCAAATGAAAAATATAGAGCCAGAATACTTTAAAAATGGCTATGACCTATGGTCATATTTTAATGGATATTATATATGTTTGAAAGCCACTCGGTCGCGCGAATGCACCTGGGGAAAAGATCCCCGGACACCTACGAATGGTCGTATCTGGTGCTGCCTGAGGATTTGCCTTGGTTTCAAATCACGTGGTGCCATCGCCCAAGCGGGAAGGTGATGTGTGATGATGAGCAGCGCTTCATCGGTTACGTCCCGATGCTGTTGGCACACGTGAATGCAGAGCATCCGGAGTATTTCGTCAAAGAAGTCCTGATGGTAACGCCTTCAAGTATGAATAAGTCGGCCCACTCCAAGATGGAGCGGCTAAACAGAATAGTTTCCTATATGTCGGGCGAAGTGTCAGAGCCTGAATATGCTTATGAGGTGGCTAGTGGTCAGCGATACCCTCTTGGGTTGGATTGGGCGTCGCTTAATGCCTGTGAGGAAGTCTTTACTCGGCAATCACTGCGGAACTGGTAGTGGAGGCAGGGATGCAAGAGCTGAACGACGCTTTTCTAGCCGCCAAATATCCAAAATTAGTCCCCACTAATAAGTATGCGGAGTTATGCCTGTTTGGATTCGAGTGCGGTGATGGTTGGCTTGGCCTCCTGGATGGTACGTTATCGTTACTCGACGGATATGCAAGTCAACGTTCCGTTGACGTCTACTTGACACAAGTAAAGGAAAAGTTCGGTGTGCTGCGGATTTACTCGCGCGGCGGGGATGAGTACACCGAACTAATGATTGATATCGCAGAGCTAGTGTCCGGGACCATCTGTGAAATTTGTGGGCAACGAGGGGCTGCGTGGTCAAGTCAAGGGTGGATTAGCGTACGTTGCGCAGAGCATCGTCTTGAAAGTCCACCGAGCATTGCGGTCCATCGGAGTGCTTTCAGGAAATACAGCCCAGCTTACTTCAGTACTGTAGCCGCAGTAATCAACCTCTTTGGGCCAATAGCATTACGGTGGGTTCAGGAACCGGTGCTCGCACTGGGAAACCGAAAGCCGTTCGAATTGTTGGGCAATACAGAGGGATGTCAAGAAGTGCTCAGGCTGATCAATCAACTGGAGCATGGTGTTTATAACTAAGTTTCTGCATCTCGCGGGTAAGTCGTCTATGAATGTAGTGATGGCCAATCAGCCGAACCTTTTAGCGTATCTGAAGCGCGAACTGGAATTCGAGTTTTCTAATGGTCCGGTCGATCTTCGACGGGTAAGAAACTATGTCTCTTCACCGAGGCTGTTCGATTTTTATGCAAAGGGGATTGAATTACCTGGAATGATCGAAGCAGGGGACACCTACCTGGACCGGCGAACGATGCTAGCTGATCGCAGCCAGAAGACTTTTGCCCTTTCTTACGCGGATTGGGTCCAGCATCAGCCTCGCGTTGAGGTCGTAGGAAACTTCGCGGCTCGCGACTCCAGTATCATGAACATCCAGGTCTGGCCATACGCGCCCGCTGAACTGGATGAGTTTCAGATGGCGATTGCGGTGGCCTTGGCATACACCAAGCGCGAACTCGATGCTGAGTCGAGAATCTCTTCAGCAATTGATGACGTGATATCCGCGTACGGATTCTTCACTGACGAGTTCTAGAGCCAACTGACAATACAGAGCATGGTGCCGCCAAGCGGCGGCACGTGCCTTATTGCAGCCAAGACTCCACGACATCACTTCCGAACTCGGCTTTCCATTCCTTGAGGATGCGGTGATTGCCACCCTTGGTCTCTACGACTTCACCCGTGCTTGGGTTCTTGTAGCGCTTCACTTGCCGAGCCTTACGTGCAGACGGCTTTGCGGCAGGAGTGGAGCGCTTGGCCTGTGGGTCTAGGATGGCGATCACATTACGTAAGGACATCCCGTACTCCGCGAGCAGCGCGCGCAGTTTTTCTTCAAACTGAATCTCACGCTTGAGTTCGGAGTCATTTTTTAGGGCGTTGAGCTGAGCAAGTTGCTCGGCAAGCTGTGCTTCTAGTGCTTTATACTCTGCAAGCTTCGACATAACCTCTCCCTTTATGATTGATGTTTTTGAACATATAAGGTGTGTGTTTGTTTATGTCAATAGATTAGGGGCTGAAACTTGATCTATTTCTTTGTTTAGGACTGGTAGGCTTAATTAGACACTATGTTTGGTTGAGTGGGGCACGGCAGCTAGTGCCACATGGTGTGGTGTGGGGATCTGGTTCTGCATTCCAACCTACCAGTGCTCCTCCCAGCCTAACGTTGAGCGAAGAATGTATGCTCGTTGCGAGTACATTACCACGTGGCAGGGATTCGCCTGGAATAGTGTAATCCCACGAGCCGTGGTGCCAACCAGCCTCCTTGTGCACTCCAATACCTTGCTCGGTGGGATGGCGAGTTCCCCTTCGGCCGTGGCTATTGTTGCTTCCGAACGAGTAGACCAAGCGACAGTACTTAGAATCTGGATGCGGAGCTGGTGCGTCTGCCGCTGGACTCAAAGTTGCTCCATGATGAGGAGCCACAATAGCAACAGGAGGGTAGGGGTTAAGTCTATCTAAGAAGCAAGTATAATTACAGTCCCCCGTTAATATCCAGCTCCTAGGGGAAGGAAGTACTGACTCCACGGCGAGTACTATCCCCGTATTGTTTCTATTTCTCCCCACTCCGTGTGTAATCTTTATAGATTTTTTATCAGCCAATATGGCAGATACAACCAGTGGGTCAGCCCCGCAGATTAGAAATTTTCCGTTGTTGGATAATACCTCATGGGCAAATGCAATATGTACGGGTCCAACCACCTGTCGCGGTGCAATCCATGTCTGTGTTAATGCAGGGTATTCATCATTTACTTTGCACGCAAAAGCGCCTGCCCAATGATCTGCGTCCCAATGGGAGAGAATTATATTGGGGCTAAATGTAAAGCAGAACGCTAATTCTGTTGGGGTGGTATGTTGATTTCTATACACACCTGCGCCAAGGTCATAGTAGAGTGTTGGTGCGCCTATATCGCCCAGTAATGCGTTTGCATTTCCTTGGCCAACATCGTAGATTGCCAGATATTCGGCGGCCACGTAAGTACTTTCAATCAGGTCGCGTATATCGATGGAAGAGATTTCCCGTAGATTATCTAAAGAGAAGATTCCCGAGAGTCGCTCCCCTTCACTTCCTGTGGGGAGTTTCCCGCGTACGTGGACTTTTTTTGGAAGAGTAAACAGTCCTGAGTAAATTTTGGCTTCGTGCGAGTCCTTGTCAGGGAGTTCGGTTATATAAAATTCCAGCCAAGAATTAGCTCGCCTGGCCTTAGCAGACCATTCATCTGCATTCTCAACTGTATATTCAAAGAACTTGAATATTTCGCCGTGACTCTCTTTCTCAATTTCTAGACGGTACGTTGGCATGTCTTGAAAGGGATTTGGTTTTGGGTGTTCTTCACCAAACTTCCAGCGTAACCATGTCTCTGTGTATGTCTCTGGGTTGTCAATATTAAAGTAAGGGTTTGACTTCGTTTCCGAGTCCAACCAGTCTGCATCCACAAGATCGATCGATATTAGTGAACTTTCCAAATCTAACTCATCGACTCGGCCATAGCCGCGTCGAGGTACCTTTCTCGTAATTTGTTCTTCTTTGTTTCTGTTGAAGTGTGGGTTCAAAGATTAATTTTCCTTATCAAGTTGATTCCATGTTTCTGGTAATACTTCAGGGAGGAATTTTTCAATTAGAGCAAGGTGTTTGCTGATGCGTGTGCCTAATAGAATTCCGGGTTTACCATTGCGCTCGCGACGTTGTTCAATGGTAATTCCTGTAAGGAGCTGTCGCGCTGCCAATTCTTCTGGGTGGTATTGCTTTGGTAGGAATGGTATTTTCGATATCTTGATTATCGCGCCCCCACTCATGCCCTTCGGGATAGGTGAAGTCTGCCATCTGCCATTTTTAATGATTTGGTTCTCATAAAATAATGCTATGTGTGTTTCGCGGTCTAGGTCCAAACTCAAATATGCGCCATCATCAAGCTCGCGTGAGGGAAGTGCCTCTCGCCGTGTGTTGGCTTGATTATTCCGAGTTTTTGAAATCTTTGAGCGGAATCCGGCTGCTAAGTAAACACAACCGAAATCATCTCTAGGCTCAAGATCGAGGTCGTCGAGAGTGAGGCAATCTTTTTTTATGATTTCTGGAACTGCTTCTTGTATGTGATACACGGATGCGTCTATGGGGTCATCTGAATGTGTGCCTGACTTCCCTTTTAGAGAGCTGAATCTGTCTCCGCCCAAATATGCCAACGGCTCGCCATTTCCTAAACCGATGCAAAGTTTATACTTTCCTATGTCATCGAAAACATGGGATGCGCTAAAAAAGAAATGTTCTCCTCCGATCTGAATGGCGACGCAGGAGCCAATCTGTACCGGTTGCTTGCCGGATTTAATTACGTGAAAGATAGGGAATACGGCGCTTTCGACTGCTTGAGGTATTGATAGCGCTTTTTCATTTTGGCTGGCGATTAGATGGAGTATGAATTGAGTGCGGTGGTCTTTTAGGTCGATGCCTACTTTCATACTTCTTCCTTGAAAGGGAGGTTAACCATTAATTTGTATTTGGCGGATTTAATTGGACGGTGATTAGGAATCCAATGCCGAAACAGTGGGAGTTTCCTTAGTGATCAAGCGTCCATTTTGCAGGTTACCATCAAAAAATGCATTGTAATCACTTGCATAGCCATCGGATTCGTTTAATCGGCCCCAAAGACAATTCTTGTCGCCTTCCTTGATGTCTTCTTCCATTGCCCGTTGCCCCAACACGTATGCTCGGCGGGCTGAGGTCTAGCCCCGCTCTCAGCCGGATCGTTCTAGACCTCTCCCAGCCCACAACGGGGCGTAACCAACCGGAGGTAGTCGCCGAACTGAGCCCTAACCGAAGATGCTTCGGTCTGACCCTTTGGGAGGGCCTAACTTGACTGGCAAGGGGAACATCGGTCCATAGAATACGGAGCGGCCAATGTGGCTTAACGTAGCTCGAAGGAGAAACTGAAGTTGCTACCAATACGAAGCGCCGCTACCCCACTGTTCTGCTTCTTCTGCTTCTTCTGCTTCTTCTGCTTCTTCTGCTTCACAGCAGCGCTGGCGCTGGTTCAGCGGTACGGAGTGGATCTGGTCCATCTCTATTACGACCTGTGCCACCTAGCGTACGGGTTTGCGTTCCCGCTTTTGTTTAGTTACCTGCATATCGTGCCGGAAGGTGGGAAGATACCTTTTCGCGAATTCGTTGCTGAGGCGCTTGCAACACCGGTCTGGGATCGGCCCGGATCGATCTGGCGTCGGCACACCGAGAAGTAGCTGCGGGAGTACCCTGGCAGCCGTGGGCTGGGGGCATTTGGATCGCTATGATCTCGGTCTACAAGGAGACTGTCCTCGACCCAGTAGAGAACGGCGTCCCCATTACAGCAGCCTACGACAACCTCGCAGCTGACTTCGCAGGAATATTGCTATTCCTCGCGGTGAGCCGCTGGCTGACGAAGCGCTTGTCTCGGACTCCCTCCTAAATGCATGAACTAGGGGCCCTGGTCGATCTGATCAGGGCTCTATTTCTCTCTTGATTCGACCGATTTTTACTTTAGTTTCAACTATATGAATACTCTGAAAACTGTCTATTGTGTCCCGATGGAGAGAAATCTGTATATTCATGGAGAGTCAGCCAATGAGGAAGAAGATTTGGTTCTTGGGCATGCTTGGTCGCCGGGAGATAGAGCACCTCTCAACGTAGATGACGGCCCTGATCAGGATCATCGAATTTCTGAAGGATATGAAATACTCGATGAGTATTTTGCTCACACCTTTAAATCGTCAAGGAAAATTATTGAGGCTAACTCTAAGTTTTTTGAGGGGTTAGGCTAAACTGGCCGGATTGTTGTTCTTGGGCACTCCCTGTCTAATGTTGATCGTGACTATTTCTTGGCGATTGTGGCCGCTTTGTATGCTCGGGATGTGAGTTGGACTATAGCTGTTCGGGGAGAGTGACGAGTTTCAGGAGAAAAAACACCTCTTGTCAGAGTTTGGTCTGCCTTGTCACCATATTGAAAGTAAGCTATGCATTGAAATTTAGCTTCTGAATATAAGAAGCTTAGGGGTACGTATGGATTGGGTCGCAGTAGCTCAGCAGCTTGATAGGGATCTTCTAGCCATTGAAATGGTGAGGTGTGCCCTGATACAGCAAGAAGAAAGCATACGGTCAATCCCTCTGTTTGATAGTGAAACCGGAACGCCGATAAGTAAGCTCGAATTCAAAGAGCTTGGTGCCGCTGGCATGATAATAAATCAAGTTGGTGCTGAGGCGATAATTGCTCTTGTGGCTAATGCTGTTGAAACATTTAGTATTCGCTTAGAAAGACATTTAGGTGTCAAGTGGGAAGCATTCTCTGCGCCAAGTAATGAGATTCAATATGCTGAGCGGGTGAGGCAATTTAGGGCTCTCAACAACGTATTCAAGCATCAAGAAGGATATGTGGATTCGGAATGCTCAAGATCCGCGAGATACCTCGTTAAGAATGGCTATTTCGCAGATAAGACCTACTTGAAGCATTATGACGCAGATAGCATTGTGGCTGATTTTGAGATTGCTATCTATGAGGCATTTTCCCATATGTATGGAGTATGCTTTCAGCTCGCAGGGTTGCGATTTGAGGAAGCATCAATGTCTGGTAAAGATCTTGTGGCTCATTTAAAGCATAGAGTGATCTACGACGTGATTCAGTCTAGTCTTGTCCGATAGAATCGGAGTTAGGGCATAGCAGTGGACCTTGAGAGGTACTGCTTTCGCAAGGATGAAAACATAATGGCACTCTTTATTCAAAAGCCCGTTTTCTGGAATACGCTTCACTATTTGGCCCCCTCTGGTTTCATCGGGACCAGCGGCTATCCCAAGGTGACGGGATATGGCCACGAAGAGTGGAACAATTCTCCGAGGATGCTATTAACACGCGGAAAACAGCGTTACCGTGTGTTTCATACCGAAGGCTTAGGCGCAGCTCCGCTGGAGGAGAATGCGGGCCAGACATTCATCTTCATGACCGCGTCGCACGACGGAGTTCAACAGCTCGTCGGCATTGCCGGTAATGCAATCTGCCTATCCCCAGATAATTATCGATCTCAACGCGAAGAAATTGCCCAAGAGCTATCACTTCATGCGTTGTGGAAGGATGCCTGGAAAATCCAAAACGTCCAGAAACAGCATCAAAATAACCAACGACTGTTCCTAAAAGATTGGGAAAAGGACTTGCATTGGATTCCCAATTGGGTGTGCCCTGACGACTTCTTCTGGTGGCTAGATGAACCAGTGACCCTTAATTCACAGGCGATCACGGGTAAAAGCAAGCTGCTTGGAATGTTCAGTAGCTATACAGAACTTGACCTTCCAACCGTCGGCCGCTTGCTAGATTCCATTCCTGCAAATCAGCGTCAGGAGAAGTGGATGCGCCTCGCCGATGCCGTTCAGTGCGCTCCGACAGAGCCCTTGGCGACTGAGGATATGTTTGACGGCAGCGAACCGGTCACGAGCGTACTTGCCAGAGTTAACGCACGACGCGGCCAAGGTAAATTTCGAGAAGATCTGATGCGTGTGTGGGGTGGTGCTTGTGCTGTTACGGGAATGGGATGCCATGAAGTGCTTCGGGCTTCCCACGTGAAGCCTTGGGCAGAATCAACGGCCAAGCAGCGGCTTGATACTCACAATGGTCTTCTGCTCTCTGCGAATCTCGACGCGTTGTTCGACAAAGGACTCATTACGTTCGAAGACAGCGGCAAGATGCAAATCTCTGAGCGCCTTAACGCTAAGCATCGGAAGGCATTGGGCCTACCTAGGCCTCTACGTTTCGTTCCTAAGGAACTTGCACCATATCTCAAATATCACCGGGACAATGTCTTTCAACGCTGAGTCATCAGACCAGCCTGGCAGTCTTGTCCAGTTGAATGTCGCTGCGCTCAGTGTGACCTGTTATCGGAAAATCGAATAAAAGGCGAAGAAGGGAAATGGATGCCGTGAATCTTTTTGATCTTGTGGTGGAAGACGCTGATCTACACCCTCTTTTTAGGAGGGTTGTTCAGGAGGAAAACTATAAAGCGGCAATGGCTGTCATTAATGAATGGTCGTTAGGGTTGTTGGATAGAAGGAGCGAGGCAGCTAAATTTATTAAAGAATTTCAGACGACCTTTAATTCTTCCTTGTGGGAAATTTATTTAAACAAGGCCTTTAGAGAGTTCGGGTTTGAAATTGATTACGCTAAGAGCGCTCCGGATTTTAATTTGAAGCATCATTCGGGGAAATTTGTTTCCGTTGAAGCAGTGACGACCAATAATAGGCTCAATAGGGATGAGGATTATTATTCTTTTGAATCATTTAATGATCAAATTAATGATAGTAATCATCTTGATCGATCAACTATAAAGTTGATTGGGAAGTTGAAGGATAAAAGGGATTTGTTTACCGGTACAGGTGGGAAAAAGTATCCATATTCAAGTCTTGAGCATGTCAAGGGTAACCCATTCGTGGTTGCAATTGCTCCTTTTGATAATCATTTGTCATACGCTCAGAATAATATGGCAATAAATAGGGTTCTGTATGGGATTGATCCTCCGGTTGCGGACTCTGATGGGGTGATGATCGCTCCGAAAATAGGCTTCATAGAAAATCATAATAATCAGAAAATAGAACTCGGCATATTTACAAATGAAAGCTATAAGGAAATAAGTGCGGTGATTTTTTCAACGACTGGGATGTTTGGAAAAGCTGTTAGTGAGGCAGGGGTTAGCAATTTGGTTCGTGCCACTAGATATAGGAAAATGGATATATTGGAGTTCATGAATAAAGAGGGGGCTGCAATGCTTGGTTATACTCATAGAAGAATTTCTGAGAGGTATGACATTTATTCGCTTCGGCTTGTTGATGGAGGGCTTGTTTGCGGTAGTGATACGTTCTTTTATGACTCAAAATTTCATAGAGAGACACATCTAGATGGCCTGCATATATACTACAATCCATATGCTGAAGTGCCGCTAGATAAAAATCTGTTTTCTGCTTATGAGGTAACCCAGAATAGCTATAACATAGAAACAGGAAGCATGATCTGCCAGCATAATGATGGGTCGTTGGTTTCTAGGCAGACTTTTACGTCACTTTCCAGCTATGTGTAGGTAAAGATTTGTCTATAGTGATTGTCGATTTTTATGTTTTTCTACTATTTTAGATTGTTTATATTCCCCACTTCTCCAGCCTTTCCTGCTGAGTTATGAGCTTCCTCTAGCTGCCAGGCTCCGATAACAGTTCGCTACGAGCCGAAGGCTGTCTGTCCGCCGCGTCTGTATTAGACCGTAATGGGTGTTTCTCTGCTGAGGCCTGTTCGCCATAAAGCTCAACGTCGTCGCCGTCGCAGCCGTAAAACTCATACGCTGAAGTTCTTCATCAGACACTGCTGCTGATCGGCTAGGTCGTTGAGTGCCTGACTGATCTTGGCCGACTCCTCGGCCTGCTGAGCCAAGGAAGCGGTGACATCGCGAATGGCAGAGACATTCCTGTTCACCTCCTCAGAAACCGCGCTCTGTTCCTCAGCTGCGCTGGCGATCTGGAGGTTCATGTCTCCAATCACGTCGATGCCACTGCTGACCTTTTGCAATGCTCTGGTCGCATCCTCAACATGCTGAACACTTGAGCCAGCGCGCTGGTGGCTGGTCTGCATCGACTCAACCACCGCGCGAGTTTCGCTTTGAAGGCTCTGGATAACGCCCTGGATTTCGCTAACCGATTCCTGGGTGCGCTTGGCCAGGTGTCTCACTTCGTCAGCGACCACCGCGAAGCCGCGACCACTCTCTCCAGCGCGAGCTGCTTCAATGGCTGCGTTCAGCGCCAGCAGGTTTGTTTGCTCCGCCACTGAGCGGATGACATCCAGAACACTGCCGATACGCGCGCTGCTGCCAGAGAGAGCTTCGACTTGCTCCATTGCCAGGTTCATTTCACCGGCCAGCAAAGTGATCGATTCGTTCGTGCGTTCGATCACTTGCATGCAGGATCGAGCCGCCTGCTCCACGTCTTGTGCGGCATCCGCAGCAAGAGCAGCACTACGTGCCACGTCCGATGCTGTAGCGCTCATCTCATGGGCTGCGGTTGCAACCTGATCGACCTCTCTGAACTGGTGCTGCATCCCCGCACTGGCCTCGTTGGATATCTTCGCGGCCTGGTCCGCGGTGGCTCGCGTATCGGAGACAGACGCGCTCACTTCCGCGATGACAGGCTGAAGCTTGTCGAGGAAGCAGTTGAACCAAGAAGCCAACGTACCCATCTCGTCCTGGCGCTCGTAGTGGAGTCTACGAGTGAGGTTCCCATCACCGTTGGCGAACTCCTCCAGCATGTGTGCGACCTGAAGGATGGGGCGGGTGATGCTCTTGGCCAGTATCCACATGGCCATCACCCCCAATGCAGCGACTATCGCGCCTAGGCCGATCTGGGACAGGATGGTGGATCGATTTGCCTTGGTGAGTGTTTCTTGTAATTCAAGGGCAGGGGCCAGCAGAACGGACTCTGGCACTTCAATCATCACTCCCCAATGACTAGTGCCTGGGATCGGGGCAAACGGTGTAACGACGCCCAACTCGTCCCCATCCTCCAGGAGAGTGGGATTGCTTCCAGGTAGCGCGGCGACAATTTTCACGCCTCGGTCAGGCTCCTTCAGGGATATCGGTTTGCCTAATCCGTTCTTCCCCTCGCTCTGGCCTGCAACCGTACCGTTGGAACTGATGAAACTGAGGTGGCCGTGCCCTTCGTAAAGCTTGCTTGCTGCGTCTACGGCAAGTTGCTGCAAGCTCTCCAGCGTCAGGTCAAGGCTCAGGACACCGACCAATTTATCTCCGTCCATCAAGGGTATTGCGATGCTCGACATTAGAGTCTCAACACCGTTGAGCGGGTAGCTGTACGGATCAATTAAGCAAGTGCGCCTGCTCTTCTGCGGGCATACGAACCAAGTGTTGGCGGGGTTTCCGTTGTCCTGGAGATCCTTCTCTCCAATCGAAAAGTCTTCGACGTGTGACACGTAAACCGCATAGCGTCCACTGTCATTGCCTCGCTCCATCCCTTGCTCGATGAAGTGCGAGTCCTGGCCATCGAGCGCGTCCGGATTGAAAGCAAGTGCAATACCCAGGATCTCGGGGTTCCCGTGCACCTGTGCCTTCAAGAACCGAAAGAGGTCCTCACGGAGAATCGCTGGGTCCGTCCCTCTGCTAATGGCTTGCTGCCGGAATGCCAGGATCTGATTGGAAACGGTGATGGCGAACATGTAGCTGGTACTGAATCGCTCACTGACTCGTACCGCTTGGTGGCGGCCAGCCTCGCGTAGAAACTCCATGGCGCCTTCCTTCAACGTACTGGAGCTGGCCGCATGAACTTGGTTGGCAAGGTCTTGTATGCGTTGGATGGAGAAACAGACCAGGCCGAGAACCACAGCAAGCAGGCAGCATCCCGCCAATGCGACTGTCTTGATCTGAATGGATAGGCGTTGGGGCATGCCGGGCCTCGTGGGGCTATTGTTATGAATTCGCTGTAAACGATTACCTTATTTGAGGCGTTTTGCAATGCCTTGTGAGGACCGACCACATCCGAGATTCGGAAAGGCATCTCGAACGCTCTGCACGTCGGCCCCAGCAATTGAGCCGTACCCGCCCCATCCGCACTGCTTTGAGGGAACGTTGACGAAAGGAATTGACAGCCGGGTTTGGATTTGGGAAATTGTCGGCGCCCTGTAAACGATTACATTGCTCGCGCAACGATCAACAGAATGTGGGGTAGAAACACATGAACTGGATCGCTGATCGAAAACGTGAGGGCAGCAGGGCGCGACGCTCATCGATCTTCTGCGACCTGTCGCTGGGGTTGCATGAGCGTCACTTTGTTTCGACCAGGCTTTGCGGCAACTGAGTTGGATGTCGAAGTTTCGTCACCTCTTACCCGCTTCACACTGGCGGGTTTTTTTATTCGGTTACTGATTCGAGCAGGTGAGTCATGGGTCAATGGGTCGCGATCAGGCAGGAAGATCAGAATGTCTTTTCCGGCTACCTGGCTGTGCCGCCGAAGGGGTATGGCCCGGGCCTCCTGCTGCTTCAGGAAATCTGGGGGGTCAACCCTCACATTCGCAGCCTGGCTGACCAATATGCAGCCGATGGCTATGTCGTTCTTGCCCCGGACGTGTTCTGGCGGCAGCAGAATCGTGTGGCCCTGGAGTACAGCCAGGTCGGTACTGAGCAAGCTTACCGGCACTACGGGGCATTGGACTTTGTCCAGACCGCACAAGACCTCGCGGCTGCAATTGAGCACCTATCCGCTTATCCGATAGTGCAGGGGGGGATAGGCGCCATGGGCTTCTGTCTCGGGGGGCGCCTTGCCGTTCTTCTGGGGGCTGATCGTCGGCTCTCGGCTGTTGTGTCGTATTACGGCAGCGGACTCGGCAATCACCAGGATCTCATTCCTGATCTCAAATGCCCGCTGCTTTTCCACTTTGCAGGGGACGACCACCTGATTCCGTTGAGTGAGGTGGATGCGTTGATGCCGCAGATTCAGGCGACAGTCGAGGCAACTCACTTCATCTACGACGGGCAGAAACACGGATTCAACTGTCCTGAGCGAGCAAGCTACTCCCAGCGTTCGGCTGCGTTAGCCAAGGCAAGAACCCTGGAGTTTCTCTCTCGTCACCTGTGACGGATTCATTGAATTCTGTTTCGGCCGCCATCTGACTTGTTCGGGTTGGCGCGGCTGGTTCTTTACGTGGTGCTGAGATGAACGCTGCTGTCGATGTGAGGGTAAACGCGCGGGTCCTGGCGATCCTTTCTATCTGCGCCACGGCATTCTTCTTGGCCAGTCATGATGCACTCGCCAAGCGGTTGACTATGGAGTACCCAATCGCGCTTATGGTCTGGGTGCGTTATCTGGTGCATTTCCTGGTAATGGGAGTGACCGCTGCACGCTCTGGGGGGATGCGAGCCTTTCACTCGGACTGCTACCACCTGCATTTCCTGCGTTCGGCCTGCCTGGTTGCTCTGAGTTTCTGTTTCATTTTTGGCCTGCGCTTCATTCCTTTGGCTGAGGCCACTGCGGTCAACTTCCTGTCGCCCCTGTTCGTGCTGATGCTGACGGTGATGTTTTTCTCGGAGCGAGTTCGGGGGAAACAATGGTTCTCGGTGATTCTGGGGCTTGCTGGAGTTCTGCTGATCGTTCGGCCTGGAGGGGCGCTGTTCACTCCTGCCGTGCTTCTTCCTTGCGCAGCTGCTGCATTCTTCAGCGTTTATCAGGTGCTCACACGCGTTGCCGGCAAGGTAGACAGCCCCACCACTTCGAACTTGATGGTCGGCCTAATTGGGCTGCTGATCAGTTCGGTGCTGTTGCCCTTCTTCTGGGTGGTCCCAACTGGTGAAGGCGTGACGCTGATGATCCTGTTGGGGTTCATGGGAACCGCAGCTCATCTATTCCTCGCGCATGCGTACAAGCTTTCGAGCCCCGCGGCTCTTGCGCCGTTCAGCTATGTGCAAATCCTTTTCGCCGGATTGCTGGGCTTCATTTTCTACGGCCACATCCCAGATGTCGGCGCCATCGTCGGCATGGTGCTGATTGTCGTCGGCGGCCTGCTCGCAGCGATTCGTTTCAAATAGTCAAAAGAGGAGGGCTGTCGAGATGCTCCTGAACGGCATTACCTGGTTGGTGATATTCCAGATCCTGGGCTCCGGCCTCAGTGCAATCTTTCTGCCCTTCGTGCCGGGGCCGATCATTGGACTCGTATTGCTCCTCGCCTACTTCCAATGGTCAGGCGGCATCGAGGAATCGCTGGAGACTGCCGCCTCCAGTTTGCTCAAGTACATGCCGCTTCTGCTGGTACCGGCAGCGACCGGGGTCATGGCCTATTTCCAGGTCATCGAGAAACAGCTCTGGCCAATCGTTGGGACCTTGGTCCTGTCGTTGCTGCCTTCGATGTATTTCGCCGGCTGGCTGATGCAGCGCTTGATCAAACGCCAGCAGCCTGGCGAGGAGCAATGACATGAACGCTGATATCGGAAGGGGCTGGTTCCAGGTCATTCACCATCCGTTGTTCGGTCTCGGGATTACCCTGCTGGCATTTCAGATCGCCCTGAAGATCAGTCAGCGGACCGGGCTAGTGTTCCTTCAGCCGGTCTTGGTGTCGGCAGCGCTCATCGTGTGCATGTTGTATGCGCTGGGGATCGACTATGTGGAGTACCGAGACAGCGTGTCGATGATCTCCGTGCTGCTCGGGCCTGCAACTGTCGCCCTTGCGGTGCCGCTCTATCAGAACCTCAAACGCATCCGTCAGCTGTTCTGGCCGATCCTGCTGACGCTGTCCATCGGCGGAACATTTACCACCGTGATCGCACTTCTTTTGGGTGAGGTCTTTGGAGTCGACCATTTGATGCTGATGACGCTGGCGCCAAAGTCCGTTACTTCGCCGATAGCCATGCTCGTAGCCGAACAGGTCGGAGGCGTAGCAGCGTTGGCGGCGGTTTTTGTCTTGATTACCGGAATCATCGGTGCAGTGGTGGGGCCATTCTTGCTGCGTCGGCTGCGCATCGAGCATCCAGCTGCCGTCGGCATGGCGCTAGGGTTGACGGCGCATGCTGTGGGGACTGCCAGGGCCTTGCAGGAAGGCAGGGAAACTGGAGCCTTCGCTGCACTGGCTATGAGCCTGATGGGCGTGTCGACTGCGGTACTGCTGCCTATGGCGATCAATTTCTTCGGGTAAAGAGAGGGGGCACACCAGTGGCGCGAGTGCCTGTCTCCGCGCTGATTGTGCCCCTGTGAGAGTCCTGGTCCCGATTTGTGTCCCGGCATTGATAGTGCTCGGCGACATTGGCCGGGGCTGGCATGAAGTCTGCTTGTAAACGTTTTCTGTTGATTGGGATCCGACTACCGCCGATCACCAGGAACTCGTGAGTGACAAGCGGTACGTAGCTAGTGTTGCAAGTGTTGCTGTAATCGTTTACAAAATAGTTAACGGCTCCCAAGCTTGCTCCATTCCAAAAACAATTCCTTCGGGAGAAAAACGTGCGTGATATCTACGGTCGGGCTGCCCTCAAAGCCTATGATTACGTGGTTGTGGGTTCGGGCTCTGCGGGCAGCGTGTTGGCTGCCAGGTTGGCCGAGGAGCGGGGCGTAAAGGTCCTGCTGCTGGAGGCTGGCCCTTCCGACCAGAGCCTTTACATCCGGATGCCGGCAGCGCTCGGTTTCCCGCTGATGAACGACCGCTTCAACTGGTACATGCACTCCGAGCCCGAGAAGGAACTGGGTAATCGCACCATCTATGAAGCCCGCGGCCGCGTGCTGGGCGGCTCGTCGTCCATCAACGGCATGAACTGGGTGCGTGGCAACCCCTGGGACTACGACAACTGGGGGGCGATGGGGCTGGACGGCTGGAGCTACGCCGAGTGCCTGCCTTACTTCCGCAAGGCCGAAAGCTTCGACAAGGGATCTAACACCTATCGCGGCGGAAATGGCCCGATGAAGGTGGAGACCTGTAAAGCGGAGAACCCGCTGTACCACGCCTTCCTAGAAGCTGGTGTGCAGGCTGGTCACCAGCGTGTTGACGACCACAATGGTTTCCGCCAGGAAGGGGTACACATCACCCAACGCAATATCCACAAAGGGATTCGCTGGAGCACTTCCCAGGCCTACCTGCACGCCAATCCGGACCGTGAGCGTCTGCATGTCTGCGACCGGGCACAGGTAACCCGCATCGAGTTCGCTGGCCGTCGCGCAGTACGTGTGCATCTGCACTGGGCCGGCGAGCCCCACACCATCGAAATCGGCCGCGAAATCATTCTCTGCGCCGGCGCACTGCACTCGCCGCACCTGCTGATGCTGTCGGGTGTCGGCGAAGCCAGCCATTTGGAAGAGAAGGGCATCAAGGTCGTTGCCGATCTTCCTGGCGTAGGCAAGGGCATGAAGGACCATATCGCAGCGCCAGTGCAGTACCGCGCCACCCAGAATGTCTCGATTGCCAAGGACCTGACACTGCTGGGTAAGGCGAAGCTCGGTCTGATGTGGCAGTTGTTCAAGAAGGGTCTGGGCGCGACCAACTTCTTCGAGGTCGGCGCCTTCATTCGCACCGACGAGTCGATCAAGGTGCCGAACGTCCAGTTCGAGTTCATCCCGATGCTGGGTGAGTTCCAGCACGGCAGTGTGAAGCTGGAAAACGGCTTCCAGTACTTCTTCAGTCTGATGCGCCCGACCAGTACCGGTCAGGTATGGCTTGGCAGTGCTAATCCGCTGGAAGCGCCGAAGTTCAACTTCAACTTCCTCTCCACCGTCGAGGATCAACGCGAAGCGATTGCCGCCGTAAAAGCCATACGCCACGTCGTTTCCCAGCCGGCTTGGGATCCGTATCGCGGTGAGGAAGTCACTCCCGGTGCAGCGACCCAGTCGGATGCTCAAATCCTGGAAATGCTGCGTCTGAGTGCTGGTACCAACTACCACCCCAGCTGCTCCTGCCGCATGGGGGTAGACGATCTCAGCGTGGTGAATGCCTGGGGACAGGTGCACGAAACTGACAACGTGCGTGTTGTCGATGCCTCGATCATGCCCGAGATCGTCAGCGGCAACCTGAATGCCCCCGTCATCATGATGGCGGAGAAGATCGCCGACCACGTGCGAGGACGACCGCAGCTCAAGCGCGAGAACGCTGACTACTACCGAGTTGCCTGACGGCACGGCCGCAAGCATGGCCGGGTACTTCGAACGGTGTACTCGGCCAGCAGAACAAGAATCAAAGCGTTCGGAGGTGATGATGTTTTACGCCAAGGTACTGAGAAAGGCACGGGTGGCGACGTCCGCCGTGTTCTTCGCCAACGGCATGCTGCTGGCAATCTGGGCCACCAACATTCCAGGCATGAAGCAGGCGCTTGAGCTGACCGACCAGGAACTGGGATTCGCCCTGGGAGCGTTTGCCGCGGGGACCATGCTGACCATGGCACTCGCCGGCGCCCTGGTTACGCGTCTGGGTAGCCGGAATGCGCTGATGCTGGGTGGGCTGATGGTGTCCCTGGTGCTGCCGCTTTCGGCGCTGGCAGGTACGGCCCTTGGATTCGCCTTGGCGATCTTCTCGCTGGGTGTCGTCAACAGTGTCCTTGATGTGGCGATGAATACTCATGGCTCCATCATCGAAGCTGAGCGTAAGAAATCGATGATGGCGTCGTTTCATGCCGTGTTCAGCTTCGGCGGCCTGGCAGGCGCTTCGACGGTGGCTACTTTGCTGGCCGATGCGTTCGGCCCTGTGCAGTGCCTGATTCTGGCTGCGACTGTCATGGCTGGAGTGACCATTCTTGCAGCGCCGTTCCTTGGCAACCTGAAGCCGGTTCCAAGCGAGAGCCAGGAGCCAGTCCGGAACTTCGCCTGGCCGAATCGGGCACTGCTGTGCATCGCCGTGCTGACCTTCCTGGCTCTGTTCATTGAGCGCACTGTCATCGACTGGAGTTCGCTCTACCTGACCGACGTCAGCCATGCCAGCGGCAGCTTCGCGGCTTTTGCCTTCGGTGCTTTCAGTTTGGCGATGGCCATCGGGCGACTGCTGGGTGACTTCCTGATTCGTCGATTGGGCGCCCGGGTAGTTCTTGGCTGTTCCGGTGCCCTTGGTGGGGCAGGGCTGGGCATAGCGATTCTGGTGCCGGTTCCGGTGGTTTCCATCACCGGTTTCATCCTGGTCGGCATCGGCCTCTCGAACATGATTCCTCTGCTGTATAGCCGTGCCAGTCGGGCGTACCCCGGCGCGCCAGGTCTTGGCTTGGCCATGAATGGGACGTTGGGCTACCTGGGTTTCCTGATGGCTCCGCCCATCATTGGCTACACCTCCGGGATGTTCGGCTTGCAAGCCGCAATGCTGATACCGGTTGCTGCGTTCATTGCTCTGACCGTGAGCAACCTGCGCAGTGGTCGTCCGAAAAGAGAACACCCCGTAGATAGATTCGTGCCCGTGCATTTGTGAGAAGACCTGTCGGAGGTTTCGTTCGGTCTGAAATGAAAACGTTTTCCAAAAAACCATGCTGACGTCCCCGACACCCCAACCAATTCATCCCATGAGGAGAACCAAAATGTCCGATTCCACCAATACCGCCGTTCCGGCCGACAAGGGCACCGTTTACTACTTCAATCGCGAGACCGAAGTGAGTTACTGGCAGCCCAAGCCGGCCAATGGTTACGTGACCGTCTGCGTCTCGCCCTCCATGATCAAAATGGAGCGTGACTTTGCGATGGGGACTCAGCTGTTGCCGCCGGGCGGTCGTGTTCGCGAGCACGCTCATCCGGCCAACGAGGAAATCATCCACGTGATGTCCGGCAGCGGTACCGCCACTGTCGATGGCGTGGAATACAAGATGGAGCCGGGTGCGACCTTCTTCCTGGGCAAGCACAACTCCCACACCTTCCTGAACGACGGCGACACCGATCTGCACTGGGTCTGGTTCATGACCCCGAGCGGCCTGGAAACCTTCTTCCGTGACATCGGCCGGCCGCGCAAAGACGGCGATGCCACGCCTGAGCCTTTCGAGCGTCCGACCAACATCGCCCAGATCGAAAGCAGCGATAACGGCGTATTCACCTACACCAAGAACTAAGAGAGCGAAGCGACATGGCAATTGAAGTCTTCGCCCTCGAAAGCGGACATGGGCATCCCGTCGTGCTGGTCTCTGGGCTGGGTGGACAGGCTTCCTTCTGGAAGCCGGTCATGGATCGCCTTGAGCAGTCCCATCACGTGATCACCTTCGACCATCCGGGTGTTGGCGGTAGCTCGCTGTCTGGGCGCCCGACCATTCCCGGCATCGTTGAAGCTGTGCTTCATGTGCTGGAGCAGAAGGGGATTGAACGTGCTCATTTCGTGGGTCACTCGACCGGATCGCTGGTGGTGCAAACCCTCGCCCTCGATTTTCCGGAACGGGTTGAAAGCATTGTTCTGAGCAGCGGCTGGGCTCGGCCCGACAAGCGCTTCGAAGACTTCTTTGCCTATCGCAAGCTGGTTCTGAATCGCCTTGGGGGCACCGCCTACACCGCTCTGACGCGGCTGGCGGCGTACCCCTCGGAGTGGTACGGCGAGAACTTCGCTACCGATGAGGCGCTGGATTTCGATGCGCCTTCCCCGGTCGACGTCGACATGGTGATCGCCCGTATCGACATGCTGCTGTCCTACAACCGTCTGGATGAGCTGCATCGCATCAGTGCCAGGACCCTCGTCGTAGGCGCTGAAGATGACTACGTCATCCCTTACCACCACTCCCGCGAATTGGCTCGCCGTATCCCCGGTGCGCAGCTTGTGGAACTGAGCGGTGGGCATTTCTCACCCGTTACGCGCACCGATGATTTCGTGTCGCTCTTACGCAATTTCTGGGAGTCACTCGCATGAGCACTCAACACATTTCTCGCGTCGGCATCATTGGCCTGGGCGCGATGGGCAAGCGGGTTCTGACGGCCTTGCAGAACGACCATCTGCCGCAAGCGTCCTTCGCTGCGATTGACCATGCCGTCCACAGTGATGAATTCATCCAGGCGCACCGTCTGGAAGTCTTCACCGATGTGCAGGGCCTGATTGACTGGCGTCCGGACATCGTTGTCGAGTGCGCGGGTCACTCTGCTGTCACCGGCCCGGTGCTGGAGATCCTGCGTGCCGGTATCGATGTAGTGATCGCATCCATCGGTGCTCTGGCTGACAAGCAAATCAACGCTGCCCTGGACCAGGCCGCTCATGATGGTGAGTCCCGACTGATCCTGGTGTCCGGCGCTATCGGTGGTTTGGACGCGCTGCGCTCGGCTCGCTCGGCCGGTCTGGAAGCGGTGGTCTACGTCGGCCGCAAGCCGCCGCGAGCTTGGGCCGGTTCCCCGGCTGAGGAAGAGTTCGACCTCAGCAAGATTACCGAGCCGACCACCATCTTCCGCGGTACAGCAGCGGAGGCATCCATTCGTTTTCCGAAGAATGCCAACGTCACCGCTGCGGTGGCGCTCTCCGGTGTCGGCTTCGAGAACACCCAGGTTGAGCTGGTTGCTGACCCCGGCGTCGACCGCAATGTGCATGAGGTTCAGGCCACCGGGGCATTTGGCGAACTGAGTATCCGCCTGGCCAACAACCCGCTTCCTGACAATCCCCGTACCTCTTGGCTGGCTGCTCTGAGCATCGAAGAAGCCGTCGCCAAACAACTCCACTGCCTGGTTTTCTAAGGAGCACTCATCATGAAACTGCAAAACAAAGTTGCCCTGATCACTGGTGCAGGTGCGGGTATCGGTGAAGCCACTGCCATTCTCTTTGCCCAGCAGGGCGCCAAGGTTGTCGTGGCTGACAAGAACTATGCCCTCGCGCAGGCTGTCGCCGAACGTATCGGTGAAAACGCCTTCGCGCTGGAAGTGGACGTTGCCAAGGCCGAGCAGGCCAAAGCCATGGTGGAAAAGGCCGTTGAGCATTTCGGTGGTCTGGACATCCTGGTGAACAATGCCGGCTTCGGCACCCTGGGCACCGTGGTGACCCTGGACGAGGACACCTGGGACCAGGTGGTCGATGTGAACCTGAAGGGCGTATTCCTCTGCTCGAAGTACGCGATTCCGGAAATCGTCCGTCGCGGTGGTGGTGCCGTGGTGAACCTGGCCTCGACCATCTCCGTGGTCGGCATTAAGGATCGCGCCGCCTATGTGGCTGCCAAGGGTGGCGTGGCTGCACTGACCCGCGCCATGGCCCTGGACCATGCGCTGGACGGGGTGCGGGTCAACAGCGTGGCACCGGGTGTGATTGCCTCCAGCTACTACGACCGCATGTTCGAGCAGGTAGCGGATCCGGTGGCCTTCAAGAAGGGCCTGGAAGCGCGCTCGCCGCTGAACAAGATGGGTGAGCCGACCGACATCGCGAACATGATCCTCTTCCTCGCCTCCGACGATTCGAGCTTCGCCACCGGCGCGATGTTCACCGTCGATGGCGGCTACACCGCCTGGTAAGCCGAAGATGATCCACGAACTACGAGAGTACCGGATTCAGCCTGAGGCTTGGCCGGTTTACTGGAAGCTCTTCAACCAGGTGTGCATGCCCATTCGCGGCGAAGAGTTTGGTCGGCTGCGCGGAATGTGGACGGAGATGGACAGCCGCCAGGTGCGCTTCTTTCATCTCTGGGAATACGCTTCTCTGGATGATCGGACGCGCCTGCGAATGGCACTCCTGAACAAGCCGGGGTGGCGCGATTCCTTCCTGGCCAAGGCCGCGCCGCAGATCCACAAACAACACCTGCGCGTCCTGAATCCGTTGCGCGTAGCCGATGATCTGATGGCGCAGGGCGACGAGGTCCATCTCGTTCGTTATGGCTGTGAAGTAGGCCGAGCCAACGAATTCCGTCAGCGGTTCGAAGAGTCTGGTGTCGAGGCTCATGCGCTGTGGGGTATGGAGTTCCCTGACCCGAACCAAGTGGTCGTGCTGACATCGATGGGGGATGTTGCTCTATCGGCAGATGCCGAATCCTGCCTGCAATGCACCGAGGTCACTCGGCTCAAGCCTCTCGCCCTAGAGATAGGCTGATATCGGTACTCAGCCCTGAGAATAGGGCAGATTCCTCAAGTCAAAACGGCGCGCCCTTGTGGCGCGCCGTTTTGCTTTCAGAGTCCGTCGGATGAGGTGTCCGCAGGCGATTGGCTGGAGAGGAAGGAACAGAGCCCTCCACGAGATCAGGGCTCTAGCCTTTGGCCTAACAGCCGCAGCGAGACAAGTTCTTCATGAGGTAGTCGGTGACCGTCAGCGGGTCCGGGCTGGCCATGATCGAGAACATCAGATACCGATGTCGTCGTGGAAGGCGCTTGGCACAGCGTTGAGCAGTAGCCCTGATCGCGTCCGCATTGTCGTGGATGTGGGCGGCAAGCAGCAGCGCAAGGATGGCATCTCTGACGTTCATCGTGCTCTCGCAAATCGGCAGGTGAGGGAGCTTGTTTTGCCTGCAATGATAACGTTTACATTAGACTTTCCCAACTACCTATAAGCGGCCACCCTGTCCGCCTGATGATTCCTACAGCTTCAATTATCGAATACCAATCGTGGGGCATCACGGTGGGAAATGGCTCTATTACGGGGCATTCAGCGATTCGTGAACCTCGTACTCGGATGATGTCACCGCTGGCGTGCCGGCCACTGTTTCTCTCTAGTCTCCTGCGTTACCGCCGGTGACAGCCGTTCTCGTCGAGGCTGCTCGTCCCTCTTGCTCCCCCCAGATGATCGCTGGTTGCGCCGTGTTTCTGCGCTGTGGCCCAATCTTTGCTGTATTGAAAACGTTTACATAAAAGGGAGGTAATCGTTACCAGGGGGCACAGAAAGCAGCTGCGTAGAACACAACAGATAACCCGACGCACGTACTCAGATTTGGGACTCCGTCCCTCGATTTAGCTACAGGGGAAATCCATGAAATTTCAGGCCAAGGTTCATGCTCTCGTAATCGCATGTGCAGTAACTGCGACTGCAAGCTCTGCATTTGCAGACAAATTGGACGACATCATTTCTGCCGGAGAGTTGAAATGTGGCGTCATGCTGGACTACCCGCCGAATGGATTCCGCGATGGTAATAACAAGCCTGCTGGTTACGATGTGGAGTATTGCCAGGACATGGCGAAGGCTCTCGGGGTGGAACCAAACATCGTTGAGACATCTTCGCCGGATCGGATTCCCGCGCTGATCTCGAATCGTGTCGATATCTCCATTGCCAGTGCAACCATCACACTTGAACGCGCCAAGACCATAGCCTTCTCGCAACCTTATTCGAGCTACAGCTTCGTTGTGATGGCAAGGAAGGACTCGGGTATCAACTCGTTCGAGGACCTGAAGGGCAAGAAGGTCGGCAGTGTCAAAGGAGCGGCAGAAGATATTCTGTTCCAAGAGTACTTCAAGCAGTGGAGCGATCCCCAAGGTAAGTATCTCACCCTCACCAACGATAGTGATCGAAACCTGGCCTTGGCCCAAGGCAAGATCGATGCGTTCATTGTTAATATTCAGGCAGCCAATGAACTGCAAAAGCTCCCTCAGTACGCAGACTTCCATACCTGCTGTGATGCTCCGTTCCCGAAAGACACGGTGGGTATTATGGTGGGGCGGCAGGATGAGTCGCTGCTCCGTTGGATAAACCTCTTTGTCCACAATCAGGAGCAGAGTGGGCGATATGCAGAACTCTACAAGAAGTGGTACTCGGCTACTGCGCCACAACTGAGCAAGTACTGATGGGAAGGCGGCCTTCGTGGCCGCCTTTTTTGTTGGGAGGGGACATATGCTGAACTACAACTTTCAATGGAATCCTGTGCTGAAGTCCATGCCGGATCTTCTGGATGGCTTGCTCATGACGGTTGAGCTGACCCTGATTTCGTTCTTGCTGGGGATCGTCATTTCCTTCCTCCTGGCTTGGGCGAAACAATCGGGAGTTAAAGGCGTCAGGTGCATCGCAAGCAGCTGGATCGAGATCGCCCGCAACACTCCGTGTCTGTTTCAGATCTACATGGCGTACTTCGGCCTGGGTGCATTTGGCATCGATGTCGATTCTTACGTCGCTGTGCTGGGTGCCATTGCGTTCAACACCGCAGGGTACATGGCAGAAATCGTGCGCGGTGGCTTGAGAGGGATAGATCCAAGGCAGCGCCGAGCTGCGGCAGCTCTGGGGATGAATCGATGGCAAACGTTCCGTCACATCATCCTTCCGCAGCTTGTCCCGCTGATTGCACCGGCAACCAGCAATCAGCTGATCTGGAGCTTGCTGAATACCTCGCTCGGAATGGTCGTCGGATTGCAGGAGCTTACCGGGGCAACTTATGCGGCCCAATCGCTAACCTTCAGGTCATTCGAGTTCTTCATTGTTACGGCGGTGGCCTACTACATCTTGGTGAAGGCGGTGCTGCTCGTGACAAACCTTTCTTCTTGGGTGCTGTTTAGAAAGAGGAATGCATGATGGGGTCTGCGATGTTCTCCAGCCTTCAGATCAGTGATCTGTACTTCATCTTGGATGGCGCACTAAAGACGATATGGCTTGCTGCCGTTGTGATTGCTATTGGCACTCTTATCGGATTCTTCATGGGCTGGCTACGATCTTCCTCGAAGATTATCAACCTGCTGCTGTCGCCGCTGGTTGATTTATCACGATCAATTCCACTGATTATCCAGCTGATTGTCGCTAACTCTGCCCTGGCCATTCTGGGGAGTCCGGCGAGCCCCTTTGTGTGTAGTGGCGTGGTGCTCTCTCTATACATGGCGGCTTACTGTTCAGAAATCTACAAGGGCGGATTCGAGGCGGTGCCATCGAAGCTTCAGAGGGCGGCGCGATCTCTGGGCATGTCTTACATGCAGAGTTTCCGTCATGTCACTGTGCCGATCATGTTGCAAAACACCTTCCCAGCTTGGGTTGGCATTATGTTGGGGGTACTGAAAGACACCTCGCTAGCGGCAGTGATCGGTTACATCGAACTACTCAGATCTTCGCAGATTGTCATTACCAGGACCCAGGAGCCGCTGATCATTCTCTTGGGAGTTGGATTGTTCTACTTCGTGATTTGCTATCCGGTATCGCGTTACAGCCAGAAACTTGAAGAAGGATTCCAGAAATGATTGAGATCAAGAATGTCCACAAGTCCTTCGGCGATGTCAGTATCCTCAAGGGTATCGATATGACGGTTCAGAAGGGTGAGGTCGTTTCGATCATTGGGCCGAGCGGTTCCGGAAAGTCGACTCTTCTTCAGTGTCTGAACGCTTTAGAGCCCATCGACAGTGGCAGCATTGTTGTGGATGGCACAGATGTCTTCTCGAAAAAGACGGATCTGAACAATCTCCGGACCACTATCGGAATCGTTTTCCAGCAATACAACATCTTTCCGCACCTGTCGGTTCTGGAGAACACTGCCCTGGCTCTCAAGGTCGTGCAGAAGGTTCCGAAGCAAGAGGCAGAGCAACGAGCCTATGACCAACTCGTGAAGGTGGGGCTTGGCGCAAAGGCGAAGATGTCGCCCACGCAGTTGTCCGGGGGCCAACAGCAGCGCCTGGCTATCGCGCGGGCGTTGGCAATGCGCCCGCGGTACATGCTCTTTGACGAGGTTACCTCGGCGCTCGATCCGGAGCTGGTTCGGGAAGTGCTGGACACGTTGCGCATGCTGTCGGAGGAGGGCATGACGATGGTCCTGGTCACCCACGAAATCGCATTCGCCAGAGAGGTGTCCAGTCGCGTTGCATTCTTCGATGCTGGCCTCATCGCTGAGATCGGCGAGCCGCGCCAGGTCATCGATGCCCCTTTGAACGAGCGGACGCGGCAGTTCCTCGCGAAGCAGATCCACTGACGCCTGCATGCCCAGTCTTCGATTGGCTGCGCCGTGGGGAGCGGCGCAACTTTCACGGCGCTATGGCGGTGCAATTTTCGCAGGTGTGCACTGTTTCTTTTCATCCTGCATCTGGTGAAAAGGGAACATGGCCTGTTACAGATTTATACAGCGCGGCGTGCGTTGATTGGTCCATGCCTCAGTCGCATAGGGCTCTCCGCAGGCTAGAAAGCCTGTCTTGTGCGCATCGATGGGCGCGCGAACGCCGGGGGGACCGTGACTGGCATGAATGCTGCCTGTAAACCTTTACATTGCGATTGAGAGACGGGCTGCTGAATCAGCGCGATTCCCTCCGAAGCACCACCCCTGGAATGGGGGTTGTGGAGGGGGTCAGGCTGCTAGGGAGCTGGTCTGAGCAGAATTGTCCGTTCTACCTCAGCTCGAAATGTAAACCTTTACAGTGGCTTGTTGAAAAACTTCAAAAACCTGCTCTAGCTAATAAGAGCGTCATCAAGACGGTGGATCACGCCTTGCAATTGGTGTGGATCCCGCAAGAGGTAAGTCATGGACATCGAGAAAAGAAGCATCGAGTTCGTTCCCCACTCCGAACGCTACGGTCATCCGCGGCGGCTGTTCACGATCTGGTTCAGTGCAAACATGCAGGTCACCACGTTGGTTGTGGGCACGCTGGGTATCGTCGCTGGGCTGAGTTTGATCTGGACTTGTATCGCACTGGTGCTGGGTTGTGTGATCGGTACTGTGTTCATGGCCGCGCACTCCACCCAGGGGCCGCATCTGGGTATCCCGCAGATGATCCAGAGCCGTGCTCAATTCGGCGTCCTGGGGGCTGGCTTCCCCTTGCTGATCAACTACCTGGCGTTTGTGCTCTTCACTGCGGCCAACGGTGTGGTGATGCGAGATTCCGTCCAGGCGTTCCTGAATGTAGGCGACAACACGGCCATCATTCTGTTTGGCGTGGTGTCCTTCATCGTGGGCTTTATCGGCTATGAGCTGATTCACCGTCTCGGCGCGTTGATGTCGGCGCTATCCGGGATCATCTTCCTGATTGTTGCCGGGCTGGCTCTTCAGCAACCTCTGCCGGCGGGGGCGATGGATGTCTCTCAAGGATTCACCTTGGCTGCCTTCGCCCTAACCGTTACTCAGGCTGCGTCGTGGACACTGGGCTTCGGTCCTTATGTGGCTGACTATTCTCGTTATCTTCCAGCCAATATCTCCAGCCGTCAGACCTTCTGGTTTAGCTACATCGGCAACCTGCTCGGCGCGGGCCTGGTCATGCTGCTGGGTGCGCTGCTGGCCGTCCTGATCAAGGACGTCACCTCTGATCCGGGGACTGCGATTGGTAGCTTCTTCGGCCCCTGGTCAAAAGTGGCAATGGTGATCGTGGTGCTCGGTGTGTTGGAGATCAACTCGCTGAACCTGTACAGCGCCTACATGTCCTTCATGACCATGTTCACCGGCATGCGCGGTATGACGCGAATCAGCCGCAAGACCAAGTTCATCGCGATGGGCCTCACCGCAATTGCTGCGACCTGGATCGCCACCGCTACCCAGTACAATTTCTTCGCCTATTTCTCTGACATCCTGATTGCCCAGGTCTACTTCCTGGTGCCCTGGAGTTCGATCAACCTCGCGGACTTCTACCTGGTCCGCAAAGGCAAGTACTCGGTGGACGCCATGTACGACGTGAACGGCGAGTACGGCAAGTACAGCTGGTCCACCATGGCGATCTTTATGCTCGGCGTCCTCTCCACTGTGCCGTTCATGGACCTGTCGTTCTATCACAGCTACTTCGCTCAGATGATCGGTACCGACATCAGTTGGATCCCGGCCTTGATCGTTCCGGGCGGGCTGTACTACCTGTACAACCGCAATCGCTTTCAGTCGAAAAGCCCGAATATGACCCTGCAAAAGGCTGCCTGACCTTCACGCTTAGCCCTGATGTGAAAGAGCCCGCGCTTGATGCGCGGGCTCTTTTTTAGTGGCTGATCAGCAGTTGTAAAGGGCGGGGTGCTGGCTCGGCGGAGCTGGCCCTTGCGTATGTCAAATTGCGTGACTGGACTGGCGAATGATCAGCTGCGTACCCAGAAGGGCAGGCTTGATCTCGCTACCGTTCTTGAGGTGTGCAAGAAGCGCTTCAGCGCTCAACTGGCCCATTTCCGTGGCCGGTATGGCCAGGGTCGTCAGCGGCGGGTCCAGGTATTCGGCGAACTCAAGATTGTCATAACCAACGACTGTCATGCGCTTGGGCACGTCGACTCCGAGTTTCTTGCAGGCAGAAAGGACGCCAAAGGCAATGACATCACTGTTGCAGATGACCGCGGTGACTTCGGGCTTCTCCATGTGGATCCGTCGCATCGTGGTATCGCCGAATTCTATGCTGTAACCCTCAACGCTTTCATAGATGGCATGGGTGCAGCCGCCCGATGAAGCGTTCAGCGTTTCGACGAAAGCTTTGACCCGGGCCTGCTGCCGGTCATTGCCCTGGATTGGCCCGGTCAGCATGGCCATGTGGCGATGTCCCAGGCCGTGCAGATACTGGACGAGCTGTTGGGTCGCGCTGAAATTGTCGAAACCAATGAACGGAAACTCTTTTCCTTCAAAGTAGGAGTACGTGCAGATCACCGGCATGCGGTACTCCTTCAGGTACTTTGTCAGCTCCGGGTCGGCAATCTCTCCCACCACAAGCAAGCCTTCTGCGCCGCGTTCGACCAGCAGTCTCACCTTTTCGTAGATGGTCCTGGAGTCGAACCCACAGGACAGGACGTGCACCACGTAGCCGTACTGCGCCAACTTGGCTTGGAAGCTGTTGATCATCTTGGCGTAGATGGCGTGATCGAGCGTAGGGATGATGGCGCCGATCACATTGGTCTTGCGCGAGCGCAATGCCTTCGCCGCAGAGTTAGGCGTGTAGCCCATCTTCCGGGCGACTTCGAGGACCTTTTCGCGAACGTCATCCCTCACGTGGTGTGGAAGGTTGAAGCTGCGCGACACTGTGGCAACTGACACGCCGGCTGCCTTAGCTACGTCGATAACGTTTACGCGAGATGGCGACTTCTTGGTGGTACTCACGAATCCCAGGGCCTCTATGGATGTCAGGATGACGGGGATGGCTAGCGCGAACTGCTCTCGAAATGCGCCACTCAACTGGGCATCTGACGGTAGTTTCGGCCCTATGGGAGGGGAGGAAATTCCCGCGCCCGTTCGGTGCTCTGCTCTCCACAAGCCGCATAGCTAAAGGCTTAGCCTAGTGTTCCGACCTTAAATTCACAAGGGGGAAGTAGTCTGGAGACCCTAGAATTCGTGGGTTGGATGGGCTGATTTTCTGCTGACCTGGTCTGGTTATTTTTCGACCACTGGTTGGTTCATAGTGTGTTGTCCCTGTTTCATTTTTACTAAGATCCTGTCATTCTCTGTAAACGTTTACTAGATGCCGTTTTTTCGATGAACGGCGGACTTCTTGGGTGACATCATGCGTGACATCAACGGGCGGGCAATCCAGAAAACCTACGACTACATCGTCATCGGCTCCGGCTCTGCTGGCAGCGTCGTGGCAGGCCGTCTTTCAGAAGACACCAGTAGCTCCGTCTTGATGCTTGAGGCCGGTCCCTCCGACCAGAGTCTCTACATCCGGATGCCGGCAGCGCTCGGTTTCCCGCTGATGAGTGATCGTTTCAACTGGTACATGCACTCCGAACCCGAGAAGGAACTGGGAAATCGCACCATCTACGAAGCGCGTGGCCGTGTTCTGGGCGGCTCCAGTTCCATCAACGGGATGAACTGGGTGCGTGGCAATCCCTGGGACTACGACAACTGGGGGGCTATGGGGCTTGAGGGGTGGAGCTACGCCGAATGCCTGCCGTACTTCCGCAAGGCCGAGACCTTCGACAAAGGCGAGGATGTTTATCGCGGTGGCAATGGCCCAATGCACATCGAGACGTGCAAAGCGGACAACCCCCTTTATCACGCCTTCCTCGATGCCGGTGTTCAGGCTGGCTACCAACGCGTGGATGATCACAACGGCTTCCGGCAGGAAGGTGTGCATATCACTCAGCGCAATGTGCACAAAGGCATTCGCTGGAGCACCTCCCAAGCATATATCCATACCAACGCTGATCGTTTGAACCTGCAAGTTCTTGATCGTGCGCAGGTCACTCGAATCGAGTTCGCGGGTAAGCGCGCAGTGCGAGTCCACTACGTTCGCCAAGGGCAACCTTACGTAGTGGAGGTGGGTAGGGAAGCCATCCTGTGCGCTGGTGCTATCCACTCCCCGCACCTGCTGCAACTGTCAGGAATCGGCAATGCGGATCACTTGGCGCAGTTCTCGATCAAGAGTGTCGTGCACCTGCCCGGCGTCGGTGAGGGCATGAAGGACCACATCGCTTCGCCCGTGCAATTCCGGGCGACCCAAAACGTCTCCATCGCCAAGCAACTCACCCCCCTGGGTAAAGCCAAGCTGGGCCTGCTCTGGACGCTGTTCAAGAAGGGCCTGGGGGCGACCAACTTCTTCGAGGTTGGAGCTTTTATCCGCACCCATGACGACGTGAAAATCCCGAACGTCCAGTTCGAATTCATCCCCATGCTGGGCGAGTTCCAACATGGCAGCGTCCAGCTGGAGAACGGCTTCCAGTACTTCTTCAGCCTGATGCGTCCGACCAGTACGGGCCGTGTCTGGCTGGGTTCGGCCGATCCGTTAGCGGCACCCAAGTTCAGCTTCAACTTCCTCTCCACCGAAGAGGACAAGCGAGACGCAATTGCTGCGGTCAAGGCGATTCGTCACGTGGTGTCGCAGCAAGCCTGGGACCCGTATCGCGGCGAGGAAGTAACTCCGGGCGCGGGTGTCAGCAGCGATGAGCAGATCCTTGCAAGCCTGCGTGCGCTGGCTGGCACCAACTATCACCCCTCGTGTTCTTGCCGCATGGGCAACGACGCCAACAGCGTGGTAGATGCCTGGGGGCGCGTACACGAAACCGAAAACCTTCGTGTCATCGACGCTTCGATCATGCCGGAGATCGTCAGCGGCAATCTCAACGCGCCGATCATCATGATGGCGGAGAAGCTTTCGGATCACATTCGGGGCCGGGCACCCCTGCCCAAGTCCAACGCATCCTATTACCTGCCGGCCTGAGGGCCAGCAGGAGTCGCCATCGGCTGCGGTCGATTGGTTGAGGATATGAGTTATCTCTTCGTCCAGGCGCTGCCAGGGCGGATCTACAACACCAATGTTCGACATTTAGTTCCAAGGGAGCATCAGTCATGAAGCTGAAGAACAAAATCGCACTGATCACCGGTGCCGGTGCTGGTATCGGCGAAGCCACCGCCAAGCTTTTCGCTCAACAGGGTGCCAAGGTCGTAGTTGCCGACCGCAATATTGAGCAGGCGCAGGCAGTAGCCGATGCCATTGGCGAGCAAGCCGTGGCGGTGCAGGCTGATGTGGCCAATGCCGAGCAGGTGAAGGCGATGGTCGAGGCGGCTGTTGGCCACTTCGGCGCCCTGGACATCCTGGTGAACAACGCCGGCTTCGGCACCTTGGGCACCGTGGTGACCCTGGACGAGGACACCTGGGATCAGGTGGTCGACGTCAACCTGAAGGGCGTGTTCCTCTGCTCGAAGTACGCGATTCCGGAAATCGTCCGCCGCGGTGGCGGTGCTGTGGTGAACCTGGCCTCGACCATCTCCGTGGTCGGCATCAAGGATCGCGCTGCCTATGTCGCCGCCAAGGGTGGCGTGGCTGCGCTGACCCGCGCCATGGCCCTGGACCATGCCCTGGAAGGGGTGCGGGTGAACAGCGTGGCACCGGGTGTGATCGCCTCCAGCTACTACGACCGCATGTTCGAGCAGGTAGCGGACCCGGTGGCCTTCAAGAAGGGCCTGGAAGCGCGCTCGCCGCTGAACAAGATGGGTGAGCCGACCGACATCGCGAACATGATCCTCTTCCTCGCCTCCGACGATTCGAGCTTCGCCACCGGCGCGATGTTCACCGTCGATGGCGGCTACACCGCCTGGTAAGGAACGAGACAATGAGTGCTAGGTGCCTCCTCTTGACCGTCGAGCTTCCCGGATCTTCCGGCAGCCCGTCAGCCTGGCTTATTGGCGCTTGACAGCTCGTTTTTCGATCCTCAAATTGTAAACGTATACATTGCAGATCAACTGCGGGACCAACCTCATGACTAGAAGCTATCAGCATTGGATCAATGGCGCGGAACAGGCACCTTCCTCGGGCGCCTATATCGAGCGCACCTCTCCGGCTCACGGCGACCTGCTCGCCAAGTTTGCAGCGGGTACCGAGAAGGACGTCGATGGGGCCGTTGAGCACGCCCATCGCGTGCACACCTCCGGTGCCTGGTCCAACGTGCCGGCCTCCGAGCGCGCTCGCCTGCTAAACAAGTGGGCCGATCTGATCGAGCGTGATGCGGACCGTCTGGCGGTCATCGAAGCGGAAGAGGTGGGCAAGCCCATCGTCTATGCGAAGGGCGAAGTCCTCTGGTCGGCGGAGCTGACCCGTTTTGCTGCGTCCCTGGCCTGGCAGATTCCTGGCGAGGCTCACACCCACCTGGGTGAGAACAAGCTCGGCCTGGTCACTCGCGAGCCGCGTGGCGTCGTTGGCCTGATCGTGCCGTGGAACTTCCCCATGGTGTGCCTGTTCCAGAAGCTGCCCTATGCGCTGGCTGCCGGTTGCCCGGTGGTGATCAAACCCTCCGAGCTGACCTCCGGTACTGCTCTTGAAGTGGCCAAGCTGGCTGCCGAGGCCGGCCTGCCGGCGGGCATCATCAACATCGTCACCGGCAAGGGCTCGGTGGTTGGTGAGCGTCTGACTCGCCATCCGAACGTGTCGATGATTTCCTTCACTGGCTCCACCCGTGTGGGCAAGCAGATCGCTGCCACCGCTGCCCAGGACCTTACCCGCGTAGCCCTCGAACTGGGTGGCAAGGCCGCCAACGTGGTCTTTGCCGATGCGGATCTGGATGCTGCGCTCGACGGCGTGCTGTTCGGTGTAATCCTCAACCAGGGCGAAGAGTGTGTGGCTGGTACTCGACTGCTGATCGAGGAATCGGTGGCTGACGAGTTCGTCTCGCGACTGGTGGAGCGTGCGAAGAAGGTCGTGATCGGCCTGCCGCTGGACGAGAAAGTCCAGATCGGTGCCCTGATTCACGAGGGCCATTTGGAGAGCGTGCTGGAATACATCCGCATCGGCCAGGAAGAGGGCGCCACGCTGGCATACGGCGGCCAGCGTTTGACCGATGGCGAACTGGCCAAGGGCCTGTTCGTCGGTCCGACTATCTTCACCAATGTGAAGCCCAGCCATCGCATCTTCCGTGAGGAAATCTTTGCTCCGGTACTGGCGGTTACTACCTTCAAGACCGTGGAAGAAGCCATCGAGCTGGCCAACGATACCGAATATGGCCTGGGCAACGGTCTGTGGACCAAGGACGTGGACAAGGCGCTCAATGTGTCCCGCAAGCTCCAGAGCGGCACTGTGTTCGTCAACACCTACCTGGAGAGCGCGGCGCAGATGCCGTTCGGTGGTTACAAGCAGAGCGGTTACGGCCGCGAGAATGGCGTGGACGGGCTGCTCGAATTCATGGAGGTGAAGTCGACCTTCATCAAGCTCGGCGCGCGCACTCCGGTACTGCCCAACACCCTGGACTGAATGCCGAGCACCGGCGTCACGGATCATCGTGGCGCCGGTGTTGGCGCTGATCTGGTAGATACCCGTATTCACTTCAACCGACGAGTTGAGCCATGAATTTCAAGCGAATGATCAACGTTGTAGGCGTCCACGCAGCCGGTGAGCGGAATGACGTCATCACTGGTGGCGTTCTCGACGTCCCCGGCAACACCATCTTCGACAAGATGAAGTACCTCGAAACCCAGGCGGACGACATTCGCAAGCTGCTCCTCCAGGAGCCTCGTGGAAGTGTTACCCAGTGCGTCAACCTGGTGTTGCCTTCCTCCAACCCGGAAGCAGACGCCGGCTTCGTGATCATGGAGTCCGAGTTCTACCCGCCCATGTCCGGCACCAATACCATCTGCACCGTTACGGCGTTGCTGGAAACCGGCATGATCCCGATGCAGGAGCCCGTCACTCGTCTGACGCTGGAGGCCCCCGGCGGCCTGGTTCGTGTCGAAGCTCAGTGCAAGGACGGCAAGTGCGTCAGCGTCAAGTTTTCCAACGTGCCTTGTTTCGTCTTCGCACTGGACAAGTTCATCGAGGTTCCTGGCCTTGGTACCCTCAAGGTCGATGTCTCCTACGGCGGCATGATTTACGTGCTGGCCGATGCCCAAGCTCTGGGCTTCTCCATCACCCCGGATGAAGCCGCAGATCTGGTGAGCGTCGGTGAGACCATCAAGGCCGCAGCGGCCGAACAGGTGCCGGCTGTCCATCCGGAGAATCCGGAGATCCATACCATCAATCAGACCCTGTTCGCTGGCCCTGTGCGGGATGACCCCGAGGGCAAGCGTTCGCGCAATGGTGTGATTGTTTCCCCTGGCCGCCTTGATCGTTCGCCGTGCGGTACTGGCACCAGCGCCCGTCTCGCGGTGATGCATGCGCGCGGTCAGATCAAGCCGGGCGAGCGTTTGATCCATGAATCGATCATTGGCACCGAGTTCATCGGTGAGATTGCCGAGACGCTGACTATCGGTGATCGCCAGGGTATTCGCCCCAACATCACCGGCAGTGCCTGGATCACTGGTTTCCACCAGTACGTACTTGATCGCACTGATCCGTTCCCGACTGGATTCACCCTGAGTGATACCTGGCGTAAGAACAAATGAATCCTTGAATATCTGCGGCTCCCCATCGCCGCTGATGTGCCCCCAAAAAGGTGCTACTACCGTATTTGCCCATGCTTGCATGGGCTTTTTTTTTAGCTCCAACCCTCCAAGCGAAGGGTAGCCCGCACCAGTCGTTGTTCTTCTTGCTCAATCTTCTCGGCTGGGGCCCCCTGTGAAATTCCGTTGTGGATCGGTGGCGACCCTTCCTGATGGTTGCTATCGGCCATTAGCTACCCTTCATGACCGGCTGTGCCCGCCCCAAATCTACTGGTGAGAGCTAACAGAAAACGGCCATAAACAGCGTTTGTACGAAAGCCGGATCCTGCAACTCGCTGCTACCTATTGGAGCATCCCGAATCTCGTCCCGACCATTTGCCGCCATACGAACCTGGTGTCGACTATGAAAGGCGATAGTGTCATATGGCCTTGTTTTGTGTTCTTCCGCCCCTTAGGCTGCTTCTCATAGTGCGTTTTGCGATGCTGATGAAGACAAGGGAGTTGGTGACGAGAAAGCCTTGGCATGAACGAACAGCCATGCTGGATGCCACCTTCTATTATTAGGGAAAATAAAAAGGAGCAAGAATGCTTGAATCAATTGAGCCGATGGATGCATACAACAAGAACATTAATATATTGATTGGATCAGGCGCTTCAGCAGACTTGTTTCCAACCCTTGCGCTGGAAATAAAAAATGCCAAGGGCGAGAAAGAGACGATTGAAACGCTCGCTACCAAGTTTGAATATTGGCCTGAGAAGCGAACCGCCTTGTTCATGCACTATTATAATACGTGCATATTTCCAGTTCAGACTTTCACGCCCGGTGCTATCACTTCGAATGAAGGTAAGATAAATCTTGAAAATTATGAGATATTTCTGACTACGCTTTTGGGGCTGCTGGATAGGCGCAAGGATCTAAACCGAAAGATCAATGTTTTCACGACCAATTACGACGGATGCCTAGCCTACACTGCTGACAACATTCTCATGAAGGGGGCACATGATTTTGTGGTCAATGATGGTACATCTGGTTTCCACAGAAAACACTTGCACCCCAAGAACTTTAGTACCTTCCAGTGTCAGACCGGGATCTTCGAGAGAACCAACTACGGAATACCTCAGCTCAATATCATTCATCTCCATGGATCAGTCTACTGGTCAAAGAGTGGCGACAAGATTGAAGTTAAGTACGCCAACGACTTCAGTAGCCTACTGTCTAAGCAAGCTATTAGCAAGATCAACAAATTCTCTACCTTTCTTGGCACAAAAGGTGGCCTGAGCGCCCATATTCCATCTGTGCCGTTCAGTCGCAAGCAGATGGACAATTTCTGGCGCGAGTACAACAAGCTCCCCATCGTGAACCCCACTAAGTGGAAGTTCCACGAGACAGTATTTGAAGAGCACTACTATCAGATGCTCAGACTTTTGAGCTACGAACTTGAGAAGCCAAACTCCATACTCATCACCTTTGGCTTTTCGTTTGCCGATGAACACATTTTGAAGCTTGTCCAACGCTCCTTGTCAAACCCGCAGCTTCAAACGTTCATTTGTTGCTACAGTCACGGCAGCGCCGAGAGAACGAGGGAGGAATTCAAGCTCTGGAGAAATGTCAAGGTAATTGGGCCGCCTGATGGCGTGAAATTAGACTTCACCAACTTTAATAAGTACATCTTTTCGCTCAAACCCGAAAAGTATGAGCATCCGGTTGAAGTCGAGGATGAGCTATGAGCGTCGTCGTAGGTGAAGTAATTGCAGTCACCGGCATCCGAATCTCCCTTCGTATCTTTGAAGACTCCAGCCAGGAAACCATTTTCTATGATGGCGTGAAGTACAGAGGTGTTTCACTCAGAGAGCATCTATCCATCCAGCGCGGATTCATAGACATCGTCTGCCTTGTAGAAGGTGAGTACTTGGACGAGAAGAAGCTTGAGGCTGATGCAGAGAAAACACTGTACATCAGAAAAGTTGATGTTCGCCCCATTGGCTACATCGTGGATGACAAATTCTTTGAGGGCGTGAAGTACATGCCGATGATCAGGGACAAGGCATCCCTGCTCAGTGAGCCCATGGTGGGTAAAATCTATGGTGCCGAGGGTAAGACCAATTTTTCCATCGGTTCCATGCTCAAGGAAAATGTGCCCATCAACTTGCCGTGGGCACGCATCTTCAACAGCCATCTTGGGATTTTTGGGAATACGGGTAGCGGAAAGTCCAACACGCTGGCAAAACTATACACAAGCCTTTTTAATGAGAAACTCCAAGCCCTCAAGAATAAGAGTCAGTTTGTAATAATTGACTTCAATGGTGAATATACTGAAGGCCAGATCCTGCCTGCCAAAGACAAGAAAATAACTGTTCTAGATTCAAAGAAGGGTAAGCACAAGTTTAAGATAGAAGCTGTTCACTTCTGGGATGTTGAAACGCTCAGTCTGCTCTTTCAGGCCACAACCAATACCCAGCAACCATTCCTTCGTCGCGTGCTGTCTGGGAAAGAAAAATTCAAAGATGTGCCACTCAGTGAGTATGTTGCGAAAGTCTTTGAGAAGGCCTTCAGCACAGGTGAGGCCAAGTCAGATGCATTGGACCTGAGCCGGGAAATTGCCAAAATTATTGAATGCGGGCCCTTGCAGGGTCATTTAAAGGGCATCGTCTACTTCAACAAAGACAAGTTCTTCAGGCACAACAACGGCACCTATTACAACTCAAATGGTGCGGGGTTTGAGAATAACATCAAACCCATCATTGATGAGCATGTGAAGCTTGATGGAATCGACCAGTTCAACGAACTCATCTTGAGGTGTTATCTTCAGCTCTGTTCAGATGTCGTCTTTGGCTATGCCCAGTACGAGCACATCCAACCGGTACTTGCAAGAGCAAAATCATCCATCACGGCTCTTCGCAATGTTCTTGAAGTCGTGAATGTTCCACCGCCCCCACATCTCTTGCATGTCATTTCACTCAAAAGGTGCAAAAACGAAATCAAGAAAATCTTGCCGTTGCTCATCGCTAAGAATTTCTACACGAATCATAAAGACTCAGAGAGCCTGAAGAGTCCACCAAGCAGGACTCTTCACATCATCATCGACGAAGCTCACAACATCCTATCAGAGCAGTCCACGCGTGAGCATGAGATCTGGAAAGACTATCGGCTCGAACTGTTTGAAGAAATCATCAAAGAGGGGCGCAAGTACGGAGTCTATCTGACTCTCTCCAGTCAGCGACCAGCCGACATCTCGCCCACCATCGTTTCGCAGATTCACAATTTCTTCATCCACCGGTTGGTGAACGAACGCGACCTCATGCTCCTGGACAACACCATCAGCACATTGGATTCCAGTTCCAAGGCGCTGATTCCGACTCTTGCTAAAGGCTGCTGCGTGGTCACGGGGACGGCATTCGACCTACCCATGATCTTGAAGATCGATCCGCTGCTGAAGGAGCATCGGCCCAGCAGTGATGATGTGGACCTTGAAGAGCTTTGGGAATTGCCGTCCGCGTAGGAAGCCCATGAACACCGACCAAAAGGGGAACAGATTTATTTTCTCTGCTCTAGATGTCCGCTTCGGGTCGGTACCTGCCCGTCGTAACAAGCTAGAGTCGAACCAAAGCGGACAGGTTGCGATGGCCCGACCTAGCCATGGATGGAACCCATTCCTGAGGCATTGAGCCTGTGCCACCGTTCGCGCACATCGCGCTGAGTCCCCGAGTGCCAAGCCTGTTGCCGGCAATCCGAGTGCTTTTACCTTCTGTTCTAAGTTGTTGACTCTGACCACGTGACTCTATGCCGCGCTAGTGCTCAGAACAGCCACGGAGGAGGGAAAGCAGCAAGGTCCATGCGCCGCGCTTGGTATCAACGTCGGTTGTCTGTTCTGGGGCGCCGCCGTCGCTTTCGGCTTTGGGGCGTTGATCGCGGTGTTGGACAGGGCCTTCAACCTACTGAAGCACTACTGCGGCTGCCTACCTGGCCTGGCTAGGGGTGCACATGCTGTAGCGGCTTTACGCAGCGGAGATCACCCCAGTATTTGAGCCAACCACTTTCCCCGTTAGTCTGTGACGAGGCCTTTTAGCTCCAGCCCTCCAGGCGAAGGGTGGCTCGTACCAGTCGTTGTTCTTCCTGCTCAATCTCTTTGAGACTGTCACGAATGCCATGGATATGGTCACGGGCGGCGCGCTGGGCCTGCTCCGGAAGCCGCTCGATGACAGCGTGGTAGAGCCGCGAATGCTGGCGGTCCAGCTGCTTCAGGCTGAGCGGCCGGTGGTAGAGGTTGTTCACCGAGGCGAAAACCGAACTCAGCATCAAGTCGGTGAGCGATTGCAGCGTATGGACCAGGACCGGGTTGTGGGAAGCCTCGCAGATCGCCAGGTGGAATGCGTGGTCCAGCCTTGCGTGCTCCTGGGAGTCCAGTCCCTCCGGGCTCTGGTGGGCCGCGAGCATTTCCTCGTAACGTCGTGTGATCAGTATGAAGTCTGCGTCTGTTCCGCGTAGGGCGGCCAGCCGCGCCGATTCACCTTCAAGCAGAGCCCGTACTTCCAGCAGGTCGTAGAGCGTGCGGGGCTGCGAGCTGAACAGGTGCATCAAGGGGCTCGCATCCCGAGGTCCGGTCAGTTCGGCGACGAATGAGCCGCGTCCCTGGCTGGTCTCAATGATTCCGCGTCCGCGAAGCACCCGCAGGCCCTCGCGGAGGGCCGAGCGGGAGATACCCAGCTTGTCGCACAGGCGGCGCTCCGAGGGCAGTGCCTGCCCGGTCCTGAGCACGCCATCGACGATCAGTTGCTCAATGCGCTCAGCCACCACATCGGCTACCTGGCGGCGTTCACCGTCTTTCGTACTGGGCATTTCTTTCGTTCCAAACTGGTAGGACCAGTCAAAAAGTGAAAAACGAATACATCGTGGAATGCTCTACAGCATAGAAAAATGCTGGACTTTCCATAAGTCCAAAACCGTACTGCTCATCAAAAACTGGTCGGACCAGTGTGAGCCGCAATGGACGCTAGGGCAGGGCAGTTTGATGATGGCTCTTACCGACGGTCACCGCCGGCATCAAAACAACAAGACCAAAGAGCCTGCCATGAACATCCTCTACGACGAGCGCGTCGACGGCGTGCTGCCGAGAGTCGACAAAGCCGCGCTGCTGACCGAATTGCGTGAGTGTTTGCCGGATCTCGAAATCCTCCATCGCGAGGAGGACCTCTGCCCCTACGAATGCGACGGCCTTTCCGCTTACCGCACTACGCCCATGCTGGTTGTCTTGCCGGAGCGGGTCGAGCAGGTAGAGACCCTGCTCAAGCTCTGCCATGAACGTCGCGTACCTGTTGTGGCTCGTGGCGCTGGTACGGGCCTGTCCGGTGGGGCGCTTCCCTTGGAGCAAGGCATCCTGCTGGTGATGGCACGCTTCAACCGCATCCTCGAAATCAGTCCAGTCGGACGCTTCGCCCGGGTCCAGCCCGGTGTGCGCAACCTGGCTATCTCCCAGGCGGCGGCGCCCTTCGATCTCTATTACGCCCCGGACCCGTCTTCGCAGATTGCCTGTTCCATCGGCGGTAATGTCGCGGAGAACGCCGGTGGCGTGCATTGCCTGAAGTACGGCCTGACCGTGCACAACCTGCTCAAGGTGGACATCCTTACCGTCGAAGGCGAGCGCCTGACCCTGGGCTCCGATGCCCTAGACAGCCCCGGCTTCGACCTGCTGGCCCTGTTTACCGGCTCGGAAGGCATGCTCGGTGTGGTCACCGAAGTCACCGTCAAACTACTGCCCAAGCCCCAGGTGGCCAAGGTGCTGCTGGCGGCCTTCGACTCGGTGGAGAAGGCCGGCCGTGCGGTGGGCGACATCATCGCCGCCGGCATCATTCCAGGTGGTTTGGAGATGATGGACAACCTGGCCATTCGTGCCGCCGAGGACTTCATCCACGCCGGCTACCCGGTGGACGCCGAAGCTATCCTACTTTGCGAACTGGACGGGGTGGAGGCGGACGTCCACGACGACTGCGAACGGGTGCGCCAGGTGCTGGAATGTGCCGGTGCCACCGAGGTACGACAGGCCCGCGACGAGGCCGAGCGGGTGCGATTCTGGGCCGGACGCAAGAATGCCTTCCCGGCGGTGGGCCGAATCTCCCCGGACTACTACTGCATGGACGGCACCATTCCCCGTCGCGAATTGCCTGGCGTGCTGCGCGGTATCGCCGACCTCTCTGCCGAATACGGCCTGCGGGTAGCCAACGTGTTCCATGCCGGCGACGGCAACATGCACCCACTGATCCTCTTCGATGCCAACCAGCCAGGTGAGCTGGAGCGCGCCGAAGCCCTGGGCGGAAAGATCCTCGAACTCTGCGTGGCGGTGGGCGGCAGCATCACCGGCGAACACGGCGTAGGGCGCGAGAAGATCAACCAGATGTGCGCACAGTTCAACGCGGACGAGATCACGCTGTTTCACGCCGTGAAGGCGGCCTTCGACCCCACCGGATTGCTCAACCCCGGCAAGAACATCCCAACCCTGCATCGTTGCGCTGAGTTTGGCGCGATGCATGTGCACTTGGGGCAGCTGCCTTTCCCGGAACTGGAGCGCTTCTGATGAACCGCACATTTGACGCTAGCAGCCACCTAATCGAGCAGGTCCGCGCGGCACTTGCTGAAGGCAACGCCCTGCGCATCCGCGGTGGTGACAGCAAATCCCGCATCGGCAGGCAGGTGTCGGGCCTGGAACTGGATACCCGCGAGCACCGTGGAATCGTCAGTTACGACCCCACCGAGCTGGTGGTTACCGTGCGCACCGGTACGCCTCTGGCAGAGCTGGAACAGGTTCTGAATGAAAAGAATCAATGGTTGGCCTGTGAGCCGCCACACCTGGGTGCTAGCGCCACGGTGGGTGGCATGGTCGCTGCGGGATTGTCCGGTCCACGTCGGCCCTGGGCCGGATCAGTGCGCGACTTCGTTCTCGGCACCCGTGTCATCACCGGCCTGGGTAAGCACCTGCGCTTCGGCGGCGAAGTGATGAAAAACGTCGCCGGCTACGACCTTTCTCGGCTGATGGCTGGCAGCTTCGGCTGCCTGGGTGTACTGACCGAGGTCTCTCTCAAAGTGCTGCCGAAGCCCCGTGCTGTGGCCAGTCTGCGCCTTACGGTTGATCTGCCTGAAGCCCTGCGCAAATTGGCCGAGTGGGGCCAGCAACCGCTGCCCCTCAGCGCCGCCTGCCATGACGGCGAGGCCCTGCACCTGCGCCTGGAAGGCGGTGAAGGTTCGGTGGCCGCAGCCCGCGAGCGGCTGGGTTGCGAAACCGTCGAGCCCGACTTCTGGGAGGAACTCAAGGAGCAGTGCTTGCCGTTCTTCGATGACCCGCGTCTGCTCTGGCGGCTATCGCTGCCCAACGCCTGTCCGGCCCTGGATCTGCCCGGTACTCAGCTGGCGGATTGGGGCGGTGCCCAGCGTTGGTTGAAATCCGATGCGTCCGCCGAGGAGATCCGCGCCATCGCTCAAAAGGCCGGAGGACACGCCATCTGTTTCGACGGTGGTGAAAGTCCCTTCCATCCGTTACCGGAGCCGCTGCTGCGCTACCACCGCCAGCTCAAGGCACAACTGGACCCGCAGGGGATATTCAACCCCGGGCGTATGTACGCGGAAGTCTGAGGCGACCCATGCAAACCCATTTGAGCGAACAAGCGCGCGCCCTGCCGCGCGGTGAAGAAGCCGAAGCCATCCTGCGGAGCTGTGTGCACTGTGGCTTCTGCAATGCGACTTGTCCCACCTACCAGTTGTTGGGTGACGAGCTGGACGGGCCACGTGGGCGTATCTACCTGATGAAGCAGGTACTGGAGGGCCATGAACCCAGTGCCAGTACCTTGCAGCATCTGGACCGCTGCCTGACCTGCCGCAACTGCGAAACCACCTGTCCCTCCGGCGTGCAGTATCACAACCTCCTGGATATCGGCCGCGCTGTGGTCGAAGAGCAGGTGCCGCGTTCTCTCGGTGAACGCGTGCTTCGCGGCGGGCTGCGCACCGTCGTACCCCACGCAGGGCTGTTCAAGGCATTGGTGAAGGCCGGCAATGCCTTCCGCCCGCTGCTGCCGGAGACTCTCAAGGCCAAGCTGCCGCGCGAGATTCGTCCTGCACGACCACGCCCCAGCCTACGGCATGACTGTCGTGTACTGATGCTTGAAGGGTGCGTGCAGCCAGGGCTGTCGCCCAATACCAATGCCGCCGCCGCGCGGGTGCTGGACCGTCTGGGGATCAGTGTGGTTCCGGCCCGTGAGGCCGGCTGCTGCGGTGCAGTGGATTACCACCTCAATGCCCAGGAGGCCGGTCTGGACCGGGCCCGGCGCAATATCGACGCCTGGTGGCCAGCCATCGAAGCTGGCGCCAAGGCCATAGTCCAAACCGCCAGTGGTTGCGGAGCCTTCGTCAAGGATTATGGCCACCTGCTGATGCACGACCCGGATTACGCAGCGCGCGCGCAGCGGGTCAGTTCGCTGGCCAAGGATTTGGTGGAAGTACTTCGTGATGCGCCGTTGGAAAGTCTTGGCATCCGAACTGATCTACGCCTGGCCTTCCACTGCCCATGCACTCTGCAACACGCCCAGAAGCTTGGTGGAGCTGTGGAAGGTGTGCTGACCCGCCTCGGGTTCCATCTCACCTCAGTACCTGACTCACACCTGTGCTGTGGCTCTGCCGGCAGCTATTCGATCACCCAGCCAGAGCTGTCGCGGCAGCTGCGCGACAACAAGCTCAATGCTCTGGAAAGCGGTCAGCCTCAAGTGATCGCCACCGCCAACATCGGTTGTCAGACCCATCTCGACGGCGCCGGCCGGACGCCAGTGAGGCACTGGATCGAACTGGTGGATGAGGCTCTTGGCTAGGTCGCCAAATTCAAACTCAATGAGTAATCGAGGACATCCCATGCACACCAAAACCGTGCTCAGCCAGAGCGACGTTACCCGCATCCTTGCCGCCGCTCGTGCCGAGGCCCAAAACCATCAATGGAATGTGGCTATCGCCGTGGTGGATGACGGTGGCCATCCGCTGGCTCTGGAGCGCCTCGATGGCTGCGCTCCCATCGGCGCCTACATCGCCACTGAGAAGGCGCGGACCGCGGCGCTTGGCCGACGTGAGTCCAAGGGCTACGAGGACATGGTCAACGGTGGGCGCAATGCGTTCCTTTCCGCACCACTGCTCACGTCCCTGGAAGGAGGTGTGCCGGTGCTGGTGGATGGGCAGGTGGTAGGAGCTGTCGGCGTATCCGGTGTGAAGTCCGATCAGGATGCCCAAATCGCCCGCGCTGGCGCCGAATGCCTGGCCTGAATTGGAACGGAGAATGTCATGACTAACTTCATTGCTCGTCATCGCCTGTACGTTGCCGCTGAACTGGTCGCCTTCATCGATCAGGAGGCGTTGCCCGGTACTGGGGTCGACTCAACTGCCTTTTGGCTGGGGTTCGATGCGCTGGTCCATGATCTTGCTCCCAAGAATCGGGCCCTCCTGGCTGAGCGAGATCGATTGCAGACTGAGCTGGATACTTGGCATCGCGCGAACCCAGGTCCAATTCGTGACATGGCCGCGTACCGCGCTTTCCTGGGAGATATCGGCTACGTGGTACCGCAGCCGGAACGCGTACAGGTAAGCACGGCCAATGTTGACTCTGAACTGGCCGAGCAGGCGGGCCCGCAATTGGTGGTGCCGGTGTCCAACTCGCGCTATGCGCTCAACGCTGCCAATGCGCGTTGGGGGTCGCTGTACGACGCGCTCTACGGTACCGATGTTATTCCCGAGACTGACGGCGCCGAGAAGGGTAGTGGCTATAACCCAGTGCGCGGTTCCCGGGTAATCGCATTCGCCCGCGCTTTCCTCGACCAAGCGGCACCGTTAGCTGAGGGTTCCCATGCAGAAGCAACCGGCTATCGAGTCCAGGGCGGACGCTTGCTTGTCAGTCAGGGAGAGCGCCAGACCGGACTACGTGAGCCTGATCAGTTCCTCGGCTACCAGGGCACTGCCGAATCTCCGAGCACCATCCTGCTGAAGAATCATGGCCTGCATTTCGAAATTCAGATCGATCACAGCCATCCTATCGGTCAGACCGACGCTGCTGGCGTGAAGGATGTGGTTTTGGAAGCGGCCCTCAGCACCATCATGGACTGCGAGGACTCGGTAGCGGCAGTGGATGCAGCCGACAAGGTACAGGTCTACCGCAATTGGTTGGGCCTGATGAAGGGCGACCTGGTCGAGGAGGTCAGCAAGGGTGGGAAGACCTTCACGCGAAGCCTCAGTCCCGACCGCCGTTACATAGCTGCCAATGGCTCCGAACTGCTGCTGCCGGGGCGCTCCTTGATGTTCGTACGCAACGTCGGTCACCTGATGACGAACCCAGCCATTCGCGATAGTGACGGCCACGAGATTCCCGAAGGCATCCTGGACGCGGTACTGACAACTCTGGCTTCACTGCACGATCAGAAGACTCGCCGGAACTCGCGGCGTGGCTCCATCTACATCGTCAAACCGAAGATGCATGGTCCCCTCGAAGTCGCTTTTGCTGACGAACTCTTCGGTCGCGTGGAAGACTTGCTGGGCCTTCAGCGTCACACCCTGAAGATGGGGATCATGGACGAGGAACGGCGCACCAGCGTCAACCTCCAGGCCTGTATTGGTGCCGCTTCCGCCCGGGTTGCCTTCATCAACACTGGCTTCCTCGACCGTACTGGTGATGAGATGCACAGCGCCATGGAAGCGGGGCCGATGCTGCGCAAGGGCGATATGAAGTCCACAACCTGGATCCAGGCTTATGAACGCAACAACGTGTTGGTCGGCCTGGCGAGCGGACTGCGTGGGCGGGCGCAGATCGGCAAGGGGATGTGGGCGATGCCGGATCTCATGGCAGCCATGTTGGAGCAAAAGATCGCCCATCCCAAGGCAGGGGCAAACACCGCCTGGGTGCCGTCCCCGACCGCTGCAACCTTGCATGCTTTGCATTACCACCAGGTAGATGTGCAAACGGTACAGCGTGAGTTGGAGCAGGTCGATCTCGCCGCTGAGCGAGAGAGATTGTTGAATGGCCTGCTCACCGTCCCGGTCACGGAAAAGCCTGATTGGAATGCGGAGGCGATACGAGAGGAGTTGGAAAACAACGCCCAGGGACTGCTCGGCTATGTGGTGCGGTGGGTGGAGCAGGGCATTGGTTGCTCCAAGGTGCCGGACATCCATGATGTGGGCCTGATGGAAGACCGTGCCACGCTGCGTATCTCCAGTCAGCACATGGCTAACTGGCTGCGTCATGGCGTGGTCAGTCGAGAGCAGGTGTTGGAGGTGCTGCAACGCATGGCCAAGGTGGTGGACCAGCAGAATGCCAGTGATCCCGAATACCGACCCATGGCCCCCGACTTCGAGCGGTCAACCGCCTTCCAGGCGGCCTGTGCACTGGTCTTTGAAGGTTGCACGCAGCCCAGCGGCTATACCGAACCACTGCTGCATCGATTCCGTCTGGAGTTCAAAAGGTCCAACTAAATTAGAGCAGTTTGCAGACCGTGCTGGCTGGTCAGCTTGCTGAGCAGCCAGCACGAGCATTCGTCACAGCATGCAGCCGAAGTCAGCTTCTCCAGGCTATGCAAAAACGAGTGAACTTGTTTTTCCTCTACTGATAGCTGGATCCAGTGCCCGACCCGATAGACGGCTGGCCAATTGATAATCGACGTACTGGCGAGAAGCAAAGTAAACGATTACATTGAATGGTGACCGTTCCGTGCAACCACGGTCTGCCAGACATGCCTGCCCATGAGGAATCACTCGATGAAAGCCTTTACCAGAATGGCACGCACAAATGCACCGCTCCGTTGGCTCGGCCGTGCAGTAAGCTTGTTTTTGCATCTGACCCATACGCCATCCTCTGCCCGCCTGACAAACACCTATCCAAAGGACAGTTCACGCTCCAGCATCGGGCGCCGTCTAAGCCAGTGCCGCATTCCCGCGCACCCCGCAATCAGCTGAATCGTTCTGGCGAGGCCAACCTCTGCAACGGAGTTGATCCACTCAGAAAAACTGCATGAGCGCCTGAGTCGTCACTCGTGGCTCGACTCAGCAGGTAGTAGCCGATGGCAGCAATTGAGGGTGGTCTGTCCTGGAACTGGTGGACAGATAGTAAAGAGCTACTGCTCTCATAGCGCTGCTCAGACTGGTCTGGCTGCGACCGCTACTGGCGATGAGCAGGTAATGACAGAATTGCTTAAACATTCAGTTTCTACTTAGTTGTCGACTGCCTTGTAACGCTCTTCGCACCAATTCAAATAGTTCCTGAACTGAGCATGATTGATCACGATGCTTTCGGTAACCGTGTCCTCAACAAGGTTGCCTTCCTCGTCAATTTGCAAAAAAGCGTGATCCCGGCTAATCAGTGCTTTCATCATAAGATACGCGACATCAAGTTCTGATCGGTAACTATCCAGTCGCGTGTCGGATGGATTGGTGAATCTATCAAGCTCTATTCTTAGCTTGTTGTTGGTGTGTTCGAGTTCATTGATTCGGTTACGCATTGTAAGTAAGTCACATCTCGCCTTGTGTAACGCTTTTCTTGCGTCATCAAGTGGCTTGGCTACTCGTCTGGGATCCATTAACTCATCGAGCTTTACCCGGTACTCTGCGCGCCTGAGTAGCGCCGTATAGGTGCAGGGGCGTGAGGGCTTCGGTTTACCCATTAGTCCGGCCGAAGCGCACTTCTCCTCCTTAATCTTTTGCTCCAAAATTGTAATTTGTTTGGCTAAATATTTTGCGAGATCGGAAATGCATTTGTGCTGGGTGTTGCCTGCCTTGTATTCAAGTATGCAGTGTTCTAATACCTCTTGCCTATTGGATATTCGTGAAGCCTGCCAATTTGATAAATTGTCAGGGCCGCTCATCTGGATTCACCAGCATTTGGAGTGAGTTTGGCGATCTGAGATCAAGTAGAGTTTCACGCCACTCATCATTGTCGAGGTTGCACAGCCTAACAAGTTCGCCAAAGTCGAATGTCTTATCGTCGTCTAACTCTCGAATTCTTTCAGCAAGCTGTAACGAGAGGGATACGGAACTAGGGGGAACCAATGTCTCAAGATATTTGTTGTCGCGGGCAAGAAAGAAACGCCACATTTTCTCCATTTTTCTCTGGAAAAGTGGAGTTGTGTAATATGGAAGTGTGATAACCTGGTCTAATCTGAGTCTAAAGTCAGAGGAGGAGCCACTGTCAACTTCAGCTCTATCAATTTGTTCGAAGACAGTCTTGATATCCTTCGTAAGAAACTCTTTATCGTTGTGGTTGCCCGGATCTGAAATCATCATCCATAGAGTTTCTGAAACTATTGCCCAGCCAGAAAGGTCTACAGCAAGATCTTTAAGCTCTTCGTTAATGTCTAACTTTTCGGTTTCATTGAGTAAGTTTGCATGCTCAATCACTTGTCTTTTTCTCAGTTCTATGCTGTCTCTGAGTTCATCCTTAATCGCTTCAATTCGGAGGATATGATGAACGGAGAAAATCGCGTAAGGGCATAGAGAACATTTCCTTAGCCCCTTGAACATTGCCGATATTTCTTTCGGGCACTGAAATCCAAATGGGCAAAGGTGTGTTGAGCAAGCCTTTAGGCCTTTTCCTGAATCGCGCGCAATTATCTGAAGTCCATCAACTTCAATTCTGGAGTTTAGCGATTGATCTCCAACAGTTGATAAGCCTAGCTTCGAGACTGCGACATTTATTTTTCGCTTGTCGGAGAAGTCTTTTAGCGTCTTTAGAATTTGGTTCGAGTCCAGTAGGTTTCGAGAAACTTCCATCATAGGCTGGAAAGCTGGTTCAAGGTTATTCAGTGCGCCTTGAAGTTTGCTTCGTATCGCTGGTCCTCCCTTGTTGTAGAGTCTAATTACAGACCCTGATTGCCCCGTCAGGAGTCCCAAGTACTCTTCGCCAAGAATATGAGAGAACTCTGTTACAAAGGTGGCCCTAGCCCCGTGTGGGGTTACAAATGCTCTAAAATTAACTGGGCTATACTTAACCCCCTTACTAATCTCTATTTCCTTTATGCCATAAGTAAAGTCTTTTTCCTCCCATGCCTCCCACGAGTAGCTTTGCTCTGAATCGGCGGGTGTGGGAACGTAGGCAGTTAGTCGAAGGTTGGCATTGAAAGCCCCATTAAACCAATATTGAAAGCTAAATATCAGCCACGCCCAATGTTGCGCATAGGCGGTATCGCAGTATGGCGCGCCAGTTTTCGTATCGGAAGCAAACAAACAGAGGATGTCTGGATATCTAGGCCGCTTTTGATTGGCGAATTTCAATCTTTTAGCGTATGCAGTGAAATTGAACTCTTTAATCATTCGAATTCGCCAGTTGTTCTGACGGTCTAGGAGTAGAATGACTTTATTTAGAACCCAAATTGCTAGGCCTTCGGGGTGTACTTTGTCTGTGTTTATATAGAGTCGATTAAGATGGCTTGGCTTCATCCAGTTTCGATTTACTTTTTTGGAGTAAAGCGAGGCATCCAACCATTGAAGTCCCTGTGTTCTTATTCCTGTTTCAAGTTGGCAAAGAGCCATCCTGATTGAAGCGGGATTAAATAAAAACATTTCGTTGTGTTCAATGATGCTAAGGCATTGAAGACTTATAAAATTGATCGGGTAGTAATGGCTGTCAATGCGTACACATGGTACGTAGCCATACTCAGCAAGACTAAGCATTTTGGACTTCTTGTTATTCCTGGCTTCACTAATACCTTCGGCAAACAAAGGATCCAGTTCGGCGTATTGACAAAACACCTCTAGGCTTTGAACGAACTCTAAGAGAATTGGAAAAATTTCGCTATTAAAAACATTTTTGGTTACTTCAGAGTATTTTCTTGTGCTAGGTAGACTTTGAATCGGGTTGTGGAAGGGGGGAAGATCTTTAGGTTGAAATTGCTCTACATGATCAAAAAAAATTCGAATATTTGAGAGGTTGTGATAATTTTCTTTGATTTCTATAAGATTTATATATTCAACAAAAGAAAGTGGCCTTCCTTCCGTGTTTAGTTCCCTTGAGTCATAGTGCGCTATTTCGAAGTCTGCGGGGGATTCAGGGAACTTGAAAACTGCACCAGGGTTGTCAAATATCCAACGTGGTAAGTATAGAAATAAATAGGAATTTAGAAGGCAAACTGGTCTTTGTAATCTGGTCTCATCGCCGTACTTCTTACGCTCATAGAACTCTCTTTGAACTTTTCCCCAGGAGTAAAGGGAATCCATGTATGAAAACTTTATATGGGTTAGATATTCCCTGATCTCGGCTCGCTGAAGGAATTCGAAATTAATCTTTGTGAGCGTTATGTTCTGATCCGAACGAATGGCTTTGATAAATTTCTCCGCATTCTTAGTCGTTTCATGTCTTTGTATGAGATATTGTCGGACGTCGTTTGGTAGTAGCTTAAATGCCTCATTAAGGTTCTCGTGGATCTCATGGGTTGTAAATGAGAGTTCGCCAGGAAAATTGGAAAGAAGATACTCAATTAGTTGTAGTACTGGTAGTGGAGAGATGATTTCTCCATTTAATTCTGTTATCTTCCCGGAAACATAGCGCCAATATTTCAGGTCGGCTTGAGTGATATCAGAGATATTGAACCAACTGGAAGCTAGACTCATTTTGAAGCTTAATGTAAATAATCTTCTTGCCCTCTCCGCATGATAATTACGCTCTTTCCCATCTCTCCCAGTTGTGCCTACTTTATCCATTGCTCGAAGGGCATGCTCAAGTCTGGTATAGCAAGAAATCTCGTCTGGGAGGTCGTCTAACCATTTAACAACCGGGCGATTGAATTTATAGGGTAGTACTGCTGCGCCGAATCTATGTAAGTAGAGTAAGGTTATTCTTGAGCCTCTTTTCAGGGCTTCATAGTTTGGCTCGTACAGGTTACAGCCCACGCATTCCGAGAGTAATTTAACGCCTCTTTCCGAGTCCGGAAATGCCTTGCTCATGGATATTATTTCTATTGCATCAGCTATCTTTTCATAGTTTCTTTCTGTGACTTCTAGTCGGCTAAATATAAAGTTAATCTCTTGGCAACACTTAATGTCTCTTCTTATAAAGGATTCCTGTTGGTGGATTAGGCTGACGAGCTGGATTGATTTATGAAGGGCGATCCTGAGTTGGTCTCCTTTCTTAATATATATGACTTTGTTTGATGTGTTTATCATCTTGGAAAGTCTGCTGGAGTTTATTGCTGTAATTTGCTAGCTCGGTTTCTTGTTAACAGTTTCTCCTTGGGGGTAATCGTTTATGTGTTGGTGATGCCATTTTTGTTGTGTTTTGTGTGTCTTAATATAAATTTTCTTGCGGGCATGATTGCTGCTCTACATGTCATGCAGGGTAAGAGTTTATTTAACTTGTGGTGTATTGAGAAATTAAACTCGCATCTGCTCAGGTTGTTCATCTTGTTTCTCCAAATATTCTGCGATCTCTCTTCTGAGTTCTGCTATCCTGTCCTCGTGAAAACCAATGCGGAATTCTTGAAGAGATTTTATGGAGTCAAAATCATAAAAATTCATTCCGATTGTTAATTTCTCCTCTAGTCGTTCTCGATCAATCGCTCCGTACTTTCGGACACTACGTTCACTTGTGTGGCCTGTAAGCATCATTAGCTCATGATCTGTTAGGCCGTATCCATGCGTGTGCTTAAAGAAATTTTTGAAGTAGTAGCAATAGCTATGACGTAGGCTATGTAGTCCGAGTTTGCGTATCTGTTGAAAGTAAACTGGTGGGAGTATGCGTTCAGCTACTTTCTGGAAAGGTTGAAGTACCGCTGAACCATAGTTCTGCAAGTACAGCGGGGAGCCGTCTGATGCCTGGAATAAAAAATTGTGATCGATGCAGGGGTTGTATTCTGCTTTCCAGTATTTATCTAGGTTGTACCAGAACATTGTGCCATATGGCTCTAGCATTAATGTGTGAGGGATCGCCCTACCTTTGTATTCAAGTTTGTTGAACTGCTGCTGTGTTATTCCGCTGTACGCCGAAGAGAAATTTTTCCGGGAAGTTGGTTCGATTATAAAAACCTTTCCAGTCTCTGGTTTCGCATCTTCAACAAGTAGTTCATCGCCTTCACTCTCGCGAATTCCCGTAGCAGCACAGAGAGACCACAGGGTAGCCTCTCGATAAGTCGGGGCATTCTGGATTAATTCGCAGATGTACTGGAATGGAAAGAATTTGTGCTTGTCTAACGGCTCGTCTTCATCTCCGAAATTGGTAGGGACATGAGTGAGCAGGTTCGCCTGTCTCCTTTTCGGTCCTCCAGATAGTACTGCTGATATTCCCGAGTTTCTCTCTAGTGCTGCTTTTTCTTTAGATTTTAAGTCAATTTGCAGTGTTTTATATATTGCAAGGTCTTGTATGCTCTCTTGAATATTTCTCGATGCTCCATAGACTCTCTGTTGGCTTTCTAGTGTCTGAATGTGCTTGCTGCTGCACAGAATGAGTTTTTTTACCGGTGCGTGGTACTGAGAGGCAGATTTTGGGGTGACAATGTTGCGTGGCTTGATTCTGAAGATTTCTCTAGTGTCATAGCTGTATGCCTTTTCGCCCCAAGTTAAATAGTCGTAGTAATCATCGCATAGCAAAGCGATGGCTTCTGCACTTCTGCTACCTTTGACTTGGCAGCCGACTTCCACATAGTCAAGAAATTGCGCCCCTTGAAGTTCGTAAAATTTTCTCGTGTTGTTCGGGTACATTTCCTTGATTAAGTTATTTGAGAAAACGGTGAATACAGGGTATTCCTCCCCTTTATAGGCGCCAGACTTCCATATCAGGGAATGGCAGTCGTGTCCCCGATGGATCCTGGGCTCAAGGCGAAAGTTGATTAATTCGTTCATGTCGTTCTTATAGGCGCATATTTTCGCTCAAGCAAGCGAGCGTCTTAGGGGATCTCGAAGATAAGATCGGCGCAGGAAGTCTGGTCGTGTGTGGTGCACTTATTGCATCGTGCGATATATTTTTTCTTATTATAGTTTTTGCTATTTTTTGTCCGGCGAGAAAGTTCTTTAGGATCTATATGTTGTAGAACTTTTGTTTGGTTCAATTTTTTTGTTTTGTTCTATTGTGGCTTCATATAAACAAAATGTTTCTATTCCTATTTGTGGCGATAGGTTCTAAGGCTTAGTGCTAACACGTATGTAAGTTTCGTCCATAGCTGCCCCAGATGACTTCTGATCCTGGGAGCTTTTCCGGGGCACCCAAGAATCCTGCCTTCGCCTTTGGAGCGCTGTAAGTCCGTCTGGCTCGGCTTACCCGAACCGATGGAAAGGGGATTGGTGAGCTACAGAGGAGGAGAGGCCATAGCCTGACCAGGAATCTGGCCACGGGGGCAGAGACGCAGATTGGTTTCTGTCCCCGCTGTAGCAGAAAAGCCACCGCGTTCCATCCGCCCGATGGGGAAGGGCGTGCGATAGCCTTTTGTCCTTTTGCGGAACACTTTCAGGGTAAGCGCGGTGTGCTTGGGCAAGTACGAGGGTGATAGACGGCAGGGAGAGGAAGCCGTCAGGACGGTGAGCACTCGCGTCGTGACGGCACGGTGTTTCCGCAAAGGATGTGGCGGTCGAGTTGCCGTAGCTTCCGACGTTATCTGGCAGCTCGAGCGGGCGGCGAGTTCGCGTTCAGTAAGGCTGAAGTGTTTTTGCTCGATCTTCATCAGCCTGTTGAATCACGGAAGACCTTTTCGTTTTCCCCTGCCGAGTCGGAGCGTCCGGACAGGGCCATGGTGATGATGGACGCAATTAACGCGCGAAGGAGGGAACCGTACGTCCAGTCGTGAGCCGGTGTCGCCGCATTGGGGAATCCGAGTAGAGATGATGAGCCTCGCCGCCGCAACTCGCATTGACGAGTTGTGAACGACAACCTGAACCACGTTGCTTAACGGATAAGCGCCTAAAAGAAGGAAGGGCGTGACCGCGCCCCCTCCTTTGAGGTATCCATCATAATGGATTGCACTAAACCGAATTAATACGCAATGCAACTACAATGCTTTCAAATTGCTAGTCTTCACAAAGGCTTTGAGAGCGCCTTTTTGCTCTGTTATTGAACTGACATAGCTCGCGTCTTGAAGGGCATAAACTAAGTCTCTATTGACGTCTGTTGAGGCTACTGTGAAATGACGCTTAGCCGACGCTAAATCCAAATAGCCTGGTTCGCTTAAACATTCGATTAATGATTTTACAATCGGCCAGATGTAGAGCTTCTTCTTGACGAGGACAGTCAATAGTTTTTTTCTGGTTTCATCATGGGGGAGCGTTGTAAGAATTGCGCGGATCGTATTGGCGTCGACTACGGGAATGTTAATTCCGCTATCAGTGAGAATCTTTGCGGCTTCAACTGAGAGCAATGCGTTGTCTATATAGGAACTTTCCGGTTGCTTTGACCACATTATGGCCTTGGCGGCGAGGGGGACTTTGGGGGATTTGGATATGGTAATTAATGATTTCGTATTTAGCTGATGGTAGTCGATGTGCTCTTCAGCTCCGCTCCAGGTAGAGCAAAGATAGTCACCCAAAAGATTAGGTACCTTACTTAGAATGTGCGCGTGTGTAGCCTGGCTGTAGACTAAATGGTCTGTAGCAAGGATTGTCTCCCATCTTCTTTCGGAGACATTAAGTCGATGCAGAATATCATCATCAAGCGGGAGGTCGTTTGCTAGTATTTTAAATGTACTTTCATCTATATCTTCATCGGAGCTGAGCGAGAAAGCTAAATCGCTAGGGAAGTCGTCTATATTAAATATTGCATTCACAATACCCGATGCAATGTTCGGACTCGATAAGTACGCCCTCAATTCATTCCCGATAGGGTCTTCCTGATATTCACCCGTGTGTTCTTCTTTTCTGTAAGTGTAGTACGTGAGCAGCGTTGCCCATGACGGTTGTACACGGGCCGATTCAATAACTGCTGACCAGACCTCTTCGGGGATTTTTCCCAAGCTCGGCACGATGGCGCTGGTGTGCGACAGAAGATCCTCTATCGTTTCTGGGCTTTCCGATCCAAAGGTCAATAGCTTGCAAAAGCTCTCTTCTGTTTCATTCAAGTTAGTTATCTGCTTAAGCAATTCGTCAACGAAATCTGTAGGCGAAAAAAGTATTAACTCGTCCAATCCATCAATCGAGAGTGAAGAAAGATAGCTGTATGAAACAGGCGATACTGTTGAATTCGGGTTGTCTTGAAAAGTTCTAGCTATCAGTCGGATTGTGTGCAGATTAAGTTCAATATGCTTTTCTCGGATTAGTTTTGATAGGGTGTCCTTGGACGCTTCTTTTAGATTTCTAAACTTAACTGGAGGTTTCTTGAGCCAGATTACGCCTGGGAAATGGCTGTCAAGAGTTTCTACAAATAACGAGACATTTTCAAGTTCTTCTATGATGGAACGTATGGTGGTTTTGTTATTGCCGGAAAGCTGCTTAAGGTTGTCGGCTGACAGTGTCCTGATAATTTCTATCAACAGTTTCTGCTTTAGCTCCGTGCTGGAAAATTTTCCCTCCGCTAGGAGTTTCAGGAAACACGCTGGGCTGTAGTTAAATATCTCCTTTATGGTTAAGCCTGTATGACTAGAACCGAATGAGTGTTCCAAGAGGTTTTGTAATCTTTCGATGTGCTGCTCTGCATTTGAGAAGATCGATTCTAGGTATTCACTAGGCTGATAGGGCAGCGCTGGCTTATGAAGTGTTAGTACCACGATCAGTTCGTGCAACAGGCCCTGTCCGTTTTTGAGATCGTTGGGTGAAAGTTTCTCTAGCACCTTCTTGGGATTGTGAATGAGGACACCAACCGCCGGTGATAAGCCTTCTCTGAGTGCGATAATTAAGTTCTTGTCATCGTATGTGAGGGAACCTGGGTAAAAGTACCCGATGTAGTCATTGTAGTCTGTGTCAAGGAATCCAGACTTCAATAGATAATTGATTATCCCCATTTTCTTGTCAGCGAAGTGAGCGGTGATTTGATCGTTTAGCTCAATTGTCTTAATGGCTTCTCGAAATGGTAGTGTTCTACATTGTGTTTGCATTGACAGAATTTCAGAAAGCCTTTCTTCTAGAGGGGTAGTCCAACTCTGGATTAACCTCTCTTGTTCTTCGTAGGGCGGGTCAATAGATGCAAGTAATGCTTTAGATTTTATGCTTTGACTGACTTGTGGGTGGTTGTAGTGACCATTATAGGTGACCGCTCTGATGTCGGCGTTAGGGTTGTGAATGGGTTGAAATGTGCCGTCGGCTGAGAATTGGGTTGCTGTCAGATCGCCGCTGTTGTTAATGCGCAGGAATAATGGGGGTTGCCCTTGCGTATTGCAGAGTTCGAAAGCTTTGTGCCATAGCAGTACGCGTAGCTCTTGTATGGATCCAGCGATTAATTCCTTCCGTTGCTGGAGGTCTTTTACGATGGCGTCGGATTGCTGCTGCAAATTGCTTTCGATATCTCTCTTCCAGCCTTCATAAAGCTCAAAAGCCTTATAGATATATCCCTCTTTCTTTATGAGGGCGGTGTATTCGGCTGGGTATAGATTCTTAATGACTATGGCCGAAAAAAGCTTGGACATAGACAGGTCAACTGTGCCCATCAAGGATGCGGCGTACATGTCGAACTCGTTCACGATGTTTATGACAAGCCGCATGTCGTCGACGTAATAGGAAACGGCCTCAAGTAGGCCAAGATCGACGCAGTCTGCGAGGTTGCTTTCACCAGCCCTTCGTTCGTGCAGCAACTGGATAAATTTTTCGCGAGAGTTTTCGGAGTTTATGATCGGGATGATAGGAATTATTAGGTCAAAGAATTTGGTTCGTTGCTTTGATGAAAATAATTCGTCCCTAATGGCGTAGACGAAAAAGATTGGCCGAATGACTTGCGGAGATCGATTTATAATGAAGTTTATTTCTCTAAGCCTGAAGAATATGTTCTGATCTTCGAAACGGTCGAGGTCTTCGATGAAGACGATGTCGATGTTGCTCCTCTCAAAGCAGTACATCAGTTCGTCAATGTGCTTATGAAGGACAGAAGAGTGGTGGACGGACTCAGGCAATCCCCCCTTTATCGTCCAGCCGTCGGCATTAAGATTGCTGATCGCTTTTATTAAGTGATAGAGGAAATATAAACAGGAAAGTATGAGGGCTGGAAATGCTACCCAGTTGGGTATGTGTACTAGTTGTTCGTTGAGCCACGTAGAGTCAGTAGCGCTCAGTGGAAGGTTCTTAGCGTTATAGAGCCTCAATATTGCGATGGTCGCAATGGCAAGGATAAAGAAATTTCTAATAGCCTTAAGCGGAGATAGGTCGTAGATTCTTTTAAGACGTGATTTTGGCAGTTTTCGAGCCGAAACAGAATATAGCAATTGCTGGACTATGGTCTCTTCAATGCGGTCTGCTGTCTTATCGTCTAAGGCTTCATTGTCATCAGTGCAATTTGACAGGTCGAATGTAGCCAGAGAAACGTAGGCATAACTGTGCTGAGGGTTTCGATGTTCGAAGGTTTTTATGAAGCTACTTTTTCCTGCACCGTAATCGCCAGTGATCGCAATATTGCGTACTTGAGGGTCTTTTAACGCTGCCAGCAGTTCGTGTTCGTACCGTAGCGTCCGGGAGTCAGCAGAAATCGCAGGAGTGAGGGGGATGAAAGTATTTTGGCTTGAACTTGTAGTCCAGTATTCAGCAACAGCGGCGACGCCACTCTTTATCGCGCAGATTCCTCTTTTTAGAGGCTTTAGAACCGGATCTATGTATTTGAGCTTGATAGTTTGAGAGAGCTTTTGGTGGAGCGATAATTGAGATCCCTTCATTTAATCCTACCAGCACCAGGGGGATGTCGGCTGTAGGCGCCTGGGTGCCCACAGCAAAAACGTTCCGCCTCATGGTAGTGGCCATTTGGTGTCGCTTCAACCCCGGGTGTTTTCAAGTCATTGAAGGAGTAGGTAGATCGAGCGTGTGTGGTATTTCTGAAGGCAGAAAAACCCAGGTTAAAAGTCAGTTGTTGAGGCCAAGATCTCCAAGATCAGATCAGGGATTGTATCTTTTCGATGCTGTGAGGCGGCTCCGATTAATGCCCATATCAATCCCTCCTCTCTGGACGTATTTAAGATTCTTTCGACGATGTATCCGGGGGGGTAAAATTCGTGATTTAGTGCTTTGTATTTAGCTAATCCTTCATTGCGCAAGTTGTAGTCAGGCTCTAGTTGTGAGTTTGATTTTCTGGGCTTTAAGTAGAAGTCGAAGTTTTCGGTATAGCAATATGAAAGACGCTCTAGGAGGCTCAATCCTGCATATATATCCCACTCGTTTTCAAGTGGTAAATTGTTTCTCAGGGGTTCAATTAGGGCGTGGCTTGATCTAACTAGGTGATTTGCAGGTGAAATGAAGCGCAATGCTAGGAATTTTTCAAATCCCTTGTGTTTGTTGGCTTTGGAAATTGATTGTACAAGGAGGTCTTCGCTTCCGGTTCCTTCTGTGAGGTACTCATAGTAGTGTCTGTGAAGTGTGGCCATTGATGAGGGGTCATGCAATTTCAAGATCTCATTTCCAGTCTCAAGATAGTCTAAGAAAAACGCTAGTCGCTCAGTGTATTGGCCAATATTCTTTGGGCGAACTATTGAGTTTAGGATCACTAATTTTGTGAATAATTCAAAAACCAGATTTGACACTTGGCAATCTTCGTGGTTTTTCCAGTGTAGGGAGAGGCAGGCTCGTCCATGGAAAGTTGAATTTTTCAAGATGAAATTTCTTAGTCGCATAGTCATTTGATGGCCTCCTGTATGCTCATCGAATGACATTTAGTCGGGATGTGGTGGTTCGTCAATATGCCGATGTAAGGTTTGAGTTTTACATAATTATTGCATTATTATGTGGTTGAGTAGTTGTGTTGCTCTGCGTTTTGTATTGATGTGGTGATTAGGAGTTTTGTCGTGGTGGCAATTAAATTTGAGACCTCTAAATACGCCGCGCCTGGGGGGAAATTGTGATATTTGCTCGATTGAATAGAATGGGGATATCTCAGTTCAACGCATTTTTTCCATTTTGTGCGAATGACCTATTGGCGATATCAGAATTTTTGCCGCTTCAACGTTAGCCCAAAGCGCCTCACGCTCGCTGTCAACGATTCAGGTCCAATTCGCGACGACCTCGTGTCCAGCCAATATTACTCGGCGACTGGGTGTCGGTTTTGTCGGGGCTGTGGGGAGGTTGGATGGCTGAAGCGTGGGATTGGCGTTTTTCCTTCTCATAGGAGTCCAATACTCCTACTAGAATCTTTCATATAATCAGCAATATACGACGCACCAAAGCATTAATCTGGAGATAATGGTTCGAACCCACTCTGGGACGCCATATTTCCCGTCTGATCCTCCCCTCACGACCGTTCGACCGCTGGCCACCTGCGCTTGCGACCTCCTGTGCACCACGCTTGACTGAATGATGGGGGCTCACCTTACGGGAGAACTCAGATGCTCAGACGCTTGCTCCCCTTGGTCATGGTGGCGCTGTTCATTGCGATCAGTGGCTCGTCCTGCAACGGTGGTGGTGATGGTGGCGGAGGTTCGCAGCAAAGCGAGCCCATGGGCGGTAGTGGAGGTTACTGATGCGAACGAGCCCCGCCTGGTGCGGGGCTTTTTCGTCGTTGCGCCATCAGCGCGTCAGCGGCAGGGCTGCGCCGACCAATGCGAACAGCGTGCCGCAGCCGCGATTGAAACCCTTGCCGCCACGCTCCAGCCAGGGGCGGACCCTGAACGCAAGGCGTGCCAACAGATACTCCACCAGGAATTCCGTTGCGGCGAAGGTCGCCGCCATCACCACGAATTGGGCAACCAGCGAACGCTGCAGGTCGATGAACTGCGGCAGGAAGGCCCCGTAGAAGAGCAGCACCTTGGGGTTGGCAATGGCGGACAGGAAGCCCTGGCGGAACAGGCTGGAGGCCGGGGGCGTAGCCGCGCCGGTCAGGGGATTCAGGCGAAGCGGCGGCGATCTCCAGAGCTGGATGCCCAGCCAAACCAGATAGGCACCGCCCACCCACTTGAGCACCGTAAGCGCGGCTGACGAGGCTTCCAGCAGGGCGCCCAGCCCGAACATCGCCAGGGCGATCAGCAGGCTGAAGCCGGTAACCCCGCCCACGATGGTGAACAGCGTCCGCTTCGCCCCATGCCGCGCCCCGTGGGTCAGGGCGAGCAGGCTGTTCGGCCCGGGGGTGAGCGAAAGGCCGATGGTGGCGATGAAGTAGATCAGCCAGGTATCCGGAGCCATCTGTCAGTCCTCGTGAAAACCTGTAGCCAGTCTAGGGGCGGCGAGTGGTTGCATGAGGTATTTTCTGGACATCCTTTGTTAGTTTCTGGACATGCCGTCATGCACGCAGATGCCAGCCCACCCGATGTTCGATTTCTGCTGTTGCCGCTTCCCGAGTTCAGCCTGCTGCCATTCGGTGGCTTCCTGGACAAGCTGCGTTTCACCGGTGACGACGAAGACTACAGTCGGCAACGCTACTGCAGCTGGACGATTCTCGGCCTCGAACACGGGCACGTAGTGTCCAGCAGTGGGGCGGCCGTCCAGGTGGATGCCAGCCCGGAGCAGGTCGCGCTGGCCGACTACGACTACCTGGTCGTGTTCGGTGGGCGCCGTGCCGGCGCCACTGAGGCCCTCGCCCCCCTTTACCGTCCGCTCCTGCGCAAGGCCGCCGCGCAGGGCGTGAAGCTGGTGTGCATCGATAACGCGTGTTTCCTCTTCGCTGCCTGCGGCCTGCTGACCGGCCACAAGGTGGTGGTGCACTGGCGGCATGAAGCCGAGTTCCGCGCCTCCTATCCAAGCATTCCGCTACAGCGCGAGAGGCTCTACTGCCTCGACGGCAATCGCATTTCCTGTGCAGGCGGTGCTGCGGCTATCGACCTGGCGGTGGAGCTACTGTCTCGAGCCTGTGGCCGAACCAAGGCGCTCAAGGGCCTGGCCGACATGCTGGTGGATGAAAGCCGAAGCAGCGAACACCTGCTGCGCTCACGAGAGGCCGCGACGGTTCACGGGCGGCACGTCGATCGCGCCATCGCGCTGATGCGGCAATGGATGGCTTCCTCAACCGGTGCAGAAGTGCTGTCGGAAGTGGTGGGCGTCAGTCGCCGTCAGTTGGATCGATTGTTCCAGGCCAGCCACGGCGTGACGGTAAAGGCCTACTGGACCGAGATGCGCCTGAACCATGCGAAATGGCGGCTGCTGAATTCCGATCACAGCCTGGCGCTGATCGCCGACGAGATCGGCGCAGCGGATACCAGCCATCTGGCCAGGTTGTTTCGCACGCGCTTCGGCATCTCACCTGCCGCTTTCCGCCTGCAGGAAAGGGCACGGGGGGACGCGTAGGCGAGTAGGAGCGCGTCCAGCATCGCGAATGAATTCGCTCCCACAGGTTTCCTCCGCCACTGTGCAGCTCACCCGGCCACGGGCAGAATGCCCGCACTTCCCCGTTCCGAGGTTCCTTCGCCATGCTCAGTGCTGAGCTCAAGGCCTTCTACATGGTTGCCCGCCTGGGCAGCATCACCCAGGCAGCGAAGAAGCTCGGCCTCAGCCAGCCGACAGTCACCACCCAGATCCGCAACCTGGAAGGCCAATACGGCGTCGAGCTGTTCCATCGGGGCGGTCGTCGCCTGACGGTGAGCGAGGAAGGGGCGAAGCTGCTGCCCATGGTCAAGGTGCTGCTGCAGCAGGAAGCCGACATCGAATTCTTCCTGCGCAACTGTGGACAGATGCAAGGCACCCTGCGCATCGGCGCCACCGCGCCGTACTACATCCTCGATCTGGTGCGCACCTTCCGCGAACGCTTTCCGCAGATCGATGTTTCCCTGGATATCGGCAATTCCCAGCAGGTGATCGAGGCACTGGAGGAATACCGCGTTGATCTGGCCGCGTCCTCGCAGAAACTGGACGACGCCCGCCTGGTGCGCATGGTGCTGGGCAGCGACCCGCTGGTGTTGGCCGTGCATCGTGAGCACCCCCTGGCGCGCCGCAAGTCGGTGAGCCTGCCGGACCTCAAGGGCCATTGCCTGTTGATGCGCGAGCCCGGCTCCACCACCCGCCAGCTCACCGAGGACATGCTCAAGGACGCCGGTATCGCCATCGGCCCGCTGCTGGAAATCGGCAGCCGCGAATCCATCCGCGAGGCGGTGATCCGCAACCTCGGCATCAGCATCATCGCCCGCCATGAAGTGCCGGATAACCCGGAGCTGCGGGTTATCGAACTCAAGGGCGCGCCGCAGATAGACGAGTACCTCTATTGCCTCAAGGAGCGGCGCCAGGCACGGCTGCCGGCGGCGTTCCTGGCGGTGGCGCGGGATACCCTCTCCCCCAGCCCCTCTCCCTGAAGGGCGAGGGGGGACTCGCGCCTGACGACCCGGAAGTCAGCCGGCCGCTCCGGTGTTCATCTGGGCGACCAGGGCAATAGCGGCACGGATCAACTCCCCTCTCCTCTTCAGGGAGAGGGGGCGGGGGAGAGGGCTGCCCTATCCCAAATCCGCCAATGACACTATCGGCGTAATTTGCCCAAACGCCATCTGGCGTTCGTAATGCCTCCCTAGCATCAACCTCGTCGAGTCGTGTCCCTGTGCACGCCAACTGCTTAACGAGGTACCGCCATGAACCCAGCCGATCACCACGCCACCCATATGCGGGTGCGAGATATCCACAAGCGCTTCGGCCATTTCACCGCCCTGGGCGGTGTGTCCCTGGATATCGCCGAAGGCGAACTGGTGTGCCTGCTGGGCCCGTCCGGTTGTGGCAAGACCACGCTGCTGCGCTGCATCGCCGGCCTGGAACAGCAGGACAGCGGCACGCTCCACATCGGCTCGCGGGATATTTCGCGCCTGCCGCCCCAGGCCCGTGACTACGGCATCCTGTTCCAGTCCTATGCGCTGTTCCCCAACCTGACAGTGGAACAGAACATCGCCTACGGCCTGTCCGGCAGCAGCCGTGATCAAGTGCGTGCCCGGGTTGCCGAGATGCTGGAGCTGGTGGGTCTCGCCGGCAGCGAGAAGAAGTTCCCCGGCCAGCTCTCCGGCGGCCAGCAGCAGCGCGTGGCCCTGGCCCGTGCCCTGGCTCCCGCACCGTCGCTGCTGCTGCTGGACGAGCCGATGTCGGCGCTGGACGCCCGCGTCCGCGAGCATCTGTGCACCGAGCTGCGCCAGCTGCAGAAGCGCCTCGGTATCACCACGCTGATGGTGACCCACAACCAGGACGAGGCCATGCTGATGGCCGACCGCATCGCGGTGATGAACCAGGGCCGCGTCGAGCAATACGGCTCGCCCCAGGACATCTACCGCCAGCCGGCGACGCCCTTCGTTGCCGAGTTCGTCGGCCAGGGCAATTGGCTTCCCTTCGACTCGCGCTTCAATGGTCATGCCCGAGTCGGCGCCCTCGACCTGCGCCTCCCTGAGACCGCTGGAAGTGCCGCCAGCGGCCGCCTGTTCTGCCGCCCTGAAGCCATCGCCATCAACCCCTCCGAGCAGCAGGACAATCGCTTCCGTGCCCAGGTGCGGGAGATCACCTTCCTTGGTAACCGTTGCCGCATGAGCTTCGAGCTGGAGCAACTGCCGGGCCATTCGCTGCTGGCCGAGCTGGACCCTGAAAGCCTTCCGCGCCTCGGTACTCCGGATATCTGGGTGGCCCTGCCGTCCCGCAGCCTGCAGGTGTTCGCCTGAGATGGAAGCCGTGATCAAGCTGGATAACGTTCCGGCCAAGGGCGCTGCGCGGGGTGACCTCGGCGACCGTCTCTTCGTGACCGGGGGCAAGTACCTGTTCCTCGGCCTGCTGATCCTCGCGGTATTGCTGCCGCTGCTGGCGATCTTCTGGCGCGGTTTCAGTGGTGAAGCGGGGCAGGGTGGCGGCTTCGTCGCAGCCCGCGAGCTGTTCGCCAGCGCCAACTTCCACTGGCTGCTGGGCAACAGCCTGAAGGTATCCCTGAGCGTCGCCGCCATCGTGGTGCCCACCGCCTACCTGTTCGCCTATGCGCTGCAACGCACCCTGATTCCGGCCAAGGGCCTGTGGCGGGGGATCTCCCTGCTGCCGCTGCTGGCGCCGTCGATGTTGCCGGGCATTGCGCTGATCTACCTGTTCGGCAACCAGGGCCTGCTGCGCGACTGGCTGCCGGACAACATCTACGGCTTCTGGGGCATCGTCCTGGGCGAAGCCATCTACACCTTCCCCCATGCGCTGATGGTGCTGCTCTCGGCGCTGTCGATGGCCGATGCGCGCCTGTTCGACGCCGCCGCCAGCATGGGCGCCGGCCCCTGGAAGGCCTTCCGCAGCATCACCTGGCCGGCCACCCGCCAGGCTGTGTTCGCGGCCTTCTGCCTGGTGTTCACCCTGACCATCACCGACTTCGGCGTGCCTGTGGTCGTCGGTGGCGACTACCAGGTGCTGGCGCTGGAAGCCTACAAGGCGGTGGTCGGCCAGCAGCAGTTCGGCCGGGGCGCCCTGATCGGCATGGTGCTGCTGTTGCCCGCGCTGCTCAGCTTCGGCGTCGATGCCTGGCTGCGCCGCCGCCAGGGCGACGCCATGAGCGGTCGCGCCCAGGTCTTCCACCCGGCACCGTCGAAGGTCCGCGATGCCTGCTTCCTGGCGCTGGTGTTGGTGGTCTGCGCGATTCTCCTGCTGGTGCTGGGCATGGCGGTGTATTCGTCGCTGGTGAAGTTCTGGCCCTACAACCTGTCGCTGTCGCTGCGTCACTACGCCTTCGAGGAAACCGCGGGCGGCGGCTGGCTGGCCTACCGCAACAGCCTGACCCTGGCCACCTGCACGGCCATCTTCGGCAGCGCGCTGATCTTCACCGGCGCCTACCTGATGGAGAAGACCCGTGGCCAGCGGTGGCTGAACCAGGCACTGCGCCTGCTCAGCTTCGTGCCCATGGCGGTGCCCGGCCTCGTGCTCGGCCTTGGCTACGTGTTCTTCTTCAACCTGCCAGGCAACCCGCTGCATGCGCTCTACGGCAGCATGACCCTGCTGGTGATCTGCTCCGTCGCCCATTTCCTGACCACCGCGCAGATGACCGCCACCACCGCGTTGCGCCAACTCGATGGCGAGTTCGAGGCCGCCGCGCTGTCGCTCAAGGCGCCGCTCTGGCGCCACTACCTGCGGGTGACGGTGCCGATCTGCCTGCCGGCGCTGCTGGACATCATTCGCTACCTGTTCGTGTCGGCCATGACCACCGTGTCCGCCGCCATCTTCCTCTACAGCCCCGACAGCATCCTCGCCGCCGTGGCCGTACTGAACATGGATGACGCCGGCAACGTCGGCGGCGCGGCTGCCATGTCCACCTTGATCCTGCTCACCTCGGCTGGCGTGTCCCTGCTGCTGGCCTGGGCCTCGCGCGGTCTGCTGCGCCGGTCCCAGGCCTGGCGCCAAGGTGCGCCGGCTACCCCCTGAACAACCACAAACCGCAAGCCAACCCCGACAAGGAGCTTTCCATGTTCAAACGCCTCGCCCTCGCCGCCGCCGTTGTGGCCGGCTTCAGCCTCCAGGCCCAGGCCGCCACCGAGCTGACCGTGTACACAGCCCTGGAAGCCGAACAGCTGTCGGCCTACAAGAAGGCCTTCGAAGCGCAGAACCCGGACATCGAGATCAAGTGGGTGCGTGATTCCACCGGCATCATCACCGCCAAGCTGCTGGCCGAGAAAGATCGCCCGCAAGCCGACGCCGTGTGGGGTCTGGCCGCTTCCAGCCTGGCCATCCTTGATGCGCAGGGCATGCTGGAGAAGTACGCTCCCAAGCACCTGGACACCATCGGCGCCAACTACCGCGACGCCGCCAACCCGCCGGCCTGGGTGGGCATGGACGTGTGGGCCGCGACCATCTGCTTCAACACCGTGGAAGCCGAGAAGCAGGGCTTGGCCAAGCCCAACAGCTGGGAAGACCTGACCAAGCCTGAGTACAAGGGCAAGATCGTGATGCCGAACCCGGCGTCCTCCGGTACCGGCTTCCTTGACGTGAGCGCCTGGCTGCAGACCTTCGGCGAGAAGCAGGGCTGGACCTACATGGACGGCCTGCACCAGAACATTGGCCAGTACGTCCATTCCGGCTCCAAGCCGTGCAAGCTGGCCGCCGCCGGCGAGTTCCCCATCGGCATCTCCTTCGAATACCCGGCCGTGCAGCTGAAGCGCCAGGGCGCACCGCTGGACATCGTCCTGCCGAAAGAAGGCCTGGGCTGGGAAATCGAAGCCACCGGCATCGTGAAAGGCACCGATCAGCTTGAAGCGGCGAAGAAGCTCGCCGACTTCTCCGCCAGCCCGGCGGCCATGGAGCTGTACAAGGAAAACTTCGCCGTGCTCGCCGCCCCCGGCGTCGCCAAGCCGCAGACCGAACTGCCGGCCGACTACGAGCAGCGCCTGATCAAGAACGACTTCGCCTGGGCCTCGCAGAACCGCGACCAGATCCTGGCCGAGTGGCGCAAGCGCTACGACGGCAAGTCCGAGAAGCTGCCGCAGTAACCCGAAGTATCAGCCCGCTCCCTTGCTCTTTTCCCCCTCTCCCTCTGGGAGAGGGCCGGGGTGAGGGAGAAGGGGCGGCACTGTTTTCCAAGGAGTCACTCATGCCCCTGCAAGACACCGATATCGCCATCGTCGGCGCCGGCATCCTCGGCCTTTCCCACGCTTACGCCGCTGCCCGTCGCGGCCTGCGCGTCAGCGTTTTCGAGCGCAGCGCCACGCCGCTGGGTGCGTCGGTGCGCAACTTCGGCCAAGCGCTGGTCACCGGCCAACCGCCGGGCCCCATGCATGCGCTGGCCCGCGCCAGCCGCGAAATCTGGGCGGGCTGGGCCGAGGCCGCCGGTTTCGACATCCGCCGCAACGGCTCCCTGCTGTTCGCCCGCACCCGCGCCGAAGAGGAGCTGCTGGAAGCCTTCTGCGAAGTGCGTGCCCCCGAGCACGGCTACCATGGCGAACTGCTGCGCGGCGAACGCCTGCACGACCTCTACCAGGGCCAGTTCAGCCACCACCGCGCCGCGCTTTTGGGGCTGGATGACCAGCAGATCTATTCCCGCGAGGCCATTCCCGCGCTGGTGGAATACCTGCGCCGCGAGCATGGCGTCCAGTTCCATTTCTCCACCCTGGTGCGCGATGTCGAACCGGGGCTTATCCACAGCACCAAAGGCAGCTGCCGCGCAGAGCAGATCGTCATCTGCTCGGGGCATGACTACCAGACTCTCCTGGCCGAACACATCGCTCCGCTGCAACCCCAGGTGTGCCGTCTGCAGATGCTGCGCGTACGCCCGGAGCGCGACTTCGGTCTGAAACAGGCGGTGCTCACGGGACTCTCCTGCGTGCACTACGGCGCCTTCGCCGACCTGCCGGAGGCCGAGGCCATCCGCGAACAGATCCAGAGCGAGCAGCCGGAGCTGGAGGAAAACGGCATCCACCTGCTGGTCAGCCCGACGCCTTATGGCGAGCTGATCGTCGGCGATTCCCATCACTACGGCAGCGATGCCTCGCCCTTCAACGCCGAGGCGGTGGACGACATCATGCTGGCGCTGGCCGAGCACACCCTGGGCACCCGCCTGACGGTGGTGGAGCGCTGGCAGGGCGTCTACGGCGCCCGTGGCCCCGGCCCCTTCTCGGTGCTCAAGGCCGCTCCCGGCGTGACGGCGGTGCTGATGCACAGCGGTGTGGGCATGAGCATCGGCCCGGCGCTGGGCGAGCGGACCATGGCGGCGCTGTTGGCCTGAGCACCCTGCGGGGTCGAAAGAATCCCTGTGGGGGCGATTTCAATCGCAAAGCAGGCCGAAGGCCTGCCCTGCGGGTTCCTAGGGGGCAGCTTCGCTGCCCTTAGCGAATGAATTCGCCCCCACATTGGATTCGCAGCCCCAGTTGCAATTGAATTTTGTAGGAGCGATTTCAATCGCGATGCAGACCGCAGGGCTGCCCGGCGGGGCCGCGTTGCGGCCATTCGCGAATGAAATCGCTCCCACAAAAAAGAGTGCGGGCTCCGGCGCTTCACCTCAATCCAACCGCTTGTGAACCCGCATCACCGCGACGGTGAGCATCACCAGCGTGAACACCATCAGCACCACCAGTTCCAGCCAGAGGTCGGTTAGGCCTGCGCCGCGCAGCATGATGCCGCGGGTCAGGCGCAGGAAGTGGGTCAGCGGCAGGATTTCCGCTATCCACTGCGCGGCCACGGGCATGCCGGCGAAGGGGAACATGAAGCCAGAGAGCAGGATCTGCGGCAGGAAGGTGAAGAAGGCCATCTGCATTGCCTGGAACTGGCTGCGCGCCAGGGTGGAGATGAACACGCCCAGGGTCAGGCTGGCGAAGATGAACACCAGGGACGCCCCGTAGAGCTCCAGCAGCGAACCGCGCACCGGCACCTCGAACAGCCACAACCCCACCAGCAGGATCACCGTCACCTGCACCAGGCCGATGCCGACGAAGGGCAGCACCTTGCCCAGGGTCAGCTCCCAGGGAGATAGCGGTGTGGTGATCAGCAGCTCCATGTTGCCGCGCTCCCGCTCGCGCACCAGGGCGATGGCGGTGAACAGCACCATGGTCATGGTCAGGATCACGCCGATCAGTCCCGGCACCGTGTTCAGTGGCGCCAGGCGTTCCGGGTTGTAGAAGTTCACCACCTGCACGCCGGTCAGGCTCGGCCAGCCGGGCAGCGGGTATGCGGCCAGCTGCCGCGCCGAGGCCTGCACGACCTGGTCGGAGCCGTCCACCACCAGCTGCAGGGGCGGGCGGTCCTTGCGTTGCAGGCGTGCCTCGAAGTCCGGCGGCACCACCAGGGCGGCGCTGATGCTGCCTTCGCGCAACAGCTCGTCCAGTTCCTGCGGCGTGGCGAGCTGGTAGCGGAAGTCCAGCACCTGGCTGGCCCCGAGCTCGGCGACCACTTCGCGGGAGCGAGCGGTGTCAGCCTGGTCCAGCACGGCGGCGTGCAGGCCGCGCACATCCATGTTGATGGCGTAGCCGAAGAGCACCAGTTGCATGACCGGGATGCCGACAATCATGGCGAAGGTCAGGCGGTCGCGGCGCAGCTGGCGGAGTTCCTTGAGGACAATGGCCCCCAGGCGGCGCAGATTCATGACGAGGCTCCGGCCCGCTGCAGCGGGCGGTGTGTGACGGCGACGAAGACGTCTTCGAGGTTGGCGTCGGTGGACTTCACCTCGGCCTCGACACCTTGTTCGGCCAGGCGCCGGGCGATGCGATCGTGGGCATCATCGACAGCGCTGAGCACGCGCAGCGTGGCGCCGATCTGGGCCATGGCGATGACTTCCTCCGCGCCTTGCAGGGCGCGCTGGGCCTGACGCGGCTGGGCGCATTCCACCAGCAGCGGACGGCCGGGCAGGGCCGCCATCAGCTCGGCGGGGCTGCCGTCGGCCACCAGACGGCCGGCATCGAGGATACCCAGGCGGGTGCAGCGCTCGGCTTCGTCCATGTAGTGGGTGGAGACCAGCAGGGTGGTGCCGGCTTCGGCCAGTTCGAACAGCGAATCCCAGAATTCCCGGCGCGACTGCGGGTCCACGGCGCTGGTGGGTTCGTCGAGCAGCAGCAGGTCGGGCTTGTGCAGCACCGCGCCTGCCAGTGCCAGGCGCTGTTTCTGGCCGCCGCTCATGGTGCCGGCGAGCTGCTTGCGGCGATCCGCAAGCCAATAGCGCTCCAGCAATTCGTCGATGCGCTGGCGGGCTTCGCGGCGGTCCAGGCCCTGGACGGTGGCGAGGAACTCCAGGTTCTCGCCCACCGTCAGGTCTTCGTACAGGGAGAACTTCTGGGTCATGTAGCCGATGCGGCGTTTCAGTTCCTCGGCGTCCTGGGGAATGCGGCAGCCCAGCACTTCGATCTCGCCCGCGCTGGGTAGCAGCAGGCCGCAGAGCATGCGGATGGTGGTGGACTTGCCGCAGCCGTTGGGGCCGAGGAATCCGAATACCTCGGCGCGGTTGACGTGCAGGTTCAGCCCATCGACGGCGGTGAGTAGGCCGAAGCGCTTGGTCAGGCCGCTTGCGCGAATGACCGCGTCATCACTGCTCATGGCTCACTCGTTCCGCTTGCACCGGCAGGCCGGCGGGCAGCTTGCGCGCAGCCTCGCCTTGCAGCACCAGTTCGGCGCGGTACACCAGGCGACTGGCATCGTCGCCGGTCAGGGCGAAGTAAGGGGTGAAGCTGGATTCGCTGGCGATGCTGCGCACGGTGGCATCGAAGGGTTCGACCACGCCTTCAACCTTCACCTTCAGGGAATCGCCGATGGCGATGTTCGGCCGCACGGAGGCCGGCACGTAAACCCGCGCGTAAGGCGCATCGCCCACCAGCAGGCTGACCAGCTCGGCGTTCAGCGGCGGTTGGTCGCCCGGTTTGAAGGGCAGCGCATCGACCCGGCCGTCGCGGGGGGCGCGAAGGCTGAGGTGCTCGCGGGTCACCTGCAACTGCGCATGCCGACCCTGGGCGGCGTGGAGCAGGGCGGTGGCCTGTTCGATCTGTTCCGGGCGCGTGCCGTTGGTGAGTTCGCGCAACTGGGCGTCGGCATTTTTCACTGCGGCGTTGGCCTGGTCGCGGGCGGCGCGGGCGCGGTCCAGCTCGGCAATGGCGACCTGGCGACGCTGATAGAGGGCGGCGATACGCTGGAAGTTGCGCTCGGCATCGGTCGCTTCAGCGCGATTGCGAGTGAGGGTGGCGCGAGCGGCGTCCATGGTCTCGCTGCGGGCACCGTTGCTGAGTTCGTCGAGCCGCGCCTGCGCCTGGGCGACGTCGCCTTGCACTTCTTTAAGGCGCGCATCGAGGCGGCGCGGGTCCAGTTCCAGCAGCAGTTGGCCCTGCTGCACCTGATCGCCTTCGGCCACACGCCAGGCAAGGATGGTTTCCGAGGCTTCGGCGGGCAGCCCGATACGGTCCCATTCAAGGGTGCCGAGTAGCGGCTGTTGCGCGGGGTCTTCGCAGCCACTGAGCAGGGCGAATGCCAGCAGGCAGGGAAGCAGGCGTTTCATGGCTTCACCTCCAGGCCGCGTTCGAGCAGGGCCATGATGTGTTTCACCATGGCTTCGTCGCCCAGCTCCGGCGTGGCGAAGATGCCGCGCCAGATCTGCCCGGCGGCATAGGGCAGCATCACCAGGCCGACCAGGGAAACCACCAGCAGGCGTGGGTCGATCTCGGGGTTGAGGCGTCCTCCGGCCTGCGCTGCGGCGAAGCGCTGGGCCAACAGCAAGGGAACCATCGGGGCGAAGCGGGATGTGAGCATTTCGCGCAGCGCGCCGCCTTCGCAGAGCACTTCACGGACCCAGAGCGGCGGCAGCCAGGGGTTCCGGCTGAGGTTGGCGCTCATGCCGCGAACGAAGGCGCCGACCAGCTCCAGCGGATCGTCACCGACTTGTTGCAGGCGTTCGCCCATGCCCTGGAACAGGGGCAGCAGACGTTCCTCGACCATGGCCTCCACCAGGCGCTCCTTGTTGCCGAAGTAGTAATTCACCAGTGCGGGCGTCACACCGGCTTGCTGGGCAATGCTGCGCAGGCTGGCGGCGTGCACGCCGATATGGGCGAAGGCTTCGGTAGCGGCGTCCAGCAGGCGTTCGCGCTGGAGCTGGGAATCGCCTGTGGGGCGGCCGGGGGAACGGGGGCGGGTCACGGTAAGCATCTCCGGACGGGTAAGGATGGTTTATTTAAATATGCATTTAATTAATTAACAACGAGCAGCCGACGAACGCGAAATGCGGGCTATCTTCAATTTCTACGGATCAGCTTTGGACCCAGCCCGTGCGCGACGCCCTGCGTGCTTTCCTGGCGCCTGACATTCCGGCGCTGCAATTCGCGATCAAGACCTTGCTGGGAGGCGGCATCGCCCTCTGGTGCGCCTTTCGCTTCGACCTCCAGCAACCGCAATGGGCGTTGATGACGGCATTCATCGTGGCCCAGCCGCTGTCCGGGATGGTGGTGCAGAAGGGCCTGGCGCGGCTGCTCGGCACACTCGTGGGCACGGTGATGTCGGTGACCATCGTCGGTCTCTTCGCGCAGACGCCCTGGCTGTTCCTGCTGGCCCTGGCGACCTGGCTGGGTATTTGTACCGCCGCCTCTACCATGCTGCGCAGTGCCTGGTCCTATTCCTTCGTGCTGGCTGGTTACACGGTCGCCATCATTGGCCTGCCTGCCATCGCTCACCCGCTGGCGGTGTTCGACCAGGCCGTGGCGCGCTCCACGGAGATCTGCCTCGGTATCCTCTGCGCCACGCTCACCAGCGCACTGCTCTGGCCGCAGCGGGTGGAGCGCCAGTTGGCCCGCCAGGCGCGGGATGCCTGGCAATGCGGCATTCAGGCGTCGATCTCCGCCTTGAAGGGCGAGCAGCAGGAGCGCCAGGGGCTGCTTGGTGTGCTGGGGCGCATCGTGGCGGTGGATGCGCAGCGCGAGCACGCCTGGTTCGAAGGCAATCTGGGGCGCCAACGTGCGCTGGCGCTGCAGGTGCTCAGTCGCGACCTGCTCAGTCTGTTGCGCCTGGCGCGCGGCGTGGCGCGCCAGTGGCGCCAGCTGGGGGAGGACGAAGCCGAAGGGCTGCGGCCCTGGAGGGAGGAAGTGGAGCAGACCCTGGCTGAACCCGATGTGGCGCGCCTGGATGCGTTGCGCGATCGGCTGCTGCTGGCGTCCGAAGACGAGGCCCTGTCCACCGTCCAGCAATACTGCCTAGGGCGCATGGCGGTGGTGATGCGCCAGGCCTCGGAGGCGGTCGATGCCATGCATGCGGTGGAGCGGGGCGAAGCGCCGGAAGATGCACCGCAGCCCTTGTCCGCGCACCGCGACGCGCCAACAGCCGCCATCTACGGCCTGCGCAGCGCCCTGGCTTTCCTCGGTCTGTCGGCCTTCTGGCTGGCCACCGCCTGGACTGCGGCAGTGGGCGCGCTGACCCTGACCTGCGTGATCTGCGGCCTGTTCGCCAGCCGTGAGAATGCCGAGCAGATCGGCATGATGTTCCTGCGTGGAATCCTCTATGCGCTGCCCGTGGCCTTTGTGGTCGGCCAACTGTTCCTGCCTCAGCTCAGCGGTTTCGCGATGCTCTGCATGGCCCTCGGCGTGCCGCTGTTCTTCGGTGCGCTGGGCATGGCCAAACCTGCGCTGGGCGCCACGGCCACCTCGTTCTGCCTGCATTTCATCGTGCTCTGCGCGCCGCAGAACCTCATGCGCTTCGATGTCGGGCTGTTCTTCAACGAGGCGATTTCCATGCTCCTCGGCGTGGGCTTCGCGGTGTGCGCGTTCCGCCTCATTCCCCTGCGCAATCCCGTATGGCACGGCCGCCGTCTGCTCAAGGCGAGCCTGAACGATCTGGCGCGACTGACCAGCGTGCGCCTGGCTGGCGCGGAGAACTGGTTCGGCGGGCGCATGGCGGATCGCCTGCTGCAATTGGCGCGGCTCTACCCGGTGCTGCCGGAACAGAGTCGCAGTCGCTGGGACGATGGCATCGCCAGTCTGGATGTGGGCGACGAGTTGCTGCACCTGAGGCGTTGCCTGGCCGCAGCCGACAGGCCGCTGGGCGCATCGGAGGACCGCTTCCTGCGGCAGCTGGAGCGTGTGGTGCTGCAGGGACCGGCGCCCGGCCGCGCCCAGGCCCTCGACGAGCCGGTCGAGGATTTGCTGAAGGCCCTGCGGGGTGCCGGACGGACCATCGACCGTCGCCTCGCCCAGGCGGCACTGTTGCAACTGCAGCAGAGTTGGCGGCAATGGTGTGAACAACAGGAGGCGAGCCATGGGCTTGCGTGAATGGTCCTTTGGCGGTGTTCTGCTCAGCCCCTTTCTGCTTTATGCGCTGCTGGCACTGCTGGTGACTGGCGCGCTGCGGGTGGGCCTGGCACGAGCCGGGCTGGCGCGCTGGATCTGGCACGAAGCGCTGTTCGACTGTGCCCTGTATGTGTGTGTGCTGGCGGCGCTGGTCGCGCTGACCGGGCACTGGTGAAGGAGATGACGATGCGTTCCACGCTGCGTGTACTGGTAACCCTTGCCCTGGTCGTGGTGGCCATCGTGGCCGGCTACGGCCTCTGGCAGCACTACATGCTCGCTCCCTGGACTCGCGACGCGCGGGTGCGCGCAGACGTGGTGGTGATATCGCCCGACGTGTCCGGCTGGGTGATGGAGCTGAAGGTGCAGGACAACCAGCAGGTCAAGGCCGGCGACCTGCTCCTGAGTATCGACCGTGAGCGTTACCAGGCCGCCCTGGAAAAGGCCCGCGCGGTGGCCGAGACCCGCCAGCATCAACTGCGCTTGCATGAACATGAGGCGTCCCGCCGTGTGCATCTCGGGCCGCAGGCCATCAGCGCGGAGCTGCGCGAGAACGCATTGATCACCGCAGAAGTGGCGCGCGCCGAATTCCGCGAAGCCCAGGCGGAGGTGAAGGTGGCCGAAATCAACCTCGCGCGCAGCGAATTGCGGGCACCGCGCAATGGCCAGGTGACCAACCTGCGCCTGGCCCAGGGCAACTATGTCGGAGCAGGGCAGCCGGTGATGGCGCTGGTGGACGACGGCTCCTTCTACGTCCAGGCCTATTTCGAGGAGACCAAGCTGCCGCGCATCAAGGTCGGTGCACCGGTGGAGGTCTGGCTGATGAGCGCGGGCGAGCCGCTGACCGGCAAGGTGGAAAGCATCAGCCGCGGCATCACCGACCGCAATGCCATTCCCGATACCCAGTTGCTGGCCAATGTCGAACCCACTTTCAACTGGGTTCGCCTGGCGCAGCGGATTCCGGTGCGGATCAAGCTGGACAAGGTCCCGGACGACGTGACCCTGAGTGCTGGGATGACGGCGAGTGTGACGGTGGCGGAGTAGGGCGGGGTCGATTCGTTGGGCCTCGTTCCTCGGACCAACCTACGGCAGGACTGCGTCCTGCTTGGCGAATGAATTCGCCCCCACAGGAAAAGCGGACGACTACGCGGCTGGCACAAACTGCCCCCTCTCCCTTTGGGAGAGGGTTGGGGAGAGGGCAGAAGAGTGCCCACAAAAAAGCCCGGACTCATCCGGGCTTTTTTGTGTCCAGCGCAATCAGCCGATGGTGATCGGCGGCAGTTCCGGCAGTTCCACCGAGAGCTGCTGCTTGGGTGCCAGCACTTCGGCTTCGCCGTCCACGACCTGGTCGGTGTTCTGGTTGAACACGCGGGTGGCGATGCGTACGCGGTTCTTCGGCAGTTTCTCGAGGATTTCCAGCTCCACGGTCAGGGTGTCGCCCAGTTTCACCGGGCGGGTGAACTTGAGTTGCTGGCCGAGGTAGATGCTGCCCGGGCCAGGCATTTCGCAGGCGATGGCGGCGCTGATCAGGGCGCCGGTGAACATGCCGTGGGCGATGCGCTCCTTGAACATGGTGCCGGCGGCGTACTCAGCGTCCAGGTGCACCGGGTTGCGGTCGCCGGAGACGGCGGCGAACAGCTGGACATGACGCTCTTCCACGGTGGTGGAGAAGGTGGCTTTCTGGCCGACTTCCAGGGCGTCGTAGGTGAAGTTGGTTACCTGGCTCATGCGGTCTCCTTGGCTTGCGTTGGGTGGTGCCGACTGTGGGCAAGGGCGCGCTCCAGCCAGTCGATCAAGTCTTTGGTCACCTCGTCGCGATTGCTCTCGTTAAGCAGCTCATGACGGGCGTCGGGGTAGATGTTCAGCTGCACGTCCCTGATGCCGGCCCGGCGCAATGCCGCGGCAAGTTCCTGCAGGCGCCGGCCTTCGCTGACCGGGTCGCGTTCGCCACCGATCACCAGCAGCGGCAGGTCGGGGTCGATCTGTGCCAGGTGTTTCGGTGGGGTGATGCTCTGAAGCCCGCCGAGCAGGTCGAGCCACAACTGGTTGGTGCAACGGAAACCGCAGAGCGGGTCCGTGACGTACTTGTCCACTTCCGCCGGGTCGCGGCTGAGCCAGTCGAAGGCTGTACGGTTGGGCTTGAAGGCCTTGTTGAAGGAGCCGAAGGAGAGGAACTCGATCAGCGCGCTACGGCCTTCCTTGCCCCGGCGCCAGCGCTCGAAGCGGGCGATCAGGGCTGCCACCCTGTACAGCGCGACGGGCTGGTAGTTGGAACCGGAGAGGATGGCGCCCTGCAGGCTGCAGCTGTGCTGCATCAGGTAGGACTGGCCGATGTAGCTGCCCATGCTGTGGCCGAGGAAGAAGATCGGCGCGTGCGGGTGCTGCTGGCGAATGTGGTGATTGAGGCTGGCCAGGTCGCCGATGACCTTGTGCCAGCCGTCTTCCGCTGCGTACTGGCCGAGGACGCCATGCTCGGCGCTGCGGCCATGGCCGCGTTGGTCGAGGGCATAGAGCTCGAAGCCGACGGCTGTCAGGGCCGCACCCAGGCGGGCATAGCGGCCACCGTGTTCGGCCATGCCGTGAGACAGCATAACCACGGCCCTGGGCGGGCTTTCGCCGGACCAGTGGTTGACGTACAGGGGCGTGCTATCGCTCGCGTCGAGCCAAAAGGCGTCGTGGCGCATGGCCGATCCTTATGCCGGGGATTCGGCGCATTGTGCACGGGCGCGAAGGTGGCGCAAAGCCTGCTCAGTTGGGCGCGACGTTATGGCGTTCGAGAATTCGCGTGTACTCGCCGCTGGCCAACAGGTCCCTGAGGCCGCGCTCGTAGACTTGCGCCCAGTCCGGCTGACCGGGGTGCGGCGCGGTGAAGCCCGCCAGCAGGGGAATGCGCTCCAGCGCTGGCGGCTGCCATTGCAGCTTGCCGCGCAGGTGGTCGTCCGTGGCGACCAGGTACTGGCCCACGACGCGCTCCAGCAGTACCAGGTCGAAACGCCGGGCATCCAGCTTGCGCAGGTTGGAGATGTCGTCCACTGCCTCTTCAGCGCGGAATCCCGAGCGCAGCACGCTGGCCGGATAGCCATAGCCCCTGACCACGCCCACCTTGCGTCCCTTGAGCTCGGACAGGTTCTTGAAATCGACCGGCGTGTCCGTGCGTACGAAGAAACCCAGCTCGCTGTAGAACAGCGGGCGCGAGGCATGCAGGTTCTCCTCCACGACTTCACGCGGCCAGAGGGCCAGGGCGCCCTGGTAATGGCCGCTGTGCAGGGCGGCGCGCACACGCGCCCAGGGCATGAAGTCCACCTGGACCTTGTAGCCCTGGGTGGCGAAGGCTCGCGTGGTGAGCTCGATGATGCTGCCGCCTTGCGGCAGGGACTGCGAGCAGTAAGGCGGATATTCCAGGGTGGCAAGACGGAGGTCGGCCCGGACGCCAAAGCTGAGGGACAGGCAGGACAGCAGCGCCCACAGGGCCAGAGGGAAACGCATGGGTGATAGGTATTCCAGATGTCATGTTCTGTTCAGATGCTAGGCGAATCTAACTGGACTATCGGCAAGATTCACGTGGTCAATGACACTCCGTCGCATATTTGCGCTGCGCCCGGGAGCTGCTAAGTTCCGGGCAGCCCCGCAGTGCGGGCCAGACTATTTCAGGGCTACGAGGATAAGAACAATGCAACCTGATTTCTGGAGCGACAAACGCCCGGCCGGCGTGCCCAACCAAATCGATCTGGCTGCGTACAAGTCGGTCATCGAGGTATTCGAGCGATCCTGCAAGAAGTTCGCTGACCGCCCGGCCTTCAGCAACCTGGGCGTGACCCTGACCTATGCCGAGCTGGACCGCCTGTCCGCGGCCTTCGCTGCTTATCTCCAGAAGAACACCGACCTTGTGCCCGGCGACCGCATCGCCGTGCAGATGCCCAACGTCCTGCAATACCCGATCGCCGTGTTCGGCGCGCTGCGCGCCGGCCTCATCGTGGTCAACACCAACCCGCTCTACACCGCCCGCGAGATGCGTCACCAGTTCAAGGACGCCGGGGTGCGCGCGCTGGTCTACATCAACCTGTTCGGCAAGCTGGTCGAAGAGGTGTTGCCTGACACCGAGATCGAATACCTGATCGAGGCGCGCATGGGCGACATGCTGCCGAGCCTGAAGGGTTGGCTGGTCAACACCGTCGTGAAGAAGCTGAAGAAGATGGTCCCCGACTATCACCTGCCCCAGGCCGTGTCCTTCAAGGATGCGCTGAAGCAGGGACAGGGCCATGGGCTGAAACCGGTGCGGGTCGGCCTGGACGACATCGCCGTGCTGCAATACACCGGCGGTACCACTGGTGTGGCCAAGGGCGCGATGCTGACCCACGGCAACCTGGTGGCCAACATGCAGCAGGTGGACGCCTGCCTGTCGCAGCTCGGCCCGGACGGCGCGCCGCTGATGAAGCAGGGCCAGGAAATCATGATCGCGCCGCTGCCGCTGTACCACATCTATGCCTTCACCGCGAACTGCATGTGCATGATGGTCAACGGCAACCACAACATCCTGATCACCAACCCGCGCGACATCGGCGGCTTCATCAAGGAGCTGAAGAAGTGGCGCTTCTCCGCGCTGCTGGGCCTGAACACCCTGTTCGTCGCGCTGATGGATCACCCCGAGTTTAAGCACCTCGACTTCTCCAACCTCAAGGTCACCAACTCCGGCGGCACCGCCCTGGTCAAGGCCACCGCCGAGCGCTGGCAGGCCTTGACCGGTTGTTCGGTGGTCGAGGGTTACGGCCTGACCGAAACTTCCCCCGTGGCCAGCACCAACCCCTACGGCAACCAGGCTCGTCTGGGAACCGTAGGCATTCCGGTGCCGGGCACGGCGTTCAAGACCATCGACGATGCCGGCAATGAACTGCCCCTGGGCGAACGTGGCGAGCTGTGCATCAAGGGCCCGCAGGTGATGAAGGGCTACTGGCAGCGCCCCGAGGCCAGTGCCGAGGTGCTCGATGCCGAAGGCTGGCTGAAGACCGGCGACATCGCGGTGATCGATCCGGACGGCTATGTACGCATCGTCGACCGCAAGAAGGACCTGATCATCGTGTCCGGCTTCAACGTCTATCCGAACGAGATCGAGGATGTGGTGATGGCCCACCCGAAGGTAGCCAACTGCGCGGCCATCGGCGTGCCGGACGACAAGTCCGGGGAAGCGGTGAAGCTCTTCGTGGTGCCGCGTGAGGGCGGCGTCAGCGTCGAGGAGCTGAAGGCCTACTGCAAGGAAAACTTCACCGGCTACAAGGTGCCCAAGCACATCGTGCTGAAAGAGGCCCTGCCGATGACGCCGGTGGGCAAGATCCTGCGTCGCGAACTGCGCGATATCGCCTGACCGAAAGGGCAGGGCGGGTCCTCCGTCCTGCCCTCGCTCCGCCCGCTCCACCTTCCCCCGCTTTTCTGGCGGACAGCTTGTCCGACAGTCCGATCCCTTCCTTGAGAACCCGTGAAAGCCCCGAAATACGCCGTTTGTCGGCGGATTAGAGTTCGGACTCCAAATATGACCAGTTGCACCGCTTTGGGTCACTTTTGTGACTGGTAAGGGCTGGTTTGGTGCTGGTGGGCCTCTGGCAAAGCTGATAATCTCGGCGCGTTTTTTTGCCCGGACGGGCGCACAATCGCACAGAACACAACAAACAACTGTCCCTCGAGGACAGTGAAATCAGCTGTTGCTTAGGAGTGGGCCTCCATGACCGAAAACTTCTGGAAGGACAAATATCCAGCGGGTGTTCCTGCCGAGATCAATGCCGACCAATACCCCAACGTCCAGGCGGTATTGAAGCAGTCCTGCCAACGCTTTGCCGACAAGCCCGCATTCAGCAACCTGGGCAAGACCCTCACCTACGGTGAGCTCTACGAACTTTCCGGCGCCTTCGCCGCCTACCTGCAGAATCACACCGACCTCAAGCCCGGCGACCGCATCGCCGTGCAGCTGCCGAACATCCTGCAGTACCCGGTCGTCGTTTTCGGCGCCATGCGTGCCGGCCTGATCGTGGTCAACACCAACCCGCTGTACACCGCGCGGGAAATGGAGCACCAGTTCAACGACTCCGGCGCGAAAGCCCTGATCTGCCTGGCCAACATGGCCCACCTGGCCGAAGAAGTACTGCCCAAGACCGGCGTGAAGCATGTCGTCGTCACTGAAGTCGGCGACCTGCTGCCGACCTTCAAGCGCCTGCTGGTCAACGCCGTGATCAAGCACGTGAAGAAGATGGTGCCGCCGTTCAGCCTGCCAAAGGCGGTCAAGCTCAACGATGCCCTGGCCAAGGGCCGTGGCCGTGCCGTCAATGAAGCCAGCCCACAGGGCAGCGACATCGCCGTGCTGCAATACACCGGTGGCACCACCGGCGTGGCCAAGGGCGCGATGCTGACCCACCGCAACCTGATCGCCAACATGCTGCAGTGCAAGGCTCTGATGGGCGCCAACCTGAACGACGGTTGCGAGATCCTCATCACCCCGCTGCCGCTCTATCACATCTACGCCTTTACCTTCCATTGCATGGCGATGATGCTGACCGGCAACCACAACATCCTCATTTCCAACCCGCGCGACCTGCCGGCCATGACCAAGGAGCTGTCGAAGTACAAGTTCACTGGTTTCGTCGGCCTGAACACCCTCTTCGTTGCCCTGTGCAACAACGAGGGCTTCCGCAACCTGGACTTCTCCGCACTGAAGCTGACCCTGTCCGGCGGCATGGCCCTGCAACTGGCCACTGCCGAGCGCTGGAAGCAGGTCACCGGTTGCGCCATCAGCGAAGGCTACGGCATGACCGAGACCAGCCCGGTGGTATCGGTGAATCCCTTCCAGAGCATCCAGATCGGCACCATTGGCATTCCGGTGCCCTCCACCCAGTGCAAGGTGGTGGACGACGAGGGCAACGACGTTGGCCTGGGCGCGCCCGGCGAACTGTGCGTGAAAGGCCCGCAGGTGATGAAGGGCTACTGGCAGCGCCAGGAAGCCACCGACGAAATCCTCGATGCTGAAGGCTGGCTGAAGACCGGCGACGTTGCAGTGATCCAGGACGACGGCTTCATGCGCATCGTCGACCGCAAGAAGGACATGATCCTGGTGTCCGGCTTCAACGTGTACCCGAACGAACTGGAAGACGTGCTGGCGACCCTGCCGGGCGTGCTGCAGTGCGCCGCCATCGGTGTACCGGACGAAAAATCCGGTGAGGCGATCAAGATGTTCGTGGTGGCCAAGCCTGGCGTCAGCCTCACCAAGGAACAGGTGATGGAGCACATGCGCAGCAACGTGACCGGCTACAAGGTGCCGCGCGCCATCGAGTTCCGCGATGCGCTGCCGACCACCAACGTCGGCAAGATCCTGCGTCGCGAACTGCGTGACGAAGAGCTGAAGAAGCTCAAGGCGAAGCAGGAGAAGGCCCAGGCCTGATCCCCATCGCTTCCCGACAAGGCCCCGCAATCGCGGGGCCTTGTCGTTCATGGCGTCCCATCGACGGCATTCAGGCCGGTCGCTACAGTGGCGATCTTCCCTTTCGCCCTGGAGCCGGCGATGTCATTGCCCGACCTCAATCTGCTGGTGGCCCTGGATGTCCTGCTCGACGAGGGCAGCGTGGCGGGTGCCGCGCGGCGCATGCACTTGAGTGCGCCGGCCATGAGCCGCACGCTGGCGCGCATTCGCGATGCGGTGGGCGACCCGATCCTGGTGCGTGCCGGGCGCGGTCTGGTGCCGACGCCGCGCGCACTGGAACTGCGTGAACAGGTGCGCGAGCTGGTCGAGCAGGCCAGCGGCCTGTTCCATTCCCGCGATGTGGACCTGTCGAGCCTGACGCGTCAGTTCAACGTGCGCACCAACGACATCTTCATGGTCTGCTATGGCGGCCGACTGTTCGAACTGATGCGCCAGGAAGCACCGGGTGCGGTGCTGCGCTTCGTTCCGGAAATCGATGGCGACGACGATGCCATGCGCGCCGGGCGCATCGACCTGATCGTCGGTGCTTCCGACAAGCTGACGCCGGAGATCAAGTCCCAGGGCCTGTTCGAATGCCGTTTCAATGGCCTGGTGCGCCAGGGGCATCCGATCTTCGAGGCGCCCATCACCCCGGAGCGCTTCGCCGTCTTCGACCAGATCAGCGTCTCGCGCCGGGGGCTGACGCGCGGGCCCATCGACCAGGCGCTCGCCGATCTGGGGCTTACACGCCGGGTAGGGCTGATTTCCCCGAGCTTTTTCTCGGCGGTGCTGGCGCTGCACGATTCCGATCTGATCCTCCCCATGCCCGACCCGGTGATTTCCGTGTGTGAGCGGCTCGGCCTGCCACTGCGCTCGTTCGCGATTCCGTTGCCACTGGAACAGGTGCGCGTGCGGCAGTCCTGGCATCCGCGCTTCGACAACGACTCCGCCCATCGCTGGCTGCGTCGCCTGATCAAACGCTGCTGCGAAGAGGGCCTGCGCGGCTAGCGGGGATACGTGCGTATAACGCACTGATTCATTCGCATAATTGCAGTTATCGGCATGGCAGGCGCACAAATAGACTCAGTCTCGTGCCCGCAATCCGGTAACTCCTCATGTTCGTTTTCTTCACTTCCCGCGCTGGCGAAAAGGCGTTTCGATGAACGCCTCCCTGGCTTTGCCGCTTCCGGTCGCCGGCCCGGTGGCGGCGCCTGTCGCGACTCCCTTCACCCTGCGGCTGGTCGTCGGAATGCTCGGCGTTCTGCTGGCCGTGCTGGTATCCGGCTTCAATGAAAACGTGATCAAGGTGGCGCTGGCGGATATCCGGGGCGCCATGGGCATCGGTCGTGACGAAGGCACCTGGCTGGTGGCGCTCTATGCGGCGCCCTCGGTCTGCGCCATGGCCTTCGCGCCCTGGTTCGCGGTGACCTTGTCCCTGCGCCGCTTCACCCTCTGGGCCATTGCCGCCTTCATGCTGCTCGGGCTGTTGAGCCCGCTGGCGCCGAACCTGCAGAGCCTGCTGTGGCTGCGTGGCCTGCAGGGGCTTGCAGGGGGCGCCTTGCCGCCAATCCTGATGACCGTGGCGCTGCGCTTTCTCCCCGCCAACATCAAGATCTACGGCCTCGCCGGCTACGCCCTCACCGCGACCTTCGGCCCCAGCCTGGGTACGCCGCTGGCCGCGTACTGGGTGGAGTTCGTCGGTTGGCGCTGGGCCTTCTGGCAGATCCTTCCCACCAGCCTGCTGGCCATGGCCGCCGTGGCCTGGGGACTGCCACAGGACCCGTTGCGCCTGGAGCGTTTCCGCCAGTTCAACTGGCTGGGCCTGGCGCTCGGCTTCCCCGCGCTGTTCATGCTCGTGGTTGGCCTGGTGCAGGGCGAGCGGCTGGACTGGTTCGAGTCGTCGCTGATCCGCGCGCTGCTCGGTGGCGGCAGCGTGTTGCTGGTGCTGTTCCTGCTCAACGAGTGGAAGCACCCGCTGCCGTTCTTCAAGCTGCAACTGCTCAAGCTGCGCAACCTCAGCTTCGCCCTGTTCACCTTGGCTGGCGTCCTATTTGTGCTGCTGGCGGCCGTGGTGATTTCCTCCAGCTACCTGGCCCAGGTGCAGGGCTACCGTCCGTTGCAGACCGCACCGGTGATGCTGGTGGTGGCCTTGCCGCAATTGCTGGCACTGCCCCTGGTGGCGGCCCTGTGCAACCTGCGCTGGGTCGACTGCCGCTGGGTGCTCGCCTGCGGCCTGGCCATGCTCGCCTGTTCCTGCTGGCTGGGTTCGCAGCTGACCTCGGCCTGGATTCGCGACGATTTCTACCTGGTGCAGGCGCTGCAGATATTCGGCCAGCCGATGGCCGTATTGCCACTGCTGATGCTGTCCACCGGCAGCATCAAGCCCACCGACGGGCCCTTCGCGTCGGCCTGGTTCAACACCATCAAGGGGTTCGCCGCCGTGCTGGCAGGCGGCGTGCTGGAAGCGCTCGCCACCCTGCGCCTGCATCTTCACTCGACGCAACTGGTCGACCGCCTGGGCAACAACCCTCTGGTGGACGGCGGCGTCGAACTGGCCCGCCGGCTGCACCTCCAGGCCGTGGTGCTGACATCCGCCGACCTCTACCTCTGCATGTCCGCCGTGGCGGTCGCGCTGATCCTCATCATCCCCTTCGTGCCCACGCGCATCTATCCGCCGCGCGCCCCGACCTGACCGGAGTCGACCATGAACCAACCCCGCACCTTCAAACCCGTTATCCCGGCCGCCTTGCTGGTAGGCGTCGGCCTGCTGGCCTGGGGCTCCTGGCACCTGCTGGGTGAAAGCGCCGACCAGTACACCAATGACGCCTTCGTCCATGCCGATTTCACCCTGGCGGCGCCGAAGGTCCCCGGCTTCATCCGCGAAGTGCTGGTGGAAGACAACCAGATGGTGAAGGCCGGACAGCTGCTCGCCCGCATCGATGACCGCGACTACCGCGCCGCCCTGGAAGGCGCGCGCGCACGAGTCGCCAGTGCCCAGGCCCAGCTGGAAAATGCCGGGGCCACGCTGGAGCGGCAGGATTCGGTGATCGAACAGGCCCAGGCCACGCTGGAGGCGGACCGCGCCGAGCGTGTCTTCGCCCAGCATGAGCTGGAGCGCTACCAGAAACTGGTTGGCCGTGGAGCGGGCACCCTGCAGGCCGCGCAGCAGGCCCGCAGCCGGTACGACAGCGTCGTGGCGCGCCAGGCCGAACATAGCGCCGCGCTGCTCGCCACGCGCAAGCAGACCGACATACTCAAGGCTGAACGCGATGCCGCGCAGGCCGCCTTGGGCAGCGCCCAGGCGGCATTGCGCCAGGCCGAGCTGGACCTTTCCCACACCGAACTCAAGGCGCCCATCGATGGCATGGTGGGCCGTCGCGCCGTACGCGTCGGTGCCTTCGTCAAGCCCGGCGATGCGCTGCTGGCGGTGGTGCCGCTGGAGCACGCCTATGTGGTGGCCAACTTCCAGGAAACCCAGCTCACCCACGTGCGTCCGGGTCAGGAGGTGCAGATCGCGGTGGACACCTTCCCCGGTGAATCCCTGCGCGGGCGTGTGGAAAGCATTGCGCCGGCCACCGGCGTGACCTTCGCCGCCATCGCGCCGGACAACGCCACCGGCAACTTCACCAAGGTGGTGCAGCGCATCCCGGTGAAAGTCGTGCTGGATGCCGGCCAGCCCCTGCTCGGCCAGCTCCGGGTGGGCATGTCGGTGGAGGCGAGCATCGATACGCGCAGCGAGCCGCAGGCCGTCGCCGAGGTGAATTGATACACCCCTGTAGGAGCGAGCTTGCTCGCGAAGCTTCTGCGCTCACCCTTTCGCGAGCAAGCTCGCTCCTACACAGACGCCAGCCTGCTGGGAAATCTGCGACAATTCCGCCCTTGCCGAAAACGACAGCAGAATCAGCGGAACCGATGAGCGAGCAATCCCCCAGCGCCGAACAACTCCTGAAACGCATCGACCAGGCCATGGGCGCAGACCGCCATCGCCTGCGCCGACAGCTCCACGAGCTGCGCAAACATCCGGACGACGCCAAGCTGGCGCAGTGGGTCGAGCGCTTCCAGGCCTCCATCGCGCGCGTCGAGGCGCGGCGTGCCAGCGTGCCAGCGATGCGTTACGACGACGCCCTGCCCATTGCCGCCAAGCGCGACGAGATCAAGGCGGCGCTGGAAAAGCACCAGGTGCTGGTGATTGCCGGTGAAACCGGCTCGGGCAAGACCACCCAGTTGCCGAAGATCTGCCTGGAGATCGGCCGTGGTACCCACGGCCTGATCGGCCACACCCAGCCGCGCCGGCTGGCGGCACGCAGCGTGGCGACACGCGTGGCGGAAGAGATCGGCAGCCCGTTGGGCGAGTTGGTGGGCTACCAGGTGCGCTTCGAGGACCAGTCCAACGAGCGCAGCCTGATCAAACTGATGACCGACGGCATCCTGCTGGCCGAAACCCAGCACGACCGCTTCCTCGAGCGCTACGACACGATCATCGTCGACGAGGCTCACGAGCGCAGCCTGAACATCGACTTCCTCCTCGGCTACCTCAAGACCCTGCTGCCGCGCCGCCCCGACCTCAAGCTGATCATCACCTCGGCCACCATCGACCTGGAGCGCTTCTCGAAGCATTTCGGCGAAGCGCCGATCATCGAGGTCTCCGGCCGTACCTACCCGGTGGACACCTGGTACCGGCCGCTGGCCGCCGAGGTGGACGAAGACGGCGAAGCGCTGTTCGACGACCTGTCCGTGGACCAGGGCATCCTCCGCGCTCTGGACGAGATCACCGCCCATGAACGCGAAGTGGGCAAGCGCCCCGGCGACGTGCTGGTGTTCCTCCCCGGCGAGCGGGAAATCCGCGACTGCGCCGACGTGCTGCGCAAGGCCAACCTCAAGCACACCGAGGTGCTGCCGCTCTACGCGCGCCTGACGCCCGCCGAGCAGCAGAAGATTTTTGCCCCCATGCCGGGCCGCAAGATCGTGCTCTCCACCAACGTCGCGGAAACCTCGCTGACGGTGCCGGGCATCCGCTATGTGATCGACAGCGGCACCGCGCGTATCAGCCGCTACAGCTACCGCGCCAAGGTCCAGCGCCTGCCGGTGGAAGCGGTGTCCCAGGCCAGCGCCAACCAGCGCAAGGGCCGTTGTGGCCGGGTCGAGCCGGGCATCTGCGTGCGCCTCTACAGCGAGGAGGACTTCATCTCCCGCCCGGCCTTCACCGACCCGGAGATCCTGCGCACCAACCTCGCGGCGGTGATCCTGCAGATGCTCCACCTGCGCCTGGGCGACATCGAGGCCTTCCCCTTCATCGAGCCGCCGGATGGCAAGGCGATCAAGGACGGATTCACCCTGTTGCAGGAGCTCTCGGCGGTGAACCGCGAGAGCCAGCTCACGCCCATCGGCCGCCAGCTGGCGCGCCTTCCCATCGACCCGCGCCTGGGCCGCATGGTGCTGGAAGGCGCTCGCCAGGGCAGCCTGGACGAAGTGCTGGTGATCACGGCTGCGCTGTCGGTGCAGGACCCGCGCGAGCGTCCCATTGAGCGCCAGCAGGCCGCCGACCAGGCTCACGCCCAATGGAAGGATGTGGACTCCGATTTCGCTGCGCTGATCAACCTCTGGCGCGGCTTCGAGGAACAGCGCCAGGCCCTGGGCTCCAACGCCTTGCGTAGCTGGTGCCGGAAGAACTTCCTCAACTACCTGCGCTTGCGCGAATGGCGCGACGCCCACCGCCAACTGGTGCTGATCTGCCGCGAGCTGAAGCTCTTCCCCCAAGCCGGTAAGAGCCAGCTTGCTGGCGAACCTGGCAAGACGCCGAAGGATTCCGCCGTTCGCCAGCAAGCTGGCTCCCACAAGGGTGAAACTCCCGAACGCAGCATCGATTACGCCAAGGTGCACAAGGCGATCCTCTGCGGCCTGCTGAGCCAGATCGGCCAGAAGACCGAAGACGGCGACTATCTCGGTGCCCGCCAGCGGCGCTTCTGGATTCACCCCGGCACCGCCATCGCGAAGAAACGTCCGCAGTGGATCATGGCCGCCGAACTGGTGGAAACCACCAAGCTGTTCGCGCGCATGGTGGCGAAGATCGAACCGGACTGGCTGGAGCCCCTGGCCGGCCACCTGGTGAAGAAGAATCACCTGGAGCCCCATTGGGAGAAGCGCCGCGGGCAGGTCGTGGCCTTCGAACAGATCACCCTCTACGGCCTGATCATCGTTGGTCGCCGTGCGGTGCACTACGGCCCGGTGGACCCGGAAGTCTCCCGTGAGCTGTTCATCCGCGAAGGTCTGGTGCGGGGCGAAATCCACAGCAAGGCGAAGTGCCTGACGGCCAACCGCCAGCTGCTGGAACGGCTCGACGAACTGGAAGCCAAGGCACGCCGGCGCGACATCCTGGCCGACGAGGAAACCCTCTTCGCCTACTACGCGGCGCGCCTGCCGGCAGACATCTACCAGACCGCCAGCTTCGAGAGCTGGTACGAGCGGGAGCGGGCGAAGGACCCGAACCTGCTGATCATGCGCGAGGAAGACGTGCTGGCCCGCGAAGCCAGCGAAGTCACCGCCGCGCAGTACCCGGACAAACTGCGCCTGGGCGAGCTGGAGCTGCCGCTGTCCTATCACTTCGAGCCCGGTCACGTTCGCGACGGCGTGACCCTGCGCGTACCCGCGCCGCTGCTGCCGCAGCTGCCGCCGGATCGCCTTGAATGGCTGGTGCCGGGCCTGCTGGAAACCAAGTGCGTGGCCCTGGTGCGCAACCTGCCCAAGGCCATCCGCAAGAACTTCGTGCCGGTGCCGGACTTCGTGAAAGCCGCCCTGTCCAAGCTGGTGTTCGCCCAGGGCTCGTTGCCGGAAGCGCTCGGCCGCGAATTGCAGCGCATGACCGGCGCCCGCGTGCCGGAGGAAGCCTGGGTCGAGGCGGCTGCCCAGCTGGAAGGCCATTTGAAGATGAACCTGGAAGTGGTGGATGCCCGCGGCAAGTTCCTCGGCGAAGGCCGCGACCTGGTCGAGATCACCGCGCGCTTTGCCGAAGCCAGCCAGGCCGCCCTGGCCATTCCGCAGGCGCAGAAGGAACAGAAACCGGTGGAGGCCAAGGGCTTCGCCCAGGTCGCGGAAAAGACCCAGCAAAAGGTCGCCGGCCTGTCCATGACGGTGTACCCGGCACTGGTGGAGGAGGGCGGCACCGTCAAGGAAAGCCGCTTCCCGACCCAGGCCGAAGCCGAGTGGCAACATCGCCGTGCCCTGCAGCGCCTGCTGCTGCAGCAGCTGGGCGAAAGCGCCAAGTTCCTCCGTGGCAAGCTGCCGGGCCTCACTGACCTCGGCCTGCTGTACCGCGACATGGGCCGCGTCGACGCGCTGGTGGAGGACATCCTCCTGGCCAGCCTGGACAGCTGCATCCTCGATGGCGAAGCCAGCCTGCCCCGCGACGGCGCGGCCCTGGCCTCGCTCGCCGAGAAGAAACGCGGCGCCTGGGCCGAACACGCCGAGCGCCTGGCGCGCCTGACCCTGGAAATCCTCAAGCTCTGGCATGCCCTGCAGAAACGCTTCAAGGGCCGGATCGACCTGGCCCAGGCGGTGGCGCTCAACGACATCAAGGCGCAGCTGGGCAACCTCGTCTATCCAGGCTTTGTCCGCGAAACCCCTGCGGAATGGCTGAAGGAACTGCCGCGTTACCTCAAGGCCATCGAGCAGCGTTTCGACAAGATCGCCGCACAGTTGCAACGCGACCGCGTCTGGTCCGGCGAGCTGGCCGGCTACTGGGAGCAATACCAGGCCCGCCTGGCCAAGCATGCCCAGGAGGGCAAGCGCGATCCGGAACTGGTGCTCTACCGCTGGATGCTGGAGGAGTACCGCGTCTCTCTGTTCGCCCAGCAACTCGGCACGAAGATGCCCGTATCCGACAAACGCATGAACAAGCAGTGGAGCCAAGTGGAAGCCTGATGAGCGAATCCTTCGAAATCCGCCCCATGAGCCCCGAGCTCTACCGGAGTCAGACCCGCCGCAGCACCCTGATCATCGCGGTGCTGTTCATCGCCCTGGCGCTGCTGCTGTCCACCTTCTGCGTGCAGCTGTTCGGTACGCCAGGCGGCGACAACTTCCGCTGGAACCTGATCGGCGTCCTCGCCGGTCTGGCGCTCACCATCGCAATGGTGCGCCTCCAGTTCTGGTCACGTCCCTGGATGGCGCCCGCCGTCTACGGTTGGCGGCTCAAGCGCAACCTGATGCGCGTCACCAATGTCATGCACAAGGTCAAGGCAGGGGTGGCGGCGGGCGATCCGGCGGCGATGAAACTGCTGCGCTTCTACCACCTGGGCCTGACCCAGATGCACCAGCTGGACGGCAACAGCGCCGACCTCAGCCACCATGTGCATGAGATCGACCAGCACCGCGAGGCGATGGAGGCACAGGGGCTGGAAGTGGAGCAGAACCGCCTCGATCCAGCTTGGCTGGAGGCGGTGAAGGGTTACGGCAAGTAGTGCTGCCTCAGCCGCAGGCCCGTTTGAGCTTCAGACTGGTGTGTGCCTTGCCGGCGCGAGTCACCCCTCGCCCGCGTGCGGGAGAGGGGCCGGGGGAGAGGGAAGTTGTGCCGCGCCTAGACTCCCAAGGGCAGCTCTTCGATCTGCTTGGCGAATGAATTCGCCCCCACAGGGCCCATGCCAGGGCAAGGTGGCGCCGGCGCGAGTCACCCCTCGCCCTCTGGGGTGAAGAGGCACGCTTTCGGAAGCACCGCTTCCGGTGCCGATGAACGACTGAGCGCGAAGCGATCAGGCTGGGGCGCAGAGCGGGGGCCGGGGGTGAGGGAGGGCAGGCTCGCGCGAAAGCCAGGCTGCTAACGCGTACCCAACCTCAAGCTGTACTCCGCCACGGCCTTCTCATCCGCCTCAACCCGCTCCGGCAGGAACTCCCGAAGGAATTCGACCCAGGTACGGATCTTCGCATCGAGGAACTGCCGCGATGGGTAGAGCGCGTAGATGCCGAGGGGGAAGAGACTGTGGTTGGGCAGTACGCGCACCAGGCTGCCGTCCTTCAAGCCGCTGATGGCTGAGTACACCGGCACCACGCCAACCCCTATCCCTGCCTTGATGGCTTCGGTCATCGCATCGGCCGTATTCACCTGGAACGGCGTCTGGTTGACGCTGACCATCTCCTGCCCGTCCGGGCCTTCGAACAGCCACTTGTCCAGGGACATCACGTTGTTCACCAGGCGCAGGCAGCGGTGTTTCGACAGTTCCGACGGCATACGCGGCGCCCCGTGTTTCTCGATGTAGCCGGGGGAGGCGCAGAGCACGCTGTAGGTGGTGCCGAGCTGCTTGGAGATGAACCCCGAATCCGGCAGCTCCTGGGCGATCACCACGGAGATGTCGTAGCCCTCGTCGAGAATATCGGTGGTGCGGTTGGCCAGGGTCAGGTCGAAGCTCACGTCCGGGTACTTCTCGCTGTACCCGGCGATGGCCTTGATCAGGTAGTGCTGGCCGATGCCGGTCATGGCATGCACCTTCAGGTTGCCCACCGGCCGTGCGTGGGCCTCGCTGGCCTCGGCCTCGGCTTCCTCGATGTAGCCGAGGATCTGCTCGCAGCGCAGCAGGTAGCGCTGACCGGCTTCGGTCAGGGCGATGCGACGGGTGGTGCGATGCAGCAGGCGCGTGCGCAGGTGGGTTTCGAGGGTGGCGACGGCGCGGGAGATGTACGAGGTGGTGAGGTCCATGCGCTGGGCAGCGGCGGTGAAGCTGCCAGTCTCCGCCACACAGACGAAGGCGCGCATGTTGAAAAGGATGTCCATGGAGGGTCCTGGCCCGGAAGGGAGGCAAATTTTGTCACGAAGTATGTCCTGAGATTATGGCTGATTCAGTACACAATCCTTCATCTATCCGTCGCCTTATCCTTGGCTCCGCCCAGTTCTAGAATCGCCGCCGTTCCAGGCATCAGCCCTGGTTATCCAGCATGCAGGATATGCCGCAGTGCACCGCAATCCTTGGCCCGGCGTCGCCCGCGCCAGTCTGTTCGCCGCCGTTTCGCTCCTCTCCGCTTGTATCGATAGTCAGGGCATAGCCCCTCAGGCTGAGCGCCTGGACGCATCCCAACTTGACCCAGGCTCGGCCATTCGCCGCGCCGAACATGACGCCGCCTGGCCCAGTGCCCAATGGTGGCGCGCGTATGGCGACCCGCAGCTGGACGCCTGGATGGCGGAGGCGATTGCCGGCAGTCCCAGCCTGGCCATTGCCGCCGCCCGGGTGCGCAAGGCCCGCGCCCTGGCTGGCGTGGTGGAGTCCGCCGAGCAGCCCCAGGTCAATCTCGACGCCAATGTGCAGCGCAAGCGCTGGCCGCAGGACAACTTCTACGGCCCTGGCGATCTCGCCCGCACCACCAGCTGGAACAACGCCAGCCTGCTCGGCTTCTCCTACGACCTCGATCTCTGGGGACGCGAGCGTAGCCGCAGCCATCAGGCGATGGACGAGGTCCGTGTGGCGGTGGCGGAGGCCCGTCTGGCGGCGCTGGAGCTCCAGGGCAACCTGATGCGCAGCTACATCCACCTGACGCTGTTGCATGCGCAGATGGACATTGCCCGGGCCACCCTTGCACAGCAGGAACAAATCCTGCGGCTGGCCGAACAGCGCCTGCGCGACGGCATCGGCACGCGCCTGGAAGTCAGTCGTGCCGAAGCGCCGTTGCCGGAAAGCCACCGGCAGATCGATGCCCTGGACGAATCCATCACCCTGGCTCGCAACCAGCTTGCCGCCCTGGCCGGCAAGGGACCGGGGGAGGGCGAGCGCCTGCAGCGGCCGATGCTCGACCTGCAAAAGCTGCCCGGCCTGCCCGCGCAATTGCCGCTGGAACTGCTCGGCCGTCGCCCGGACCTGGTCGCCAGCCGCTGGCAGGTGGCAGCCCAGGCGCGCGGTATCGAGGTCGCCAAGGCGGGCTTCTATCCCAACGTCAACCTGCTGGGCGGTATCGGCACCAATGCCACACAGGGCGGCGTCCTGGACTTCCTGCGCTACGACAAGCTCACCTACAACCTCGGGCCTGCCCTCAGCCTGCCGGTATTCGATGGCGGGCTGCGCCGTGGTCAGCTCGGGGCTGCCGCTGCCGAATACGACGTTGCGGTGGAGCAATACAACCAGACCTTGATCAGCGCGCTACAACAGGTAGCCGATGCCCTGGTGCGCATCAAGTCGCTGCACCAGCAGCAGGCACTCGCCGCCGAAGCGGTGGCGGCCGCGCAGAAGACCTGTGACCTCGCGCTGCTGGCCCAGCAGCGCGGCCTCACCGGTTTCGACGCCGTGCTGGAAACCCAACCCGTGCTGTTCCAGCGCCAGCTCCAGCAACAGCTGGTGCGCGCGGCCTTGCTCGGTGCCCAGACAGATCTGCTGCTGGCGCTCGGTGGTGGTGTGCTGCCCGAGCCCTCCGGCCCCGCCGACGCCAGCCTGGCGCCGCAGGAACCACGCCTGCGTTTTCTCCCCAAGCCCTGAGGACCCGACATGGTTCGAACCTTCAACCGCGCGCTGGTCGAGTGGGCGCGCAGTGACGGCCTGACCTGGGCCTTCATCTTCAAGGCCCTGCTCACCGCTTTCCTCGCCCTCTGGCTGGCCTATCGGCTGGAGCTGCCGCAGCCGGGCACGGTACTGGTGACGGTGTTCATCGTCATGCAACCGCAGAGCGGGCAGGTCCTGGCCAAGAGCTTCTACCGCATCATCGGCACCCTGTTGGGACTGGCCGTGATGGTGGCGCTGATCGCCCTGTTCAATCAGGAGCGGGTGCTGTTCATGCTCTGCCTGGCCATCTGGATCGGCCTGTGTACGGCTGGCGCCGCGCGCTACCGGGATTTCCGCGGCTATGCCTGCGTGCTGGCGGGCTACACGGCGGTGATGATCGGCCTGCCGGCCACGAGCCACCCCGACGATGCCTTCATGCTCGCCCTCTGGCGCGTGCTGGAGATCAGCCTGGGCATTCTCTGCACTGGCCTGGTCAACGGCCTGATCCTGCCGCAGAGCACCAGCACCGACCTGCGCAACACGCTGCACGGACGTTTCCGCGACTTCGCCGCCTTCGCCTGCGAAGGCCTGGCCGGTGGCCTCGATACCGCGCGTTTCGATGCCAGCAACGCGCGCTTTGCGGCCGCCGCCGTGAACCTGGAGAACATGCGCAACGCCACCGCCTTCGAAGACCCGCACATGCGCATGCGCAGCGGACGCCTGGCGCGGTTGAACAACGAGTTCATGGTGCTCTCTACGCGTTTCCACGGTCTTCACCAGTTGCTGCGCCGTCTCACTGTAGGAGCGAGCTCTGCTCGCGAAGGCTCCGAGCCGACGGAATTCGCCAGCAGAGTTGGCTCCTACGGGGGCGCGGTGCTGGAGGCGTTGCAGCCGTGCCTTGCGGAAGTCTCTCGGTTGCTCGCGCCGCTGCGTGATCGCCTCAGCAGCGAGGCCGACGCGGCGCAGCTCGCCATCCGCCTGGAGGCCTGCAAGCAGGAACTGATGCAATTGATCCGCAGCGGCCGCGCGCAGCTCGCCATGCAACACCCCAGCGAAGCCCAGAGCCTGGATTACGACACCGCTGCCGAGCTGCTCTATCGCTTTGCAGACGATCTGCACAGCTATGCCCAGACCCACGCCTCGCTACTCGACGACCATCACGCCCGCGAGCAGTGGAAGGAGAGTTTCCGGCCCCGTGCGAACGCGGTAGCCGCTGCCGTGGCGGGCCTGCGCAGCAGCCTGTTGATCCTGCTGCTCGGCGCCTTCTGGATGGCCACGGCCTGGCCCAGTGGCGGCACTTTCGCGATGACCATCGGCATGGTTTCGGCGCTGGCATCGTCCTCCTCCAGCCCCCGGCGTCTTTCGCTGCAACTTACCCTGGGGGCTACCGCCGGCGCTTGCCTGGGTATCTTCATGACCTTCCGGGTCCTGCCGGCAATCGACGGTTTCGCGCTGCTCTGCTGTGCCCTGGCACCGGTGGTCGCGCTGGGTGCCTACCTGCTGGCGCGGCCACAACTGGCGGGTGCCGGCCTCGGCCTGCTGATCTGGTTCAGCATGAACTCCATGCCGGCCAACCAGGCGCTATTCGACCCGCACCGGGTGCTCAACGAGTACCTGGCATCGGTGCTGTCCATGGCCCTGGCAACTGTGGCCGCCGCCGTGCTCCTGCCGCCCAACCGGCCCTGGCTGTGGCGGCGCCTGGAGCGCGACCTGCGCATGTGTGTCGTGAGTGCCGTGAGCGGACGAATGAAGGGACTGGTGTCCGGTTTCGAGAGCGGCACCCGCGACTTGCTGAACCAGGCCTACCTGTATTCCGCCGGTCGCCCGGACGTGCAGCGCCAGTTGCTGCGCTGGATGTTCCTGGTTCAGGAAGTGGGGCATGCGGTGATCGAAATGCGCCTGGAGCAGGCGCGCCTGCCGGCACTGTCCTGCTATGCCGAATCCATGCCCTGGCGCAACGCTATCCGTGCCATGGGCCGGGCGCTGATCCGGCTGTTCATCCAGCCTTCGGAAACCAATCGACAGCGCGCCCTGCTCGCCGTGGAGCAGGCCATCGACAGCGTGCGCAGCACCGCCGAGCCCTGCGCGCCGCAGTTCGAAACCTCGCCCCTGCGCCGTTTGCAGAGCTACCTGCACTTCATCCGCACCTCGTTGCTGGACCCGCAGAATCCATTGGGTGGCGATACCGCGAGTGCACACCTGCAAGGAGTCGCCCATGCCGCGTGAAATCGCCCTGCACGGCGTTTATCTGCCGAGCCTGACCGTGCTGTTCCTGGTGGCGTTCCTGCTCGGTTGGGCGCTGGACCGCCTGTTCGCCTGGTGCGGCCTCTACCGCCACGCCTGGCACCCGGCGCTGCTGCGCGTCGGTCTGTTCACCTGCCTGTATGGCGCCCTGGCGCTGACCATCTACCGTTGAGGCTCTCATGTCCCTGAAACGAATCATCAGTGTCGGCGCGACCCTGCTCATCCTCGCGCTGGCGGTCGTGCTGGTGCGCACCCTCTGGCAGCACTACATGGACTCGCCCTGGACCCGCGACGGCCGCGTGCGCGCCGACGTGATCAACATCGCCCCGGACGTGGCCGGCCTGGTGTTGGAAGTAGCGGTACGCGACAACCAGAAGGTGGAAGCGGGCGACCTGCTATTGCGCATCGACCCGGCCCACTACGCCGTGGCGGTGGAGCAGGCCGAAGCCCTGGTGGCGGCCCGCAAGGCAGCCCTGGCGATGCGCAAGGTCAACGCCGACCGCCGCGCCGACATGGACGACCTGGTGGTCTCCCGCGAGAGCCGCGAAGACGCCGGCCACCTGGCCGCCGCGGCCCTGGCCGAATACCACGAGGCCGTCTCCGCCCTGGAGGCCGCGAAACTCGATCTGGCGCGCACTGAAGTCCGCGCGCCGGTGGCCGGCCATATCACCAACCTCAACGTCTACAAGGGTGACTACGCCGAGCGCGGCGAGGCCAGCATGGCCTTGGTGGACGAGCAGTCCTTCTACGTGAACGGCTACTTCGAAGAAACCCGCCTGCCACACATCAAGGTCGGCGATCTTGCCGAACTCAGGCTGATGAGCGGCGAGCGCCTCACCGGGCGTGTGGACAGCATCGCCCGGGGCATCTACGACCGCGACAACCCGGAAAGCCGTGAACTGATCGCCGACGTGAACCCCACTTTCAACTGGGTACGCCTGGCCCAGCGAGTGCCGGTGCGCATCCATCTCGACGAAGTGCCGGAAGGCGTGCTGCTGGCCGCCGGGATGACTTGCACCGTGGTGATCGGGGAGAAGGGCGCCAGGCCGGAAACTTCCGGTTGGCTGGACGGATTGTTGTTCGGCCAGTAAAAAGTCCTTGTTGTATTCGGCGCTGTTTGTGAAGTTTCCCGACCCTTAAAATTATCCCGCCTCCCACGATGAGGCACTTGCTGCCGTAAACATCACCGCAAGGTGTTGCGCTGTACCTTCGACCAGTTCGTGGAGAGCTGGTCGAAGTTTCAAACTCCAAGCACTCGGGAAACAATCCAATGAAAACTCTTGCCTTGCTGGCGCTTGCCGGCATGCCTGCCTTCGCCTTGGCTGCAGAGCCGGTGGAATCTGCGGTCGCCGGGGAGCCCGTAATCGAGCAGTATCACTATGGAATGGAACTTGATATCGCCAAGGTTATTTCTCGAAGTGAAGTACCCGATGTCTGTGGCGTAGTTCCGGCTTATATGACCTACGAAGATCACCAGGGCAAAGTTCATCGCCTGGAATATGTAGTTTTCGGTCAGGGTTGCGGTAACGGTTGATTGGCGGGAAGTAATTGTTCAAACCGATTTAACGGGTTGTAGTTTGTAGGATGGGTGGAGCTTGCGATACCCATCAATTCAGTAGCGATGGGTTTCGTTCCTCTACCCATCCTACGAACTGCCAAGTTTCAGGCAGCTGGCTGCGTCAGGTTGGTTTATCCCTCTCCGGCGCGAGTCACCCCTCGCCCTCTGGGGTGAAGAGGCACGCTTTCGGAAGCACCGCTTCCGGTGCCGATGAGCGCCTGAGCGCGAAGCGATCAGGCCGGGGCGCAGAGCGGGGGCCGGGGGAGAGGATTGCGTCAGTTCGTAGGATGGGTGGAGCTTGCGATACCCATCAATTCAGTCGCGATGGGTTTCGTTCCTCTACCCATCTTACGAATGAAGGCTTCACCCCTCCTGAGCCTCCAGGAACAGTCGGAACAACTCCGACTGCGACTTGATCCCCAGCTTGCTGTAGATGTGCTTGCGGTGGACCTTCACCGTTTCGGCGGAGATGTCCAGCTTGCGTGCGATCTCCTTGCTCGAGCAGCCGCTCAGCATCAAGCGTCCCACCTCCAGTTCGCGGGCGGTGAGGGCGTTTTCCACCTTCTGCCCGGCGGCTTCCAGTTGCGCCTGCCAGGCCGGAGCGGGTGGCGGCGGGCTGGCCATCAGCTCCTGCTCGAAGGTCAGGCGCTGGCGCATCAGGCCGGCGACCCAGGGCTGGATCAGGCCGAGCAAGGCGATCTGCTCCGGGCTGAAGCGTTGGCGTGAACCCAGCGAAAGACAGAGCGTCCTGCCGCCCTCCAGCGGCACATTCAGCTGCACTTCATCGGCTACCACATTGAGGCGGAAATAGCGCTGGTAGTAATCCGTCTGCTCGAAGCATTCCGGCGCCACCTCGCCCAAGCGGAACAGGCCGGCGGCGTTGTTTTCGCGGCTGGCGATGTAGAAGGGATCGAGCTGGTAGAGCCCGCGCAGGTAGTCCTGGAAGAGGGGATCGGGCCCGCCATCAGCGCCGGGGCACTCGGCGAATACCTGCGGTCGACCGTCGCTGAAGAGCAGCACCACCCAGCTGTCGAAGGGCAGGTATTGCTCCAGCAGGCGCACCAGGGCCAGCCAGAATCCGGGACGGTCGAGCTGTTCGATCAGCCGGCCGACGGACTGGTGCCAGGCGATGTCCTGCAAGGTCAGACTCATGTTCGCTACCCCCGATGGGTTACCACGCTTGCGTAATTACTCCTGGCCGGGGCGAGCCCCATACTCCGGGCATGCCAGGGCGAGTGGCGAGCATTGTGACGCTTGCCCGCCCGCTGACAAGAAGGAGCATCCATGAAGGTAGAACTCGTCCAACTCGCCGGTCGTGACGGCGACACCGCCTACAACCTCGAACGCACCCTGGAGGCCATTGCCGCGTGCGCACCAGAAACCGAGCTGGTGGTGTTTCCGGAAACCCAACTGATGGGTTTTCCGAATGCCGATAATGTCGCGGCTGTAGCCGAACCCCGGGATGGCCCCAGTCTCAAAGCCGTGCAGCGTGCCGCCCGCGAGAAGGATGTCGCGGTGCTGGTCGGGTTGCTCGAACGGGCCGATGGCACCGTCTACAACACCTCGGCACTGGTGACGCCCGACGGCGTGGCACTGCATTACCGCAAGACCCATCTCTGGCCGTCCGAGCGCGGACTGATCACGCCCGGCGACCGCTACGCAACGGCCCTGTGGAAGGGCGTGCGCATCGGCATCCTGATCTGCTACGACATCGAGCTACCCGAGACCGCACGGGCACTGGCACAGCTGGGCGCCGAGCTGATCCTGGTCACCAACGGCAACATGGACCCATACGGCCCCGTGCACCGCACTGCGATCATGGCCCGCGCCCAGGAAAACCAGGCCTTCGCGCTGATGGTGAACCGGGTGGGAGAGGGCGATGACGACCTGGTCTTCGCAGGCGGAAGCGCCGCGGTCGATCCCTTCGGCCGCCTGATCTTCGAGGCCGGCCGCGAGCCCTGCCGGCAGGTGGTCGAGCTGGATTTTCGACTGCTGCAGGAAGCCCGGGCCGAGTACCAATACCTCTCCGACCGCCGCCTGATCCTCCCCGGCGAACGCATCGAGCACGCCGACGGACGCCGCGAACTGCTGATTCCCTGAGTCGAACCGCCCCTGCCCATTTCCCCAACGGGGGCGGACTGCAACCGCGCCCGGTCCACCTGGAGCACCCTGATGAAGCCAACCCGCACCCTGACGTTCGCCCTGGCCTCGATCCTTGCCGTGGGTCTCGGCCAGGCTCAGGCAGAGACGCCTGAGCAGCGCGTCCATGTCTACAACTGGTATGACTACATCGGTCCGGATGTGGTGAAGAACTTCAGCCGCGAGACCGGCATCAAGACCGTCTACGACGTGTTCGACAGCAGCGAGATGATGGAAGGCAAGCTGATGACCGGCGGCAGCGGCTACGACGTGGTTGTGGCCACCAACAGCACGCTGCCCAACCTCATCAAGGCCGGTGTGTTGCAGCCACTGGATCACGACAAGCTGCCGAACTGGTCCCATCTCGACCCGGAAATCCTCGCCAAGCTGCAGGCCAACGATGCGGATAATCGCTATGCCGCGCCCTACCTCTGGGGCACCACCGGTATCGGCTACAATGCGGACAAAGTGAAGGCCATCCTTGGCGATGGCGCCCCGGTCGACTCCTGGGACCTGGTGCTCAAGCAAGAGAACCTCGAGAAGCTCAGCCAGTGCGGTGTCGCCATGATCGACGCACCGGGCGAGATCATCCCGATCGCCCTGAACTACCTCGGCCTGCCGCCCCACAGCACGCGCAAGGAGGACTACGCGAAGGCGGAAGAACTGCTGGTCAGGCTCAAGCCGCATATCGCCTATTTCAACTCGTCGAAGTTCATCACCGACCTGGCCAATGGCGATATCTGCGTGGTGGTGGGTTGGGCCGGCGGTGTCTACGAGGCTCAGCAATCGGCGAAGAACGCCGGCTCCCAGGTGCGCCTCGAATACAGCATCCCGCGAGAGGGTGCGCCAGTCTGGTTCGAGAACCTGGTCCTGCTCAAGGATGCCCAGCACCCGCAGGAAGGGCTCACCTTCATCAACTACATGATGCGGCCGGACGTGATCGCCGATACCTCCAACTACCTGGGCTACCCCAACGCCAACAAGGCCGCCGACACCCTGGTCACCCAGGCGCTGCACGACAACCCGATGGTCTATCCGCCACGGGACGTGATGGACAAGCTGTTCACGCTCGAGCCACTGGCGCAGAAGCTGGAACGTGTCCGGACCCGCGTCTGGAGCAAGGTCAAATCGGGGTCCTGATGGGGCAGGCTGTGGGGGCTTCCACCAAGGTGTTCGCTCCCTTCGTCTTGCTGGAGCTGCGCGGGTACGGCTACTTTCGTTAAAATCTTCACGATAAATCCTGGACCCGAGCCAACATGCCCCAACCCCGCCCCTCCCTGACCCTGACCCTGCTCCAGGCCCGCGAAGCGGCCATGAGCTTCTTCCGTCCGTTGCTCAACCAGCACGATTTGACCGAGCAGCAATGGCGGGTTATTCGCCTGCTGCGCCAGCACGGCGAACTGGAGAGTTACCAGCTGGCGGACCTCGCCTGCATCCTCAAGCCGAGCATGACGGGCGTGCTGGCGCGCCTTGAGCGCGATGGCGTGGTGGTACGCCGCAAGGCTCCGCAAGACCAGCGCCGCGTGCTGGTAAATCTGACCGGGAAGGGCCACCAGTGCTTCCTCTCCATGAGCGAGGGCATGGAAGCCAACTACCAGAAGATCCAGGAGCAGTTCGGCGAGGACAAGCTCAAGCAATTGATCGAGCTGCTCAACGAGCTGAAGCAGATCAAACCCTGATAGGGCACGCCGCGAGCCGGGTCCTATGCCGGAAACGCAACGTTTCCGGCGCGCCATGAAAAGTGCAATCGAGAGACCGTAACGTCCATTCTTGACGTTTGCCCCCCGTCCCATAATCGCCCTGCACCCACTTGGGTTACCCGTTTCAGGCTCCGGCTTCCCGTGCCTTTGTGCATCGAGATGAGCCATCTGCCTGGCCTTTTCCAAGTACTAACAATAAGCAGGGCCTCGACATGAAAAAGCCAAACTCCCTTCTCGACGACCTCAAGGCCATCCTCCCGGCCATTGCTGCCAATGCCTCGAAAGCCGAGCAGTTGCGCCAGGTGCCGGAGGAGAACATCGCCATGCTCAAGGGCATCGGCATGCACCGCGCGCTGCAACCGAAGAAGTACGGCGGCATGGAAATCTCCCTGCCGGAGTTCGCCGATTGCGTGGTTGCCCTGGCCGGCGCCTGCGCCAGCACCGCCTGGGCTTTCAGCCTGTTGTGCACCCACAGTCATCAGCTGGCGATGTTCTCTGCACGCCTGCAGGAGGAGATCTGGGGCGAGGACTCCAATGCCACCGCCAGCAGCTCTATCGCACCGTTCGGCAAGGTCGAGGAAGTCGAGGGTGGGGTTCTGTTCAGCGGCGAGATGGGCTGGAGCAGTGGTAGCGACCATGCCGAATGGGCCATCGTCGGATGCCGGCGCAAGAACGCCGACGGCGAACTGGTCTACTGCTTCGCGGTGCTGCCTCGCAGCGACTACGAGATTCGTGATGACTGGTACGCCGCGGGCATGAAGGGCAGCGGCACCAAGACGTTGATCATCAAGGACGCCTTCGTCCCGAACCATCGCATCCAGGCCGCCAAGGACATGATGGAGGGGCGCTCGGACGGCTTCGGCCTGTACCCGGATAGCAAGATCTTTTACACCCCTTATCGCCCCTACTTCGCCAGCGGCTTCGCGGCCATCAGCCTCGGTATCGCCGAGCGCATGCTGGAGGCCTACAAGGAGAAGACGAAGAACCGCGTGCGCGCCTACACCGGCGCGAACGTGGGCACTGCCACCCCGGCGCTGATGCGCCTGGCCGAGTCCACCCACCAGGTAGCCGCCGCCCGCGCCTTCCTGGAAAAGACCTGGCAGGAGCATGCCGAACATGGCGAGCGCCACCAGTACCCCAGCCGCGAAACCCTGGCCTTCTGGCGCACCAACCAGGCCTACGCCGTGAAGATGTGCATCCAGGCTGTGGACCGTCTGTTCGAGGCGGCCGGTGGCACCAGTTGGCTCGAGAACAACGAGATGCAGCGTCTGTTCCGTGATTCCCACATGACCGGCGCCCACGCCTACACCGACTACGACGTCTGCGCGCAGATCCTCGGTCGCGAGCTGATGGGCCTGGAGCCTGATCCCTCGATGGTTTGATCCTCCGGGCTTCATCGCTCACCTGCGTGCCGGGCGGCCCTGCGTCGCCCAATCAGAACAATCGCGCGTCCGCCCTTCGGAGGTGGTCGCCAGGAGCTGCGCCATGTCCTCTCAAGAAACCCTCTTCGATTCCCGTGCCTTCCGCCGCGCCCTGGGCAACTTCGCCACCGGGGTCACGGTGATGACCGCCACTGCGCCCGATGGCACCCGTGTGGGCGTCACCGCCAACAGCTTCAACTCGGTGTCGCTGGAGCCGCCGCTGATCCTCTGGAGCATCGACAAGCGCTCCAGCAGCCTGGCGGTGTTCGAGCGAGCCAGCCACTTCGCGGTGAACATCCTCGCGGCCGACCAGATCGACCTGTCCAATCAGTTCGCTCGTCCCCGGGACGACAAGTTCGAGGGCGTTGCCGTGGAGTCCGGCATCGGTGGCGCGCCGCTGTTGCCCGATTGTGCGGCACGCTTCGAATGTGAAATGCACCAGCACGTGGAAGGTGGCGATCACTGGATTCTCATCGGCAAGGTGGTGCGTTTCGACGACTTCGGTCGTTCGCCGCTGCTCTACCACCAGGGCGCCTACTCCATGGTCCTGCCGCACACCCGCATGACGCAGAAGGCCAAGGGCCAGCCGGCTTCGAGCGCCTTTCAGGGGCGCCTGTCCCATAACCTCTACTACCTGATGACCCAGGCGGTACGTGGTTACCAGTCCGATTACCAGCCCAAGCAGCTGTCCACCGGCCTGCGCACCAGTGAAGCGCGCATGCTGATGGTGCTGGAGAACGATGCAGGCCTCGGCTTGTGCGATCTGCAACGTGAGGTGGCGATGCCCATGCGCGAAATCGAGGAGGCCGTGGCCATCCTCAAACGCAAGGGCATGGTGGCCGACGCGGAGGATCGTTACGTGCTGACCCCCGCGGGCGTGGAGCAGGCTGACGCGCTCTGGCGCATTGCTCGAGAACAACAGGAGAAGGTGTTCGCTCAGTTCGGCGAGGAGCAGGTGGAAACCTTCAAGCAGATGCTCAAGGCGGTGATTGCGTTGGGCTGATCGAGCTCGAGTGCAGAGCAAATGGCGCCCAAGGGGCGCCATTTTTTTGTAGGTTGTGGCTGAGCTTTGCGAAGCCCAACGAACCACGGCGCGTCTGGACGTTGGGCTTCGTTCCTCAGCACCAACCTACGGCAGGACTGTGTCCTGCTTGGCGAATGAATTCGCCCCTACAGGGATTTCCAGGCGGCAGGTGTTTGAGCGGCGGACACAAAAAAGCCGGCTCAAGGAGCCGGCTTCTTCAATTACCTGGGGCAATCAATACACCCCGCCACCCCCACTCACCGGAGTGGCCGTTCCCTTGAATGCACCTGCCAGGCTCTGCAACCCACGCATCAGCACCGTGGTATCCACGCCAACGGCGACGAAAGCGGCGCCCAGTTCGATGTAGCGACGCGCCAGGGTCTGGTCGGCGGAGAGGATGCCGGCGGCCTTGCCGGCAGCGCGGATGCGGGCGATGGCATCTTCGATAGCGGCCTGGACTTCCGGGTGGCCGGGGTTGCCGCGATGGCCCATGGCGGCGGAGAGATCGGCCGGTCCGATGAAGACGCCGTCAACACCTTCCACGGCGGCGATCACGTCCAGGTTGGCCAGGCCTTCGAGGTTCTCGATCTGCACCAACAGGCACATCTGCTCGTCAGCCTGGTCGAGGTAGCCGGGGATGCTGTTCCAGCGCGAGGCACGGGCCAGGGCGCTGCCGACACCGCGGATGCCAAAGGGCGGATAGCGCATGGCACGGACCAGCTCGGCAGCCTGTTCGGCCGACTCCACCATGGGCACCAGCAAGGTCTGGGCGCCAATGTCCAGCAGTTGCTTGATCAGCACCGCGTCACCGATGGGCGGGCGGATGATCGGCTGGGACGGGTAGGGTGCAATGGCCTGCAATTGGGCCAGCAGGGTGCGCAGATCGTTGGGCGCGTGCTCGCCGTCGAGCAGCAGCCAGTCGAAGCCGGCATTGGCCGCCAGCTCCGCGCAATAGGCATCGGCAAGGCCGAGCCAGAGGCCGATCTGCGGCTGGCCGGATTGCAGGCGCTGTTTGAAGTGGTTGATCGGCAGGTCCATGGAGGACTCCTTGGCAGGCATTGAATGTAGGAGCCAGCTCTGCTGGCGAAGCGCTTCGCGAGCAAGCTCGCTCCTACAGGGGCGCGTCAGACGAAGCGGCAGGCGATGCAGCCCAACTGGTCGTAGTCGACGTGGAAGGTGTCGCCGGGGTTTGCCGCCACAGGACGAGTGAAGGAGCCGCCGAGAATGATCTGGCCGGCTTCCAGGGTGACGTCGTAGGGCGCCAGCTTGTTGGCCAGCCACGCCACTCCCTTGGCCGGATGGTTGAGTACGGCAGCAGACACACCGGATTCCTCGATCACGCCATTGCGGTAGAGGATGGCCGGCACGCGGCGCAGATCGATATCTGTCGGGCGCACGGCGCGGCCGCCCATCACCACGCCGGCGTTGGCGGCGTTGTCGGAAATGGTGTCGAACACCTTGCGTGTCACTTTGGTATCGGGGTCCACCTGCTGGATGCGGGCGTCGATGATCTCCAGCGCGGGAATCACCCACTCGGTGGCATCCAGCACGTCGAAAACCGTGCAGTTCGGGCCGCGTAGGGGCTTGCCGAGGATGAAGGCCAGTTCCACTTCCACGCGCGGGACGATGAAACGCTCGAACGGGATGTCGCTGCCTTCCTCGAACAGCATGTCGTCCAGCAGCGCGCCGTAATCCGGCTCGGTGATATTGGACGACACCTGCATGGCCCGGGAGGTCAGGCCGATCTTGTGGCCGACCAGCTTGCGGCCGTCACGGATCTTCTGGGCGACCCAGGCGCGCTGGATGGCATAGGCGTCGTCGATGCTGATGGACGGGTAATCGAGGGAGAACTGACGCACCTGTTCGCGGGAACGCTCGGCGGCGTCGAGACGGGCGGCGGCCTGTTGGATCAGAGTAGGGTCGAGCATGACGGGGTTCTCTAACGAGGATTGACGAGTTCGGCGGGCGTGCGAAGCACCAGCGCGGCGCCGAGGGCGATGAATACGGCCAGGACGAACAGCGCGAGGCTGGCGCTCTGGGTGGTGTCACGCATCCAGCCGATCAGGTAGGGCGCGAGAAAAGCGGCAACGCTGCCGAAGGAGCTGATCAGACCGATCCCGGCAGCCTGGGTGCGGAAAGAGAGGAAGGCGGGTGGCAACTGCCAGAACATCGGCAGGGCGGCGCTGGCACCCATGCCGGCGATGATCAGTCCAAGCAGGACGGGGACGGTGCTGCCGGGTAACAGCCCGCTGATGGCAATGCCGGCAGCGCACATCAACAGCGGAACGCACAGGTGCCAGCGGCGTTCGCGGTGACGGTCAGAGGAACGACCGCAGGCCAGCATGAAGCAAACACCTGCCACATAGGGGATGGCGCTGAGCAGTCCAACCTGGCTGTCCCGGGCGATGCCGGTGCCGTGGATCAGGGTGGGCATCCAGAAGGCCAGGGTATTCACCGCCAGCATTACCGCGAAGTAGATCGCCACCAGGAGCCACACCCAGCGATCGCGCAAGATCCCGGCGAAGGAGGTGATGGGCTTGCGCTGCTCCTCGATCGCCATGTCCTCCCGCAAGCAGCGCTTCTGCTCGTCGCTCAACCATGCAACTGCATCAAAGCGCTCCGGCAGGTTGAACCATACAACCAGGCCAAGAAGGATCACGGGGGAACCTTCCAGCAGGAACATCCACTGCCAACCGCGCAGGCCCAGGTGGTCGTGGAAACCTTCGAGTATTGCGCCAGACAGCGGCCCGCCTATCACCCCGGCCATGGGCACGGCGATGGCGAACAGGGCGGTGATCTGGGCGCGGCGACGTGCCGGATACCAGCGGTTGAGGTACACCAGAATGCCGGGGAAGAAGCCGGCCTCGGCCACGCCAAGAAGGAAGCGCAGTACGTAGAAACCGGTGGCGTCCTGGATCAGGAACATGCCGCTGGATAGAAAGCCCCAGACCACCATCAGGAAAGCGATCCAGCGGCGTGGGCCGACCCGTTCCAGGGCCAGATTGCTGGGCACGCCAAACAGGGCGTAGGCAATGAAGAACAGACCGGCGCCGAGGCCGTAGACGGTGTCGCTGAACTGCAGGTCAGCGCTCAGCTGCATCTTGGCGAAGCCGATATTGATACGGTCGAGGTGGGCGAACAGGTAGCACACCAGCAGCAGAGGCATCAGCCGCCAGGTGACGGCGCGATGGGTCGCGTCGCGGATGGCGTGTTCGGTGCCAGCAGGGCAAACGGAATCGATTGTGCTCATGGTCTTGTACTTTTTCTGAATGAGAGCGGGGGAGGTGGGGCGGCTTCAGCCGCCCTGGCCCCTCAGGAATGCATGCACGTTGTTGAGCTTGTAATTGAGCTCGGCATCCACCTCGGTCATCTCGAAGGAGAGGGCCAGCAAACGGCGCGCCTGGAGTCCGGCGAAGTGCTGGGTGATCGTCTCGAACAGCTCGTCGGCCACCTGGCGGCGGGTCTCCAGGTCACGGCCGGCACCGACCTTCAGGGTCATGTGGGCGAACGCGTAGTCGTGCTTGCCGTCCGCCATGCGCCAGGTATCCAGGCGCATGGCACGGCTGCGGATGCCCCCGAGGGGAAAGACCCCCGAGGCGCCCAGGCAGGCGTGGACCTTCTCGAAGAGGCCCGGCAGGTCAGCCTCGGCCTCGATGTTGTGGGTGTATTCGACGATGAAGTGCGGCATGGCGCTGCCCCTCAGAGACGGCTGGTGGAGGCGATGCCGGCCGGGTTCGACGCCTGGGCGGCGGGAATGGCGGAACCGTCCTGCGGGGTGACCGGAAACACGGCGTTGATCTGGCCGGTGCCGGAGGAGCCAAAGTAGGGGGTGACGACTTCGGCCTTGCCGTCGTACTTCGACCAGCCCAGTGCGCCCAGCAGCATGGCGGTGTCGTGCATGAAACCTTCGCCGTGGCCCTTCACCGCGTACTCCGGGAGCATGGCGCAGAAGTCTTCCCAGTCGCCGTCTTCCCACATCTGCACCACGCGGTGGTCCAGGGTTTCCAGGAAGGGGCTCCACACTTTCGTGGCGAACTCGGGCGCCTGGCCGTTCTGGGCGAAACGATGGGACAGCGACCCGCTGGCGAGGAAGGCGACAGTGCCGTCGTAGTGTTCTTCCACAGCCTTGCGCATGGCCCAGCCGAGACGGGCGCTGTCGTTCAGGTAGTGGGAGGTGCACAGCGCCGACACGGAGACCACCTTGAAGTGGCGGTCGGTGTTCATGTAGCGCATGGGGACCAGGGTGCCGTACTCCGGCGCCAGGGTAGTGGCGTCGTGGGCCATGGTCTCCACGCCGAAACGGTTGCATTCCTCGGCCAGCAAGCGGCCCAGCTCGGGGTTACCCGGGAAGCCGTACTCCATGTTGGCGATGAAGTGCGGCAGCTCGTTGCTGGTGTAAAGGCCTTCGAAGTTCGACGCGCAGTTGATGTGGTAGTTGGCGTTGACCAGCCAATGGGTGTCGAACACGACGATGGTGTCGACGTTCAGCTCGCGGCAGCGGCGGCTGATCTCGATGTGTCCATCGATGGCGGCCTGGCGGAAGCCCTGGCGCGGGCCCGGCAGCTCGGACAGGTACATGGACGGAACGTGGGTGATCTTGGCAGCCAGAGCAAGTTTGCCCATGACGGTAACTCCTCGTGTCGTTCCCCGCTTGGGGAACCTTGTTATCGGGTCGGTTGCACGCCGGCACGGGGAGGGGAGTCGGACTCCCCTCTTTATGGATTAGCCGTTATCTCACAGGCCCCAGCGCGGGATGTGGTGGTTGCCCATGGAAATGCACACGTTCTTGATCTCGGCGAACACCTCGAAGCTGTATTGACCGCCTTCGCGGCCGGTGCCCGAGCCCTTCACACCGCCGAACGGCTGACGCAGGTCGCGTACGTTCTGGCTGTTGATGAAGACCATGCCGGCTTCGATGCCACGGGCCAGGCGGTGGGCCTTGCCGATGTCCTGGGTCCAGATGTAGGAGGCCAGGCCGTACTCGGTGTCGTTGGCCAGGCGCAGGGCTTCGGCTTCGTCCTTGAACTTCATCAGGCAGACCACCGGGCCGAAGATTTCTTCCTGGGCGATGCGCATGCGGTTATCCACATTGGCGAACACCGTGGGCTGGATGAACTGCCCTTTGGACAGGTGCGCAGGGAGGTTGGCTGGGCGTTCCAGACCGCCGGCCAGCAGGGTGGCGCCTTCCTCGATGCCGATACGGATGTAGCCGGTGACCTTGTCGTAGTGGGCCTGGGTAATCATCGAACCGACCTGGGTTTTCGGGTCCTGCGGATCACCCACGATCAGGCGTTTGGCACGGGCGGCGAATTCGGCGACGAACTGGTCGTAGACGCTCTCCTGGATGAAGATCCGGCTGCCGGCGGTGCAGCGCTCGCCATTCAGGGAGAAGATGGTGAACAGCGCGGCGTCCAGCGCGCGGTCGAGGTCGGCGTCGTCGAAGATCAGTACCGGCGACTTGCCGCCCAACTCCATGGAGTATTTCTTCAGACCGGCAGTCTGCATGATCTTGCGACCGGTGGCGGTGCCGCCGGTGAACGAAATTGCGCGCACGTCAGGGTGACGGACCAGGGCGTCGCCGGCGGTGGCGCCGTACCCCTGCACCACGTTCAGCACGCCTTTGGGGATGCCGGCTTCCAGGGCCAGACGGCCCAGTTCGTTGGCGGTCAGCGGCGACAGCTCGCTCATCTTCAGTACCGCGGTGTTGCCCAGGGCCAGGCAGGGTGCGGTCTTCCAGGTGGCGGTCATGAACGGCACGTTCCACGGCGACACCAGCCCGCACACGCCTACCGGCTGGTACAGGGTGTAGTTGAGCATCTGGTCGTCCACCGGATAGCTGTGGCCATCCATGCGGGTGCAGACCTCGGCGAAGAACTCGAAGTTGTGCGAAGCACGGGGGATCAGCACGTTCTTTGTCTGGTGGATCGGCAGGCCGGTGTCCAGGGTTTCCAGCTCGGCCAGGTGCGGTACGTTCTGGTCGATCAGTTCACCCAGCTTGCGCATCAGCTTCGCGCGCTCTTTCGCCGGGGTATTGGCCCACTTGGGGAAGGCTTCCTTGGCGGCGGCCACGGCGGCGGCGATTTCTTCAGCGCCACCGCTGGCGACTTCACCGATGGCGTCCATGGTGGCCGGGTTGTAGTTGACGAAAGTCTCTTTGCTTTCGACTTCCTGGCCGTTGATCCAGTGCTTGATCATGCTGCTCATGCCTCTTGTTGCTTGCGGGCGAAGCCTTTGCTTTCGAAGAAATCGGCTTCGCTGACGATTCGGTTGACCAGTCGACCTACGCCCTCCACTTCCACCACCACTTCATCGCCCGGCACCACGTCGGCCAGGCCCTCCGGCGTGCCGGTGGCGATCATGTCGCCCGGTTGCAGGGTCATGAAGCTGGAGAAGTATTCGATCAGGTACGGGATGTCGAAAATCATGTCCGCGGTGGTGCCTTCCTGCTTCAGCTCGCCGTTCACCCAGGTGCGCAGCTTCAGCTTCATCGGGTCGGCCACATCGGCGGCGTCGACGATCCACGGGCCGACCGGGGTGGTGGCGTCGCGGTTCTTCACCCGCAGGTTGGGGCGGTAGTAGTTCTCGAGAAAATCGCGGATGGCGTAGTCGTTGCAGACCGTGTAGCCGGCCAGGTAGGCGAGGGCGTCTTCGCGTTTCACGTTGCGCGCCGGCTTGCCGATCACCGCCACCAGTTCGCACTCGTAGTGCATGTAGGCGACGTTGTCCGGGCGCCAGGTGACCTGGTTGTGGCCGGTGTAGGTGCCTGGCGACTTGATGAAGGCCAGCGGCTCGGTGGGGGCCTTGAAGGCCAGCTCGGCGGCGTGGTCGGCGTAGTTCAGCCCCAGGGCGAACATGTTGCCGGTGGCCGGTGGCAGCCACTGGACCTGGTCCTCGGCCAGCAGGCGGCCATCGGCGAAGCGGACGGCGTTGCCTTCTTCTACGGTTACGGCGTGGACGTCGCCCTGGTAACGGATGCGTGCGTGTTTCATCTCGGGCTCCTTATTCCGCAACCACGGTGTTGGCGAGTCGGCCGAGGCCGGTGATTTCCACTTCCACGAGGTCACCGGGCTGCACGTCTACGCGGCCTTCCGGGGTGCCGGTGATCAGCACGTCGCCCTCGTGCAGGGTCATGAATTCACTGATTTCCTCGATCAGCTGAGGGATGCCGCGCACCAGGTTGGCGGTGCTGTTCTCCTGACGCAGTTCGCCATTGACGAAAAGCTTGAGGGTCAGCGCGTGCGGGTCCTGCACGTCGGCAGCGGGTACGAGTTCCGGACCGATGGGGCAGAAGCCGTCGCGGCACTTGGCCTTGACCGCCGGGCGGTAGTAGCTCTCTTCCGGCAGGCTGAATTCGTTGACGATCACATAGCCGGCCACATGGGCCAGGGCGTCGGCGGCGTTTACGCGGCTGGCGCTCTTGCCAATCACTACGCCGAGCGCCGGGCCCGGCTGCAGGCGCTCGACGCCTTGCGGGTAGACCACCGGCTGTCCGTGGCCATTGCGGGTGTTCGGAGTCTTGATGAACAGCACCGGCTTGACCGGCGGCTTCTGGTAGGGCAACTGCTGGAATTCCTCCAGACGGCTTTCCAACAGGCCCCGGTAGTTCAGCGCAACGCCGAACAGGGTACCGGTGGCGACGTGGTCGAGTGCAGGGCGCATGGTCCTCTCCTGTGGATAAAAAGCGGGTGTTGCCGTGACAGGAACATCACCCGTAACGAGGATTTCGTTAATGTGTTAACGTTATATTTAACATGTTAATGATCGTCAAGCCTTGCGTCTTCACCTTCCGTCATCGAAGGTGTGCGAAGGCAACGGAGAAAGGTCGCCATGGCAGAGCGCCAGCCCATTCCCAACATCAACATCGGCCAGGTCTACGACCAGCGGTACGCCGATGCCGAAGTGCACTACGAGGCCCTGGGCAAGCTCGCGGACTTCTTCGGCCGCAACATGCCGGTGCATCGCCACGACCGTTTCTTCCAGGTGCACTACGTGAAGAGTGGTGCGGTTCGGGTCTATCTCGACGAGCAGCAATACCGCCAGGAGGGGCCGCTGTTCTTCCTCACGCCACCGACCATTCCCCATGCCTTCGTCACCGAGCAGGACGCCGACGGCCACGTACTCACGGTTCGCCAACAGTTGGTCTGGCCTTTGCTGGAGGCTGAACAGGGGCTGGCCGATAGCGCGCAGATTGCGCCCGTATGCGTGGCCTTTTCGGAGCTGGGGCAGGAGTACGGCGAGGAGGTGCAGCGTCTCGACCTGCTGTTCGACCAGCTGCGCAGCGAGTTCACCGCCAGCCGGCCGGGGCGCGAGGCCAGCCTGTCAGCGCTGACGCGGTTGATCTTCATCAGCCTGTTGCGCCTCTCGGCCCGTTCGCTCAAGGCGCAGCCGGCGCGGCATGAAGACTTGCAGGTGTTCCACCGTTTCAATGGATTGATCGAGGCGCACTACCGCGAGCACTGGTCCCTTGGGCAGTACGCGGAGCAGATGGGGGTCACGGAGGCGCGTCTGAACGACATCTGCCGACGCATCGCTGACCTGCCTTCCAAGCGCCTGATCCACGACCGGGTGATGCAGGAGGCCAAACGCCTCCTGCTGTTCACCGGCAGCTCGGCCAACGAGATCTGCTACCTCCTGGGCTTCCGGGATCCGGCCTACTTCAGTCGCTTCTTCGCCCGTAACGCGGGCATGACCCCCGGCGAATACCGCCAGCGCAAGGCCGAAGACAAGGAAGAGGCCTGGCGCTGAAACACACTATTGGCTGAGCTGCATCCCACCCAGGGCGTCCGTCGTCATCCTCGAGGCGAAGCACGGGCGTCAGCTGTCCTCTTTCACGTTGGCAATCTCCCGTCCCAACTGCCGTTGGCGCGGCGACAGCCAGACGCAATAGCCGAGCAGCAGGATCCCGGCGACGGCCATGGCCCAGGGCGCGCCAAGATGCTCGGCCAGCACGCCTACCAGCAGGCAGCCAATGGCGTCGAATCCGAAGCGCGTCGAGGTATAGAGCGATACCACGCGGCCACGCAGGTGCTCAGGGGCGAGGCTCTGTAGGAGGATGTTGGTGCCGACGTTGCAGTTGGTGATGGCAAAGCCCAGCAGTGCCATGGCCAGCAGCGAGATCAATAGATGTTCGCTCAGGGCGAAGGCCAGCAGGCTGGCGCCACCGGCCATGGCGCAAACCATGATGGTGTTTGCCAGCCCCGCAAGCGCATGGCGATTGGCGAGGAACAGTGTACCGAGCAACGAACCGAGCCCGGCCGCGCCCCAGAGCCAGCCGAGGGTGCGCGCATCGCCGGCGAAGATGTCCTTGGCGAATACCGGCAGCAGCACGGCGTAGCTCGATGCGGTGAGGTTGACGACCAGCACGCTGAGCATCATCAGGCGAATGGTCGGCCGTCCAGCAACATACGCCAGCCCTTCGCGGAAGACGTCTCCGGTGGACCCGGTTGCACGAGGTGTCGGCGCCATGCGGATGATCAGGAGTCCGACGGTCAGGCCAACGTAGGAGAGCGCATTGAGGGCGAAGCAGGCGGCTTCGCTGGTAACTCCCAGCAGCAGTCCGGCCAGGGGCGGGCCAATGAAGCGCGAGCTGTTGAAGAGCATCGCGTTCAATGCCAGGGCGTTCGGCAGGTCCTGCTTGCCGCTGACGAACTGGCTCAGCAGCGATTGCCGCAGCGGTGTGTCGAAGGCATTGAGTACCCCCAGTAGCGCGGCCATCGCGACGATCAGCACGGGGCCGATGTTGCCGGTCACGGTCAAGAGGGCAAGACCGCTGGCCTGGAGACCGAGTAGGCCCTGGACCCCGATCAGCAGGCGGCGCTTGTCGTGCCGGTCAATCCAGGCGCCAGCCAGCGGCCCCACCAGTAGTTGCGGCACTAGCGCCGCGAACGTCGTGATTCCCAGCAGCGCTGCGGAGCCGGTCAGGCGGTAGATCAACCACGCAAGTGCCACCTGCTGCAGCCAGCTGCCCAGGGTGGAAATCGCCTGGCCGGCGAAATACAGACGGAAGTTGGGGTGGCGCAGAGCGCGGATGGCGGTGGGCCAGGAGCGGGAGTCAGGCATTGGGAAAGGAAGGGAAGGCGGCAATAGATGAAAGTTAATATATTAATTTATTCCGCTGCATAACGGTGGAACAGGGGAATCTCAACCGGAAGGAGACGCCGACTGGACTACGCTGGTCTGATCGTCTCCATGCAAACGAGGTGTACGCCATGCACTTAGCAAGACCCCGGCTGCTCGACAAGGTGGCCGTCATCAGTGGTGGTGCGGGTGGCTGTGGAGAAGCCGCCAGTCGTTTGTTCGCGGCCGAAGGTGCCAGGGTGGTGATCATCGACCGCAATGGTGATGCCGCCGAGGATCTCGCCCGACAGATCAAGGCTACCGGTGGCGAAGCGATCGGCATCGGCGCCGATGTTTCGAAGGCAGACCAGGTGAAGGCGGCAGTGGCGCAGGCGGAGGCGGCCTTCGGCGGCGCCGATGTACTGTTCAATCACGCGGGCACCCTGATCGTGAAGCCGTTTCTCGATGTGGAAGAAGACGAGTGGGACTGGCTGATGGCGGTCAACGTCAAGAGCATGTACTTGATGACGCGCGCCGTGCTGCCGCAAATGCTTGCCAAGGGGAAGGGCAGCATCGTTTGCACTTCGTCCATTTCCGCCGAGTACGCCACCCCGGGTGAGGTGGTCTACAACGCCACCAAAGGTGCTTGCCAGATGTTTGCCAGGGCCATCGCCGTGGAGTTCCGCGACCGCGGTATCCGCTGCAATGCGGTGGCGCCGGGGTTCATCCGCACGGCTCATGGTGTTCGTGAAATGAAGGAGCTGCAGGCCATGGGCGTGGATGCCAGCGAAGCGGCCATTTCATTGCAGCAGGGGCGCCTGTGCGAACCGGAAGAGGTTGCCCGGGCGGCCTTGTTCCTGGCATCGGACGAGGCGTCCTTTGTCAGCGGCGCGCATCTCTTTGTGGATAACTGCTTCTCCTCCGTCTGAAGCCCGGCAGAAGCAAGCCTGTAGACTCCCGACAGGATACGGAGCGCGGCATTCCGCGCTCCGTATCGAGCTTAGCGGTGAGCTTCCTGGAACCCTATGGCCAGCGCGTTGACGATGGTATCGAGCTGCTCCTGTTCGATCACCAGCGGCGGGGACAGGATGATTTTGGTACCCACCGGACGAACCATTACGCCGTTGGCGCGGGCGATTTCGGCAACGCGGTTGGCATAGCCGCCCATGGGATCGATGGGCTCGCGCGTGGTCTTGTCGCTTACCAGGTCCAGCGCCACCATCAGGCCTTTGCCACGCACTTCGCCTACGGCGGCGAAGCGCTCGGTGAAGGAGGCCAGGCTTCTGAGCAGGTAATCGCCCTGCTTTGCCGCGTTGGCCGGCAGGTTTTCCTTCTCGACGATGTCCAGGTTGGCCAGGCCCGCCGCGCAGGCCACCGGATGGCCCGAGTAGGTGTAGCCGTGCATGATCGCGCCGGTGAAGTTGCCGTTGTTGGCGAAGGCCTGCTCGATGCGCTCGTTGACCACCGTGGCACCTAGCGGGATGTAGCCGGAAGAGATGCCTTTGGCCAGGCACATGATGTCGGGCTTCACGCCCCACAGGCGGCTGCCGAACATGGAGCCGGAGCGGCCGAAGCCGGTGACGATCTCGTCGGCGATCAGCAGCACGCCGTACTTGTCGCAGACCTTGCGGATCAGCGGCCAGTAGTTCTCCGGCGGCACGATCACCCCGCCTGCGCCCTGGATCGGTTCGGCGATGAAGGCGGCGACGGTGTCCGGGCTCTGGAACTGGATTTCACGTTCCAGCAGGTCGGCGCAGATTTGCCCCAGTTCCTCCGGGTCCTGGCTGTAGGGGTTGCGGTAGAGCCAGGGCGTGTCGACATGGAAGCAGCCCGGCAGCAGCGGTTCGTAGTTGCGGCGGAATACGGTATTGCCGTTTACCGAGGCACCACCGAAGTGGGTGCCGTGGTAGCCCTGGCGCAGCGAGATGAACTTGGTGCGGTCGGCCTGCCCCTGCAGCTTCCAGTACTGGCGGGCCAGTTTGAGGGCGGTCTCCACCGCATCCGAGCCGCCGGAGCTGAAGGCCACGCGGCGCATGCCTTCGGGTTCCAGCATGCCGATCACTTTCGCGGCCAGTTCCTCGGCGCGCGGGTGGCTGATGCCGTCGAACACCTGGAAGTACTCCAGTTCATCCAGCTGGGCGGTGATGGCAGCCTTGATCTCCTTGCGGCCGTGGCCGACGTTGACGTTCCACAGCCCCGCCACGCCGTCCACCAGGCGATTGCCCTTGTCATCGAAGACGAAGCAACCCTCGCCACGGAGGATGCGGATGGGCTCGCGCTGCTTCATTTCGTTGGGGTGCAGCATGGGGTGCCAGAAGGCGTTGTCGCGGGTATTCATGAAAATTCTCCTCTAGGGCAGCGGTGCAAGCTGCGTGGCTGCATTTGTGCCTCAAGGCGCCACCGAATACTTGCACGTGCCTGCCAGCGGGCTTGCCTTTTCCTGCCAGCGCGCCTGGCAGCCATTGGCAAGTTCGGCGGCAGCCAGGATCAAGATCGCGCCGCGGGCTCGGCGCACAGTGCCTCTCGACTATCCGAGATACCCGGCCGCCGCAGCGGCCGAGCGAGAAGAGGAACCGAGATGAGCATTGCCCTTGACCCCCGCGTGGTTGCCTTTGTCCAGGCCCACCACGGCCTGTTGATCGACGGCCAGTCGCGCCCGGCGCTGTCCGGCACCGAGATGCCGGTACACAACCCTGCGACCGGTGAGGAGCTGGCGCGCGTGGCGGTGGCCGGCAAGGCCGACGTGGATCTCGCGGTGGCAGCCGCGCGGCGCGCCTTCGAGGGAAGCTGGGCGGCCCAGCGTCCTGCAGATCGCGAACGCCTGCTGCTGAAACTCGCCGACCTGCTGGAAGCCCACGGCGAAGAACTGGCGCAGCTGGAGACCCTCAACAATGGCAAGTCCATCAACCTGTCGCGCGCCGTCGAAGTCGGCGCCGGGGTGGAGTACACCCGCTACATGGCAGGTTGGGCTACCAAGATCGAAGGCAAGAGCCTGGATGTCTCGATAGCCGCCATTCCCGGTGGCAAGTACCGCGCTTACACGGTGCCGGAGCCGGTGGGTGTAGTCGGCGCCATCGTGCCCTGGAACTTCCCGCTGATGATGGCCCTGTGGAAGATCGTTCCGGCCCTGGCCTGCGGCTGCACCGTGGTGCTCAAGCCCGCCGACGAAACCCCGCTTACCGCCCTGCGCTTGGGCCAGTTGTGCCTGGAGGCGGGCATTCCTGCCGGCGTGGTGAATATCGTCACGGGTGTGGGCGCCGAAGCGGGTGCCGCCCTGGCGGCCCATCCCGGGATCGACAAGCTGGCATTCACCGGCTCTACCCCGGTGGGCAAGATGATCGGCCACGCGGCGGTTGAGAACATGACGCGCTTCACCCTGGAACTGGGCGGCAAGTCGCCGGTAATCGTGCTCGACGACACCGCGCTCGACACCGCCGCCGCTGGGGCCGCCGGCGCCATCTTCTTCAACCAGGGCCAGGTCTGCGCCGCAGGTTCGCGCCTCTATGTACAACGCAAATGCTTCGACCAGGTGCTGGAGCGCCTGCACGGAATCGCTGGCTCCCTGAGCATCGGCCCGGGGCTGGACCCGAGCGCGCAGATCAACCCGCTGATCTCCGCCAAACAGCAGCACCGGGTACTGGGAATGATCGACAGTGGCCGCGCCCAGGGTGCGAGCGTCATTTGCGGCGGCGAAGCACACGGCGAACGGGGTTTCTTCGTCAAACCGACGGTGATCGCCAACGTGCGCCCGGACATGCAGGTGGTGCGCGAGGAGATTTTCGGCCCGGTGCTGGTCGCCACCGCCTTCGACGAGATCGATGAAGTGGTGCCGTTGGCCAACGACTCTCCCTACGGCCTGGCCGCCAGCATCTGGTCCAACGACCTGAAACAGGTGATGGGCCTGATTCCTCGACTGAAGGCGGGCACCGTTTGGGTCAACGCCCACAACCTGCTGGACCCGTCCATGCCCTTCGGTGGCTTCAAGCAGTCCGGCATCGGCCGTGAGATGGGGCATGCCGCCATCGAAGCCTTCACCGAGAGCAAGTCGGTCTGCATCGCCTACTGAAAGCCCTGACAGGTGCGCGCCCATACGGGTGACGTGCCGAAGACCTTTCGCCCATCGCGGCGAGCCGGGCCCTTGTGGAGCCCGGCCCTTTACATGCCTTGAGCCCTAACAACGACAACATTCGCTTTCGAGGTTCACCACCATGTCCATCAACGCAAGACTCACCGCACACCTGGATCGCGGCACGGTGGGATTCCCCACCGCACTCGCCAGCACCATCGGACTGATCATGGCGAGCCCGGTGATCCTCACCGCCACCATGGGCTTCGGCATCGGTGGCAGCGCCTTCGCCGTAGCCATGCTGATCGCAGCCGTGATGATGCTGGCGCAATCCACCACCTTCGCCGAGGCGGCATCGATCCTGCCCACCAGCGGTTCGGTGTACGACTATATCTCTTGCGGCATGGGGCGCTTCTTCGCCATCACCGGCACCATTTCCGCCTACCTGCTCGTGCATGTGTTCGCCGGCACCGCCGAGACCATCCTCTCGGGGATCATGGCCCTGGTGAACTTCGAACACCTCAACACCCTGGCCGAATCCGCCGGTGGTTCCTGGCTGCTGGGCGTCGCCTTCGTGATCACTTTCGGCATCCTCAACGCCTTTGGCATCAGTGTGTTCAGCAAGGCGGAGGTCATTCTCACCTTCGGCATGTGGACGACGCTGATGATCTTCGGCGTGGCCGGACTCCTGGCCGCGCCCAAGGTCGAGCTGGACGGCTGGTTCGGGGCCTCGCTGATCGGCACCGACCTGACCACCATCCTGTCCCTGGTGGGCATGGCGATGTTCATGTTCGTCGGCTGCGAGTTCGTCACTCCACTGGCTCCGGAAATACGCCGTTCGGCCTGGACCCTGCCACGCGCCATGGCCCTGGGCCTGCTGGGTGTGGCGTCCTGCATGTTCATCTACGGCGCGGCCATGAAACGCCAGGTGGAAAACGTACTGCTGGATGAAGCGAGCGGCGTGCATCTGCTGGATACGCCGATGGCCATTCCCCAGTTCGCGCAGGCAGTGATGGGCGATATCGGGCCAATCTGGCTGGGCATTGGCTTCCTGTTCGCCGGTGCCGCCACCATCAACACATTGATGGCCGGTCTGCCGCGCATCATGTACGGCATGGCGGTCGATGGCGCTCTGCCCAAGGTCTTCACCTATCTGCATCCGCGCTTCAAGACCCCATTGCTGTGCATCGCCGTGGCGGCTGCGATTCCCTGCCTTCACGCCTGGTGGCTAGGGGGCAATACCGATGACATCTTCAACCTGGTACTGGCCGCGGTCTGTGCCTGGAGCACCGCCTACCTGCTGGTGACCCTGTCGGTGGTGATGCTGCGCATCCGTCGCCCGGACCTGCCGCGTGCCTATCGCTCGCCCTGGTTCCCGCTGCCGCAAATCGTCTCCAGCGTCGGCATTCTCATCGGCCTCTGGTACATCACGCCTCCGGGCATGAACCCCCGTGACGTCTACATTCCCTTTGCTGTGATGCTCGGCCTTACCGCCGCTTACGCACTGTTCTGGACGCTGGTCGTGCAGAAGGTCAATCCGTTCCGTCCGGTGCCGGTGGAAGAAGTGCTGGAGAAGGAGTTCAGCCAGGAACCCGTTGTCCACGCCGTGGAGCATTTCAGCCATGTTTCCAAGCCTGTCTGAGTACTGGCGGCGGCAGCCCTCCGGCTACCGGCCCGGGGCGACGTTGCTGAAGGTGATACAGGACCTCCAATGCCTGCGCGCCGAAGCGCTGGAGGGCGCGGTCATGCGCTTCTCCAGCGATGACGGGGGGCTGGTGTTCGACGTTCGTGAAGTGGTCCAGGCGCAGTTCCTCATGCACCTGGTGCTCACCGAGTTCGTACTGCAGGTCCCCTCGACGGGAGCCGGCCAGGTGCGAATCGAACTGAACCACCGTGGTGCGGTTCGCCGCCAGGGAATCGCCTGCAAGGTGCGCGCAGGTGATGCGCAGGCCCTGAGCGGGCTGCTGGCCCACCTACGCGGCGACCCGGCATTACTGGCGGCGCTGATGCCGCTGGATTTCAAGCGGCTGCTGATCGAACGGGAAGGGCGGTGCTGGACGGTCCGCCTGGAGCATATCGGCGCTAGCGAGGTGGTCAACCGCATGCCTGGCTTCCGTCGTTATATCCGCCTCGTTCCTGAACAGCGGCAATGCCTGCTGCAGGCGCTGCATGCGTTCAAGGACGTTCTCGGCAAATCCTGAAAGAACTGGACGGGTACACCTCTTGATTGGGCGTTAACGATCTGTTTGAGCCCGGCAGCATCCTTGCCGGAAAAATAGATAACATGTTAATAATGTCGCCATAACAACAATGTGGCGTCAGCCGATCTGGAGGTTCCCGATGGTTGCCCAAGCTGTCCGCTCCCATGATTTCGAGTCCTGGCTCCGTTCCCTGCAAGGCGTCTGCGGCCGTTTCGAGTCGCGCCCGGCACTCAGTCATGGCCTGTTCATCGGTGAGATCTCCCGTCAGGACCTTTCGGGCCTGGAAGTGGCGCAGATTCGCACCAATGCCGGAATGATCAGCCGGCAACGCACCTCCATCGATCACGACGACGACCGCCACTGTTTTCTGATCGTCCAGCGCAGCGGGCGGGCCCAGTTACGCCAGAACGACGAAAGCATCGAGCTCGCCCCCGGCGAGATGGCGCTGATGGATTCGGCGCGCGGCTGCGAGATCCTGCCCCATGGCCTGATCGAGCATGCCTCCTTCCATCTGTCTCGCGAGGACGTCTGCCGGCACATGCCAGACGGGCGACCGAAATTCGGCAAGCTTTCCCAGCACTGCGCCAGTGGACGCGTGCTGCGGACCCTGGTGGAGCAGATATGCGGCGGCGAACTGGACAATTACGCCGCACTGGAGGAGGGCGAAGCCCTGCAGCAAGCACTTATTGCCCTGCTGGCGCCCACTTTGCGCCAGCAGCCAGGACAAACCGCCAGTGAACTGGATGGTTGCCACAATGCCGGTCTGCGCAGCATGGCCCAGCAATTGATCGACCAGTCCCTGTCAGAACCTGGACTGACGCCGCTGTCGCTGGCCAGGCAGTTGAATATCTCTGTACGCCAGCTCTACCGGCTCTTCGAGGATCAAGGCGACAGCGTCTGCCGGTTCATCCAGCGTGCCCGCCTGAAACGCAGCGCTGCCGACCTCGCCAACCCCCGTCTGCGTAGCGAGTCCATCACCGACATTGCGTTCCGTTGGGGCTTTACCGATTCGGCGCATTTCAGCCGGACCTTCAAGAAACACTTCGAGCAGTCGCCACGGGATTATCGCGCCAGCGCATTCAGCGGCTGAGGGCGTAGGTTTGTAGGAGCGGGCTTGCCCGCGAAGCTCTTCCGGCGACGTTTTCGCGAGCAAGCTCGCTCCTACAGGGCGATCCGCTGCTTCAACCTCCGAGCTGGCGATCTGGGGGGTTGTAGGAGCGGGCTTGCCCGCGAAGCTCTTGGCGACGTTTTCGCGAGCAAGCTCGCTCCTACAGGGCGATCCGCTGCTTCAACTTCCGCGCCACACCACGCACCCCCGGCTCGTAAATCTCCCGCTCGACCGCGTCCACCGCGAGCGCGAGCACCTGTTCGGCGATCAGCTCGTGCTGCTGGTACATGGAGTTCACCGGTAGCGGCAGGAAGTCCAGCAACTGGGTATCGCCGAAGGTGCCGACGCGCATTCGTTCGGGCCAGTCGCCGTGTTCGCGCAGGGCATCCAGCACCCCCGCGAGCAGAACGTAGGCGGTGGTGATCAGCACATCGGGCAGCTCGCCGCGTTGCAGCAGGTCGGCCATCAGACGCTGGCCGCACTCGCGGCTGAAGTCCTCGCCCTGGAGTTCCAGCACGTCGCACTTGAGCCCTTTCAAGGCCTCATGAAAACCCGCGCTGCGTTCGGCACTGATGGGCAGCTCCGGCCGTGCGCCGAGCAGGGCGACGCGCCGAGGGGACGGGTTCAGCAGGCTGCGGGTGAGTTGCAGGCTGGCCTGGCGGTCGTCGCTGACCACCGCGCAGAAACGCCGTGGGTTGCGGACCCGGTCGACGGCGATCACCGGCAGGCCTTCGGCCAGCAGTTGCTCCAGGCTGTTGTCGTCCGGCGGCAGGCAGCTGGCGACTATCAGCGCATCGCAGCGTCGTGCGCGGAACAGCTTGAGCAGCTGCCGTTCGCTGTCCGGCTCGTCGTCGGAGCTGGCGATCAGCAACTGATAGCCCCGCGCCCGCGCGCCCTGTTCGAGCAGCTTGGCGAGTCGCGCGTAGCTGGGGTTTTCCAGGTCCGGAAGGATGAAACCCAGGGTACGTGTCTGCCGGCTGCGCAGGCCGGCGGCCTGGGGATTGGGCTTGAAACCATGCTCGTCCACCACCGCCTGTACGCGTTCCACGGTGGCTGGGCTGATGCGCTTCTGCTCCGCCTTGCCGTTGATCACGTAGCTGGCGGTGGTCACCGAAACGCCGGCCAGGCGGGCGATATCGCTGAGTTTCAAGTTCACGACTCCTGTTATGCGGATGTGTTTCATCGGGCGGGCTTCAAGAACCGAAGATTATCGAGTAACGTGCCAGCTCAGTTTAGTGAAACGATTCAGCAAGCGTTCTGTCTACGCTTTAACCGACGCAACCGACGTTCGGTGACGCTGCTGATGGCTGACAACGATAAGAAGGGCGCAAGGCCCGGAGAGGTGATGCGATGCTCGAACTGACCGCAGGGCAGATTTCCATGGGCCTGGTCGCGGCGGACAAGGCGTGTGCGTTGCGCATGTTGGCCGAGCGGCTCGAGGGCGATGGCCTGGTAGCGGCGGGGTACCTTGCCGGTCTGGAGGCTCGCGAAACCCAAGGCTCCACGTTCCTCGGCCAGGGCATCGCCATTCCCCATGGCACACCGCAAACCCGCGAGTTGGTATTCAACACCGGCGTGCGCCTGATGCAGTTCCCCGAGGGTGTCGACTGGGGCGGAGGGCAGATCGTGTACCTCGCCATCGGCATCGCCGCCAAATCCGATGAACACCTGCGCCTCCTGCAGATCCTCACCCGTGCCCTGGGTGAAGCCGACCTCGGCAGCGAACTGCGCCAGGCGCAAACGCCGGAAGACATCCTCAAGCTGCTACAGGGCGCTCCCCAGGAGCTGGCGCTGGACGATCAGTTGATCGGCCTTGGCCTGGCGGTGGATGACTATGACGAGCTGGTGCTGCAAGCCGCGCGCCTCCTGCGCCGGGCCGAATGCGTGGAGGGTGGCTTTGCCGCCGCCTTGCTGCAGGGCGAACCGCTGCCGTTGGGCGATGGGCTGTGGTGGCTAAACAGCGACCAGGCGGTGCAACGCCCCGGCCTGGCGTATCTGACGCCGGACAAGCCCCTGCGCCATCTCGACCAGCCCCTCAACGGCCTGTTCTGCCTGGCCAGCCTGGGAGACGCCCACCTGGCCCTGCTGGAGCGTCTCTGTGCGCTGTTGATAGATGGGCGTGGCCGCGAGCTCGCCCGCGCCACTCAACGTCGCGCCGTACTCGAGGCACTGGGCGGAGAGGTCCAGCCCGACTGGCCCAGCGTGCGCCTGCCACTGCCCAACGCCCACGGCTTGCACGCGCGGCCGGCCAAGGAGCTGGCGCAACTGGCCAAGACCTTCGAGGGCGAGATTCGCCTGCGGCTCGCCGACAGCGTCACGGCTGCCGTGTCCGCCAAGAGCCTGAGCAAGCTCCTGGGCCTGGGTATTCGCCGTGGTCAGATCATCGAAATCATCGCCGAACCGGCTATCGCCGACGCTGCCTTGCCGGCGTTGAAAGCCGCCATCGAACAGGGCCTGGGCGAAGAGGTCGAGCCCTTGCCGGTCAGCGTCCAAGTCATGCAGGAAGACGAGCCGACGGCACCCTCCATCGTCGCCCCGGCGCCCGGCAGCCAGCTTCAGGCGGTACCGGCTGCGCCTGGCATCGCCGTGGGTCCTGCGCACATCCATCGGCAGCAGGAATTCGACTATCCGCTGCGCGGCGAGTCCCCCGGCGTCGAGCGTGAGCGCTTGCAACAGGCCATCGACCACGTGCGCGGCGAGATCGAGGCGCTGGTGCTGCGCAGCGAGGCGAAAGCCATCCGCGAAATCTTCATCACCCACCTGGAAATGCTCACCGACCCGGAACTGGGCGACGAGGTGGACGCCCGCCTGAAACAGGGTGAAAGCGCGGCCGCTGCCTGGTTGGCGGTGGTGGAAGGCGCCGCCGCCCAGCAGGAAAGCCTGCACGATGCGCTGCTGGCCGAGCGTGCCGCGGATCTGCGAGATATCGGCCGACGCGTCCTGGCCCAGCTCTGCGGCGTGGAGGAGGCTCCCGAGCCGGAAGAGCCCTACATCCTGGTGATGGACGAAATGGCCCCGTCCGACGTGGCGCGCCTGGACCGCGACCGCGTTGCCGGCATTCTCACCGCCCGTGGTGGCGCCACCTCCCACAGCGCCATCGTCGCTCGTGCCCTGGGTATTCCCGCGCTGGTGGGGGCCGGGGCGGGCGTGCTGCTGCTGGAACCGCTGACACCGCTGCTGCTGGACGGCCAGCGCGGACGGCTGGTGGTGGCGCCCGATGCCGATCAACTGCAACGTGCCTGCCAGGAACAGGAAGGCCGGCAGCGCCGTCTGCAACTGGCCGATGCCGACAAGCTGGAACCTGCCCTGACCCGCGACGGCCATCGGGTGGAAATCTGCGCCAACCTGGGCGACTGCGCGGGTGCCGCCAAGGCGGTGGCGCAAGGTGCGGAAGGCGTCGGCCTGTTGCGTACCGAATTCATCTTCATGGCTCACCCTCAGGCACCGGATCTGGCGACCCAGGAAGCGGAGTATCGTCGGGTGTTCGACGCACTCGACGGCCGTCCGCTGGTGGCCCGCACGCTGGATGTCGGGGGTGACAAGCCCTTGCCTTACTGGCCCGTCGCGGAAGAGGAAAACCCCTTCCTCGGTGTGCGCGGCGTGCGCCTGACCCTGCAGCGCCCGAAGCTGATGGAAACCCAGGTGCGCGCGCTGATGCGTGCGAGCGAAGGGCGGCCGTTGCGCATCATGTTCCCCATGGTCGGCACCGTCGAAGAGTGGCGCCAGGCCCGCGACATGGCGCTCAAAGTGGCCGCGGAGATTCCCCAGGCCGACCTCCAACTGGGGATCATGGTGGAAGTGCCTTCTGCGGCCCTGATCGCACCCGTCCTGGCTCGCGAGGTGGACTTCTTCAGCATCGGCACCAACGACCTGACTCAGTACTGCCTGGCCATCGACCGGGGCCACCCGACGCTGTCTGCCCAGGCCGATGGCCTGCACCCGGCCGTGCTGCAACTGATCGCCTTCACCGTGCGCGCAGCCCATGCCCAGGGTAAATGGGTGGGCGTCTGCGGCGAGCTGGCCGGCGACCCGCTGGCGGTCCCGTTGCTGGTGGGGCTGGGCGTGGATGAGCTGAGCCTGTCCGCCAGCGGCATCGCCGAGGTCAAGGCGCGGGTGCGCGAGTTCAACCTGAGCGCCGCCCGTGAGCTGGCCGAAAGCGCACTGGACCTGGAAAGCGCAGCGGCTGTGCGCGAACTGGCGGAGCGTTTCTGATGGCCCGCATTCTGACCATTACCCTGAACCCCGCGCTGGACCTGACCCTGCGCCTCGACCGCCTGGATCCCGGCGAGGTGAACCGCAGCCTGGCGCAGGCGAGCCATGCCGCCGGCAAGGGGGTGAACGTGGCGCAGGTGCTCGCAGACCTCGGCCACAGCCTGACCGTTTCCGGCTTTCTCGGTGCGGACAACGCCGAGGCTTTCGAGGCGTTGTTTGCACGGCGCGGTTTCGTCGACGCCTTCATCCGGGTGGCGGGGGAAACCCGCAGCAACATCAAGCTGGCGGAAGCCGATGGGCGCATCACCGACATCAACGGACCGGGCCCCATGGTGGACGCTACCGCCCAGACCGCGCTGCTGTCGCGGCTGGATGCCCTTGCGCCGGGATATGACCTGGCAGTGGTGGCCGGCAGCCTGCCCCGAGGCGTGGCGCCGGCTTTTCTTGCCGAGCTGATCACCCGGCTCAAGGGCCATGGCTTGAAAGTGGCGCTGGACTCCAGTGGAGAGGCCCTGCGCGCCGGCCTGCTCGCGGTGCCCTGGCTGATCAAGCCGAACACCGATGAGCTGGGCGAATGCTGCGGCCGGTCGCTGGCCGGTGTCAGTGCGCAGCGCGAGGAAGCCGCCCGGCTACAGGCATTGGGGATCGAACAGGTCGTCATCTCCCAAGGGGCCGACGGCGTGAACTGGTTCGGTCCCGGACTCGCCCTGCATGCCCAGCCGCCAAGGGTCCGCGTGGCCAGCACCGTGGGTGCCGGTGATTCCCTGTTGGCCGGCATGGTTCACGGTCTGCTCAGCGGCTGGCCGGCAGCCCGCACCCTGCGCCATGCCACTGCCATCGCCGCCCAGGCGGTGACCCAGGTGGGCTTCGGCATCAGCGATGCCGCGCAACTGCAACAGCTCGAAGTCGCCGTAGAAGTCCGGCCGCTGGAAGAACAACAAGAGGTGTCTCGATGAAACTCGCCATAGTCACTGCCTGCCCCAATGGCAGGGTCACCAGCGTGCTTTGTGCGCGCCTGCTTGATGCCGCCGCGCAGCGCCTGGGCTGGAGCACCAGCGTCGAGATCGTGGACCCGCAGCACCCGGAGAGCCAGCTGTCCGCTGCCACCCTTGAAGCCGCCGACTGGGTGCTGGTGGTCAAGAGCGGGGAGCTGGACCTGACTCGCTTCGCCGGAAAGCGCCTGTTCATCGCCAGCCCCGCCGAGGCCCTGCGTGATAGCGAGTCCTTCCTTCTGCGCGCCGCCGTCGATGCCCGGGAACAGCAAGCCAAAGCACCAGTCGCCGCCGTCGCTTCCCGACCGCGTATCGTTGCCGTCACTGCCTGCCCGACCGGGGTGGCGCACACCTTCATGGCGGCCGAGGCGTTGAAGCAGTCCGCCACGCGCCTGGGCATCGATCTCCAGGTGGAAACCCAGGGCTCGGTAGGCGCTCGTGATCCGCTGACGCCTGAAGCCATTGCCGCCGCCGATGCGGTGCTGCTGGCCACCGACATCGAGGTGGACACCGCCCGTTTCGCCGGCAAGAAAGTCTTTCGCTGCGGCACCGGGGTTGCTCTCAAGCAATCCGAAGCCACCCTCAAGCGCGCCCTCAGCGAAGGAAAGGTGCTGGATGCCAAGATGGGTGCAGACACCCAGGCGGGCAAGGCTAAGGCCGAACCCAAGGGCGCCTACAAGCACCTGCTCACAGGGGTGTCCTACATGCTGCCGATGGTGGTGGCGGGCGGCCTGCTGATCGCCCTGTCCTTCGTCTTCGGTATCGAGGCATTCAAGGAGGAGGGCACCCTCGCCGCTGCACTGATGCAGATCGGCGGCGAGGCGGCGTTCAAACTGATGGTGCCGCTCCTCGCCGGCTACATCGCCTATTCCATCGCCGACCGTCCGGGCCTGGCACCGGGCATGATCGGCGGCCTGCTCGCCAGTACCCTCGGCGCCGGTTTCATCGGCGGCATAGTCGCGGGTTTTCTCGCCGGCTATTCGGCACGGGCGATCAATCGCCACCTGAACCTGCCGCAGAGTGTCGAGGCGCTCAAACCGATCCTGATCATCCCGCTGCTTTCCAGCCTGTTTACCGGCCTGGTGATGATCTACGTAGTGGGCAAGCCAGTGGCGGGCATGCTCGCCAGCCTCACTCACTTCCTCGACAACATGGGCACGTCCAACGCCATCCTCCTCGGCCTGCTGCTGGGCGGGATGATGTGCGTCGACCTCGGTGGCCCGATCAACAAGGCCGCCTATGCATTCTCCGTGGGGCTGCTGGCCTCGCAGAGCTACGCGCCGATGGCCGCCACCATGGCCGCCGGCATGGTCCCGCCCATCGGCATGGGCATCGCCACCCTGCTGATGCGCCGCAAGTTCGCGCAAGGGGAACGCGAAGCTGGCAAAGCGGCGCTGGTGCTCGGTCTGTGCTTCATCTCCGAAGGCGCCATTCCGTTCGCCGCCAAGGACCCGCTGCGGGTGATTCCGGCCAGCATCGTCGGCGGTGCACTGACCGGCGCGCTGTCCATGTATTTCGGCTGCAAGCTGATGGCGCCTCATGGTGGCCTGTTCGTGCTGCTGATCCCCAATGCCATCAACCACGCGCTGCTCTACCTGCTGGCAATAGTCGCTGGCAGCCTGGTGACAGGGGTGATCTACGCGCTGCTCAAGCGCGATGCCGAGCAAGAGTTGGTGCTGGAGTCGCCGCGCGCAGCCTGACCACCGTCAGGCACCGCGCTCAGACCTTGCCGTACTCCCGCTCGACGTGGGCCACGCGGGTGCGGAATGCGCGGTACCACTCTTCGCGTCCGCGTCGCTGCGCTTCCCGGTGTTCGGCCTGCATGCGCCAGTTGCGGATGTCGTCCTCGCTGCGCCAGTAGGACACCGTTATCCCCAGCCCGTCGGCGCCGCGTGCGGACTCCACGCCGAGGAAACCGGGTTGGTCGCCCGCCAGTTCCAGCATGCGCTCGGCGGTGGCGGCATAGTCCTGCTCGGTCTCACTGCGCAACGAGGTGAAGATCACCGCGTAGTAGGGTGGTTCCGGCGTCGAAGCAATCATCGCGCGTGCTCCTGGCAGGCATTGACGAAGGCGTGCACCAGCGGTGGCAGGCGGCCGATCAGCGCGGCGCGTTCCGGCTGGAACAGGGTGGCGATGAAGAAGGGATGGCCGTCCAGCTCCACGGCCCGTACCGCGCCGGCGGCGTCGGTGGCCGCGACCTTCAGGGGGCCTCGGGTCAGTTGCTCGCCGAAGGCGGGGTTCAGGCCGTAGCCGCAGAAGTAACCCTCGAAGGTTTCCCGGGCGCCGTAGGCCGCCGCCAGGCGCGATTCGGCTCGCAGCTCCACCCGCTCCAGGGTTTCCCGCAGGGCACAGGGCAGGGGGCTGATGACTGTGCGGGCGGCATCCGGATGGCTTTCGGCATGCTCGGCGTCGGCCCAGCCCAGGACGTTGCGCGCGTGCTCCAGCAGGGCGTACTGGAAGCCGCCGCAGGTGCCGAGAAAGGGCAGGGCATTGCATCGCGCGTGGTTAATAGCCATCAGCACCGCATCGGTGTCGCGATAGGGACTGCCGGGCACGCACCAGAGGCCGTCGAAATCGTCGAGATTGTGTTCACCGAGGCGCTCGGTCGCCAGCCAGATGCCTTCCACGGCGCGGCCGGAGGCGCGCGCGGCAAGTTCCAGAGCGTGAGGATTGGCCCGGTGCGCGGTGATGCTGTCGTCCCTGTCGCCGATCAGGCCGATGCGCAGTTGCTTCATCTCTGTCCTCCGTTTCCGGGCGCGGTTTGCGCCCGCACCGACCGACTATATAGTTGCGCAGAAGCAATCAATATTGGCGATTTGGCAAGGTGGGATTGCAGTGACGCAATACAAGATCGACCACGCCGACCTGGCACTGGTCCTCGCATTGGTCCGTGGCGGGACCCTGGCGCGGGCCGCCGAGCAGCTCAAGGTGGATGTCTCCACGGTCTTCCGCGCGCTGCGGCGCCTGGAGCAGGCACTGGGTAGCGTCCTGTTCGAGAAAAGCCGCGCCGGTTACCTGCCGAACGCGACGGCGCAATTGCTGGCACAGCAGGCCGAGCTGGCGGAGAAAGCGCTTGAAGCGGCGCGTCTGGGCCTGGAGCAGGGCCGCGAGGCCGTCAGCGGGACCTTGCGACTGACCTGCACCGACGCCGTCCTCCATGGCCTGTTGTTGCCCGCCCTGGCCCACTTCATGCCGGGGTATCCGGCGCTGGAACTGGAGCTGACCACCTCCAATGACTTCGCCAACCTCAGCCGCCGCGACGCCGACATCGCCCTGCGCCTGACCACAGCTCCGCCCGGTCATCTCGTGGGCCGCTGCCTGGGCCCGGTGCCCTACGTGCTCTGCGCGGCTGACGCTTATCTGGCGCGCTCGTCCGAGCGTGACCCGGCGCGCATGGCTTGGATCGCCCCCGACGACTTCCTGCCCAACCATCCCAGCCTGGTCTGGCGCCGCCAGCACTATCCCGACGTGCAGCCGATGCATCGCTGCAACAGCATGCTGTCGGTGGCGCACCTGGTGCGCGCCGGCCTCGGCGTGGCGGCGCTGCCGGAATACCTGGTGAATGGCGAAGCGGGGTTGCAGGTCCTCGAGGGCGATCTGCCCGGCTGCACCAGTGCGCTTTGGCTGCTGACCCGGCCGGACTGCCGTGCGCTGCGCTCGGTGATCACCCTGTTCGAGGAATTGGGACGTCATATTCGGCTTCCGGGCACCGCCGCGCAGAGCGGCTAACCTTGTTCTGGCAATGCTGCCCAAGTGCCAGTCCACCTGCCTGCAAGCCCCGGGAGGGCGCCATGATCAAAGCCATACTCGCGATCATCGTTATTGCGATACTCGGCGTGCTGGGGTACGCCGCGATCAGCCCGGATCATTTCCGCATCGAACGCACGACCACCATCGCGGCGCCGCCGGAAAAGGTCTTCCCGCTGATCAACGACCTGCACCAATGGAAGGCCTGGTCGCCCTGGGAAAAGCTCGATCCGGCACTCAAGCGCAGCTACAGCGGGCCGAAAGAAGGCGTCGGCGCCGCCTATGCCTGGCAGGGCAACAACGAAGTGGGCACCGGGCGCATGGAGATCACCCAGAGCGAGCCGGCCTCGAAGGTAGAGATCAAGCTGGACTTCCAGATGCCCTTCGAAGCCCACAACACCGCCGAGTTCAACCTCCAGCCGCAGAATGGCGGCAGCACCCAGGTCACCTGGGCCATGTATGGGCCGTCCCCCTATACCCACCGCTTGATGCAGGTTTTTTTCGACATGGATGACATGGTCGGCAGCAAGTTCGACCAGGGCCTGGTGAACCTCAAGGCCGCCGCCGAGAAATAACCTGAAACGGACCGCTCGGCCCCCGGGCGGGCCGGGCGAGCAGGGGGCGCTATCCTGATCCTCTCCTTGTGGGAGCGAATTCATTCGCGAATGAGTTCGCTCCCACAAGGCACGGTCAATCCTGACGAAGAACGGAATTTTCCATAGGCCCTGTCGATTCCTGCCACGGCCAAACGACCAATGGGTGTCAGTACCCCGCAGCCACCCGAGGAACCCATCATGAAATACCTGTGCCTGATCTATATCGAAGAAGCCAAGTTGGCCACCCTGACCGATGCCGACTACCAGGCCATCGCCGGTGAGTGCGTGGAATACACCGAACAACTCGCCGCCAGCGGCCATTACCTGGCGTCCAACGCGCTGGAGTCGGTGCGTACCGCCACTACTTTGCGCCTGCAGGGCGGTCGCGTGTCGATGACCGACGGCCCCTTCGCGGAAACCAAGGAGCAGCTCGGCGGCTTCTACCTGATCGAGGCGCGCGACCTCAACGAAGCGCTGCAGATCGCGGCGAAAATCCCACCGGCACGCCTGGGCTGCATCGAGGTGCGGCCGGTGCGCGAGCCTGAGGTTCGGCCGACCCTGGGTGCGGTCTCCTGATGCAACGGGGGGCCTGATGGAAGAGGCCGAACTGCGCCAGCGGGTCGAGGCGATCTATCGCAGCGACTCGCGTCGCGTCCTCGCCACGCTGATCCGGCTGCTGGGGGACTTCGACCTGGCTGAGGAAGCCCTGCACGACGCCTTCATCGCCGCCGTGCAGCAGTGGCCGCGGGACGGCATCCCGGCCAATCCGCGCGCCTGGCTGGTGTCGGCCGGCCGCTTCAAGGCCATCGACGGGCTGCGCCGGCGCGTCCGTTTCGACGCGTCCAAGCGCCATCTGCTGGCTGAACTGGAAGAGGCCGCCAGCGAGTTCGAGGAGGGCGAGGATGTGGAGGACGACCGCCTGCGGCTGATCTTCACCTGCTGCCACCCGGCGTTGCCCGCCGACGCCCAGGTGCCGTTGACCCTGCGCGAAGTCTGCGACCTGAAAACCGAAGAAATCGCCCACGCCTTCCTGAGTACGCCGTCCACCATCGCCCAGCGCATCGTCCGTGCCAAGGCGAAGATCCGCGACGCGCGCATTCCCTACCAGGTGCCGTCGCTCGCCGAGTTGCCGGAGCGGCTGGATAACGTCCTGCGGGTCATCTACCTGGTGTTCAACGAGGGTTATTCGGCCTCTTCCGGCGACTCCCTGACCCGTACCGATCTATCGGCCGAAGCCATTCGCCTGGCGCGACTGCTGCTGGAGCTGCTGCCGGACCCGGAAGTGATGGGGCTGCTGGCGCTGATGCTGCTGCACGACTCGCGCCGCACCGCACGCACCACCGACGATGGCGACCTGATCCTGCTGGATCAGCAGGACCGTTCCCGGTGGGACCGGGCGCAGATCGCGGAAGGCCTCGCCCTGGTGACGCAGGCCCTGGCCAGCCGGCGCGTCGGCGTCTATGTGCTGCAGGCCGCGATCAGCGCCGTGCATGCCCAGGCGGCGAGTGCCGAGCAGACTGACTGGGGGCAGATCGTCGGCCTCTACGATGTGCTGCAACGGCTGGTCCAGTCGCCGGTGGTGGCCCTCAATCGCGCGGTGGCCATCGCCATGCGCGATGGCCCCGAAGCGGGACTGGCGGAAGTGGATGCCCTGCTCGATGCCGGCGAACTCGGCGATTACCACCTGGCGCATACCACCCGCGCCGATTTCTGCCGTCGTCTCGGGCGCAAGACCGAGGCACGTGCGGCGTACCAGAGCGCACTGGCGCTGGTACGCCAGGAACCCGAGCGGCGCTTCATCGAGGGGCGCCTGCGTGAATTGGAGGAATGACGGCACCGTTCGTCGATCCCGGCGAAGGCGGTGTCGAAGCCGGACAGCGGCCCACGACTAAGGGTGAACCCACGGCATGCCGCCGACGGAACCCCTTCCGGAACCAGGAGACACACCATGAGCAGTGAAACCCTCAAGGCCACCGCAGAACTGGAAGTCCACGAAGTCTTCAACCAGTGGCTGAAGGCCGCCCGCGCCAAGAATGTGGACGCCATCCTGGCCTGCTATGCGGATGATGTGATCGCCTATGACGCGATCCTCAAATTGCAGTTCAAGGGCCTGGATGCCTACGGCCAGCATTGGCGCTACTGCATGGAAATGTGCGCCGGCGATGGCATCTTCGAACCGGCCGACCCGACCATTCAGGCCGACACCAACGTCGCCTTCCTGCACTGCCTGGTACGTTGCGGCGGCGAACAGGATGGCGAGGTGAAGACCAGCTGGATGCGCGGCACCCAGTGCTACGTCAAGCGCGGCGGGCAGTGGAAGATCGTCCACGAGCACTTCTCCGCGCCCTTCGACATGGAAAGCGGCAACGCCCTGTTCGATCTTCAACCCTGACCCTGGAAGCGGTCGCCGCCCGTAGGGTGGGCTTCAGCCCACCTCCGGAGGTCAGCGTGGGCTAAAGCCCACCCTACGACTCCAGCCACGGACCGGGACACGTAGGAGCGAGCTTGCTCGCGAACAGTCCGCGCACGATCTTTCGCGAGCAAGAACTCGGCGTCCCCCTCGCTCCTGCACACGACACGTCGCGCCAGCCGGTAAACTCGGTCAACCTTTCAGCACCTGAGCACATTCATGGATATCGACCTGGCGCGCACTTTCCTCGAGATCGTCCGTACCGGCAGTTTCGTCGCGGCGGCCGAGCGCTTGCACGTCACCCAGACCACCATCACCGCGCGGGTGCATAACCTCGAACAACAGCTGGATTGCCGGCTCTTCGTGCGCAATCGAGCGGGCGCGCGGCTGACTGCAGACGGTGAGGTGTTCGTCGCCTACGCCAACCAGCTGGTGCAGACCTGGGAAGCGGCCCGACGCGACCTACCGCTGCCCGAAGGCTATCGCGACGTACTCAACCTGGGCGGCGAAGTGAGCCTGTGCAGCCCGTTGGTGCTCAGTTGGGTGATCCGCCTGCGCGAGCGCATGCCATCCCACGCGGTACGTGCGGAAGTCGGCGAAGCGGGTCATCTGCAGCAGCAATTGCAGCGCGGTCTGCTGGATGCCGCGCTGGTCTATCGCCCGGACTACTGGCCAGGCCTGCAGGTGGAATTGTTGCTGGAGGAGAAGCTGGTCCAGGTGCGTTCGGCGACCAATCCCGAGCCCTACATCTACAACGACTGGGGCCCTGAATTTCGCCAGCGCCACGATGCCGCGATGCCCGAAAAGGCCAGCGCCGTGCTGTCCACCAACCTGGGGCCGCTGGCGCTGCACTACATCCTTCAGTGCGGTGGTTCCGGTTACTTCCGCGCCCGCGTGGTGCAAGGGCACCTGGACAACGGCGAGCTGGAACGGGTGGAGAAGGCACCGGAATTCACTTATCCCACCTACCTCGTCTACTCCCGCGAAAAGGATTCCCCTGCTTTGCGCCAGGCCATCGACCTGCTGCGCGAAGTCGTGAGCGAAGACATCGATTGGTCCCGGCGCTGGGACCCGATCTGAGAGCGAATCGTAGGATGGGTAGAGGTACGAAACCCATCATTACGGCGGCGATGGGTTTCGCTGCGCTCTACCGCATCCTACAGGTGCCCAGCCGTACTCAACTCGCCAGCTGAAACACGGGCTGCTGGTGCAGGTCCTGTAGCCAGTTGCGGTAGAGCGCGGCGATCAGGTCGCTCTGGCTGACGATGCCCACCACGCGGCCACTGTCGTCCAGCACCGGCAGGCAGTGCAGGCCCTGGTCGGACAGCAGCGACACCAGTTCCACCACCGGCGTGTCCACGGTCACGCAGCGTACCGGGCGGCTCATCAGCCGCGACACCGGTGCCTCGCGACGGGCGCGGAAGCGCTCGGCGAGGCTGCGCGGTGCGGCGCTGGCCGCGTGGCCGAGCAGGTCGGAGAGGGTCAGGATGCCCACCAGCTGCTGCTTGTCGTCCAGCACCGGAAGGGCTTTCAGATGATGCTGGTCGAGCAGGCGCCAGGCCTCGCTGACCGGTGCCTGGGGGCCGATGGTGCGCAGGTCGCGGGACATGATCTGCGCCGCCCGCAGGTCGCCCATGGTGCGACGCAACGCATGTTTCTCGGTGAGCTGGAGCAGGCGCTGGAGGTCATCGCGGGTCACGTCGACGAAGCTGCCGAACTCGGCCAGCGCGCGGTCCAGGTCAACTTCGGCGATTCCGTTGCGCTCCCCCGGCAAGGGATCGGCGGTCAGGTGTGGGCCGCTGGCAGGATGCGCCACTTTGCGCGGGTAGGGGACTCCGCTGAGGTTGTTGAAGAGCAGTGCGGTGTTCACCAGTACCACTGAACCCAGCAGTACCGGCAACAACAGATGCCAGCCGAGCGCAGAAAAGACCGGTCCACCGAGCGCAGCCCCCAGAGCGATGGCGCAGCTGGGCGGATGCAGGCAACGCAGGGCCTGCATGCTGACCAGGGCCAGGCCGAAGGCGGTTGCGGCGGTGGCCAATGGGGGCAGGCCCCAGTGGCTGACCAGCAAGCCGATGGCTGCCGCCAGCACATTGCCGGCGACCACCGGCCAGGGCTGGGCAACCGGGCTGGAGGTGACGGCGAACAGCAGCAGCGCAGAGGCGGAGAACGGTGCGATCAGGCGCAAGGCCAGGTCGGTACCGTATAGCTGGCTGCACACCAGCGCGGCGAGGAAAACGGCGATGCAGCCGCCAATGGCGGCGCGCAGCCACTCCCGTGGCGGGGCGTTACTGGCGTCCGGCAGCAGACGCTGCAGCCAGAGACGCAGAGGGTTCTGGGGCATGGGCATGACACTGGGCAGTTGATAAAGGGAGAGGCGGAGGCGCTGTACGGAAAGTGCCGATACCGGACGGCTTTTCGTACAGGCCCCTGGTCCTCTCAATCCCACTGGGGTGGGAGCTCCATCCTTGGATATGGAAATTTTTTCTCTCGCGCACGGTTCCTCGGGAGCCTGCTTGCGCAGGCCGGTCCGGGCCGGGCGTCGGGGATGGGGGCATGCTAAGGGGCGGAAAAATAGAAGGCTAATGAATGTTATTGCTCGTACGGTGCAAAAAAAATGCACTAAAGCGCTGGGGATGATCAACCTGTCTTTTCCTGCTTCAGGTGTTGCTCCAGCAACACCTGACCAGCAAGTTGCCTGCTTAATTCAGGCTCGTCTGTTGATGAAAAATATTAAGCAATTGATTTATAAGGAAAAACAAAACTGGCACGGGTGCTGCTTTATCCCTCTGCAAGCAAGGTCGCGACTGTTCGCGGCGAAACAGCAGTGCAGAGAGCCCCATGTCGCAATCCCCGATTTCCGCCCAGTACTCCATCGGTATCCCCGACGCCCAGATCATCCGTAGCGATGCCCAGGCCATCGAGGTGGCCCATCGCGTCGCAGCCTTCCTGCTGGAGGGGGACGCCGAGCGCGACCGCACCCGCCAGGTCCCATCAGAAGTGGTGGACGTGTTTTCCAATAGCGGCCTCTGGGGCATCACGGTGCCCAAGGTGTTCGGCGGCGCCGAGGTGAGCTACGCCACCCTGGCGGAAGTGATCGCCATTATCTCGGCCGCCGACGCCTCCCTCGGACAGATTCCGCAGAACCACTATTGCCTGCTGGAAGACATCCGCCTGCAAGGCACCTATGACCAGAAGCGCTTCTTCTTCGGCCTGGCGCTGAAGGGCAACCGCTTCGCCAATGCGCTGTCGGAAACCGGCGGCAAGAACGTGCAGGACATCCAGACCCGCATCCGCCGTGAAGGTGACGCCCATGTCATCAACGGTCGCAAGGGCTACTGCACCGGCTCGCTCTACGCCCATTGGCTGGCGGTGCTGGCCGTGGACGAGGACGACAAGGCCCAACTGGCCTTCGTTCCCCGTGGCAGCGAAGGGCTGGTGATCGTCGACGACTGGTCCAGCATCGGCCAACGCAACACCTCCAGCGGCACGGTGCTGGCCGAGGACCTGCGCGTCCCGGCGACGAACCTGTTCCCCACCTACCGTTCCTACGAGAGTCCGACCCTGGCCGGCCCGTTCGCCCAGATCACCACTGCGGCCATCGATGCCGGGATCGCCCGTGCGGCCCTGCGAGACACCATCGCCTTCGTCCGTGACCACGCCCGCCCCTGGATCGATGCCGGAGTGGAGAAGGCCAGCGAGGACCCACTGACCATCATCCAGGTGGGCAACCTGGGGATTCGCCTGGAGGCCGCCGAAGCTTTGCTGGAACGTGCCGGCAAGGTGATGGACGCCGCCCGCCCGGCGCCGGATGAGGACAATGTGGCCGCCGCTTCGGTCGCCGTGGCCAAGGCCAAGGTGCTGACCACCGAAATCGCCATCGAAGCCTCCAACAAGCTGTTCGAACTGGGCGGCACCCGCTCCACGCTGGCGCGCCACAACCACGATCGTCACTGGCGCAATGCCCGCGTGCACACGCTGCACGACCCTGTGCGCTGGAAGTACCACGTGGTCGGCAACTGGCTGCTCAACGGCGTGAAGCCGCCGCGTCACGACTGGTCCTGAGGCGCGCGACATGAGCAAGCAGATCCGCCTCAACGCCTTTGCCATGAACGCCGTGGGCCATCTGTCCCCCGGCCTCTGGCGCCACCCGCGCGACCAGGCGCGGCGCTACACCGATATCCACTACTGGATCGACCTGGCGCAAACCCTGGAGCGCGGCAAGATCGACGGCCTGTTCCTCGCCGACGTGCTGGGCGTCTACGACGTCTACCAGGGCGGCCCGGAGCAGGCCCTGCGCAATGCCGCCCAGGTGCCGGTAAACGACCCGCTGCTGCTGGTGCCGGCCATGGCCGCCGCCACCCGGCACCTGGGTTTCGGCGTCACCGCTTCGGTGTCCTTCGAGCATCCGTACCCATTCGCCCGGCGCATGAGCACGCTGGACCACCTCACCGGTGGCCGCGCCGGCTGGAACATCGTCACCTCCTACCTGGAGAGCGGCGCGCGCAACATCGGTCTCAAGCAGCAGCTCAACCATGAGCAGCGCTACGCCTTGGCAGGGGAATACCTGGAGGTCTGCTACAAGCTCTGGGAGGCCAGCTGGGACGAGGACGCAGTGGTCGCCGACGTGGAAAGCGGCGTCTATGCGGACCCGGCGAAGGTGCACCCCATCGCCCATGAGGGCGCGCACTTCCAGGTGCCCGGCTTCCACCTCAGCGAGCCATCGCCGCAGCGCACTCCGGTGCTCTACCAGGCCGGCGCTTCCAATCGGGGCAAGGCCTTCGCCGCCGCCAATGCCGAGTGCGTGTTCGTCGCCGCGCCCACCCGCCACATCCTGCGCAACCAGGTGACCGACTTGCGCCGTCAGGCCGAGTTGGCCGGGCGCAAGGGCAGCGACATCAAGGTGTTCAACCAGCTCACGGTCATCGTCGCGCCCACTGATGCCGAGGCCCAGGCGAAATGGCGCGAGTACCGCGAGTTCGCCAGCCATGACGGCGCCCTGACGCTGATGTCCGGCTGGACCGGCATCGACTTTGGCCAGTACGCGCCGGACCAGGTACTGCGTCAGGTCGAGAGCAACGCGATCCAGTCGGCGGTGGATGCCTTCACCGCGGCGGACCCGAGCCGTACCTGGACCACCGCCGAGATCGCCGACTACTGCGCCCTGGGTGGCGACGGCCCGCTGCTGGTGGGGTCGCCGAAAAGCGTGGCTGATGAGCTGCAGGCCTGGGTGGAAGAGACCGACGTGGACGGTTTCAACCTGTCCAGCATCGTCGCGCCGGAAACCTTCGTGGATATCGTTGACCTGCTGGTGCCCGAGCTACAGGCCCGCGGTCTGTTCAAGCGCGACTACGAAGACGGCAGCCTGCGCCACAAGCTGTTCGGCCAGGGCGACCGCCTCGCTGAGCCGCACCCGGCCGCACGACTACGGGGGAGGGCGGGGCGATGAACGAACTACTCGCCAACCTCGACTGGGTGGAGATCGGCCAGGCCTGCCTCGACACGCTGACCATGCTAGCGCTGGCGCTCGGCTTCACCGTGCTGCTGGGCCTGCCGCTGGGCGTGCTGCTGTACCTCACCGGCAAGAAGCAAATGCATGAGAAGCCGGGTTTCTACCGCTTCGCCTCGGCGCTGGTGAACATGCTGCGTTCGCTGCCTTTCATCATCCTGCTGATCGTGATGATCCCGCTGACCACGCTGCTCACCGGCACCTCCCTCGGTGTTGCCGGAGCTATTCCGCCACTGGTGGCCGGCTGCACGCCGTTCTTCGCGCGGCTGGTGGAAACCGCCCTGCGCGAAGTGGATCGCGGCCTGGTGGAGGCTACCCAGGCGATGGGTGCCAGCACCTGGCAGATCATCTGGCACACCTTGCTGCCGGAAGCCCGCACCGGGCTGATCGCCGCCGTGACCGTCACCGCCATCGTGCTGGTGGATTACACCGCCATGGCCGGCGTCATTGGTGGCGGCGGTCTGGGCGACCTGGCCATCCGCTTCGGCTACCAGCGTTTCCAGACCGACGTGATGGTGGTCACCGTGGCCCTGCTGGTCCTGCTGGTGCAGGCCCTGCAGATGAGCGGCGACCGCCTGGTGATCCGCTACAGCCGCCGCTGAATTCCCGCCGCAGGGCAGCCGGCATCCGCTGCCCAATCCCGGCCTCACGTCTACCCCACGACGGCCAACCCATTACTGCCCAGGAGCATTTGCAATGAAAAAAGCCATCGCCATTCTGGCCGCCGTCGTCGCCTTCTCTGCCCAAGCCGGCGAGAAACTGGTGGTCGGCGCCACGCCGGTTCCCCACGCGGAAATCCTCGAGTTCATCAAACCCACCCTGGCCAAGGAAGGCGTGGACCTGGACATCAAGGTCTTCACCGACTTCATCCAGCCCAACGTGCAGCTGGCCGAGAAGAACCTCGACGCCAACTATTACCAGTACCGGCCTTTCCTCGATGAGTTCAACAAGAGTCGCCACACCAACCTGGTGCCGGTGGTGGGCATCCACATCGAGCCCTTCGGCGCCTACTCCACCAAGATCAAGAAACTCGACGAGCTGAAGGACGGCGCCTCCGTCGCCATCCCCAACGACCCGGTGAACACCGGTCGCGCCCTGGTGCTGCTGCACGAGGCTGGCCTGATCAAGCTCAAGGACCCGAGCAACACCCTGGCCATCCAGCGCGACATCGCCGAGAACCCGAAGAAGCTGAAGATCCGTGAACTGGAAGGCGCCCTGCTGGCCCGTTCCGTGAGCCAGGTGGACCTGGCTTTCGTCTTCGCCAACTACGCCCTGGAAGCCGGCATCGACACCAACAGCGCGCTGATTGTCGAGAAGGGCAAGGACCTCTATGCCGAGTTCCTCGTCGCCCGTCCGGACAACCTCCAGGACCCGGGCCTGCAGAAGCTGGCCAAGGCCCTGAACTCGCCGGAAGTCCGCCAGTTCATCGTCACCCGCTACAAGGGCCAGATCGCCCCGGCGTTCTGATTCCCCAGCCTCGCGCCGCTTGCCTCCCCTCGCCCTTCAGGGAGAGGGGCCGGGGGAGAGGGCCGGGCGCAACTCTGCAATCGAAGGCCACACCGCATGACAAACGAAACCGCACACCACGCATTTCGTGATGAAGCTCCGCCGTTACTCCCGGCTGCGCTGATCGAAAACGACGCACAGGCCCTGCAAGCCGCTCATGAGGTGGCGAAGCTGGCCAGGGAACAGGCTGCACAACGGGACCGCGACCGCCTGCTGCCCTGGCGCGAGCTGGAGCTTTTCACTCGCCTGGGGTTGGGGGGCATCCGCATTCCGCGCGCCTACGGCGGGGCCGAAGTGTCCTACGTCACCCTCGCCGAGGTATTCCGCATTATCTGCGCCGCCGACCCGGCACTGGGGCAGATTCCACAGAACCAGTTCGGCCTGCTCAGCGTGGTCGAGAACGTCGGTAACGAGGAGCAGAAGCGCAAGGTCTTCGCCGGCATTCTCGCGGGGCGCCGCCTGGCCAATGCGGGCCCGGAGCGCAATACGAAACACACGCTGGAGATCAAGGCCCGCATCACCCGCAGCGACGACGGCCTGAAGGTCAGCGGGGAGAAGTTCTATTCCACCGGCGCGCTGTTCGCCCATTGGGTGGCGGTCAAGGCCATCGACGATAACGGCGTCGGCGTGCTTGGTCTGGTGGAGCGCGGCGTACCGGGATTGCGCATCGTCGACGACTGGTCCGGCTTCGGCCAGCGCACCACTGCCAGCGGTACGGTGTTGCTGGACCGGGCACCGGTCGCCGACGACCTGGTTTTCCACAACAGCCGCCTGGCCGAGGTGCCAAGCATCCAGGGCGCGCTGTCGCAATTGATCCAGGCCGCCATCGATGCCGGTATTGCGGAAGCGGCCATCGACGACGCCATCGCCTTCATCCGCGAACGTTCGCGTCCTTGGGTGGATGCCGGCGTCGAGCGAGCCAGCGAAGAGCTCTACACCATCGCCGAGATCGGTCGTTTGAAGGTCGAGCTGAATGCGGCCATTGCTCTGCTGGAGCGCGCCGGCCAGGTACTGGACGAAGTGGCCGCGGCCCCCATCGATGACGAGTCTGCCGCTCGCGCCTCTATCGCGGTAGCCGAAGCCAAAGTCCTGACCACCGAGGTATCGCTGCTCGCCAGCGAGAAGCTCTTCGAGCTGGCCGGCAGCCGTGCCAGCCTCGCCGAGTTCAACCTCGACCGCCATTGGCGCAACGCCCGCGTCCACACCCTGCACGACCCGGTGCGCTGGAAGGTCCAGGCCGTTGGTGCCTGGCATCTCAATGGCGCCAGGCCGGCCCGCCATTCCTGGATTTGAGGAGTTCTCCATGACTTTGCCGCAACCCGCACCGGTGGCCAGTGTCGCCATCATCCGCGACGATGCCGAAGCCCTCGACGTGGCCCGCCGTATCGCCGCCGAGTTCAAGCCCGGCGCCGCCGCACGCGACCGTGACCGGCGCCTGCCCCATGAGGAACTCGACGTCTTCACCCGCTCTGGTCTCTGGGGCATCAGCGTGCCGCGCGAATACGGTGGTGCCGGCGTCTCGCGGGTCACCCTGGCCCGCGTCATCGCCATCATCAGCGCCGCGGATGCGTCCCTCGGACAGATTCCGCAGAACCATTTCTACGCCCTGGAAGTGCTCCGCGTGAATGGCAGCAAGACCCAGCAACGGCGGTTGTTCGCCGCGGCACTGGCAGGCCAGCGCTTCGGCAACGCCCTGGCGGAGATCGGTACGCGCACTGCCAATGACCGCAATACCCGGTTGATCCGAGAAGGTGCGGGATACCGCATCAATGGCCGCAAGTTTTACTGCACCGGTGCCCTCTACGCCGACCGGGTGCCCACCCTGGTGGTGGGTACCTGGCCTTCGTCCCGCGCAATGCGCCCGGTCTGACGGTGATCGATGACTGGTCCGGCTTCGGCCAGCGCACCACCGGCAGCGGCTCGGTGGTGTTCGAGAACGTGCCGGTGCGCACCGAGGACCTGGTGTCCTTCCAGGACGCCTTCGAGCGGCCGACGACCGTCGGCCCCTTCGCGCAGATCCTGCACGCGGCCATCGATGCCGGCATTGCCCGCGCCGCTTATGAGGACGCCCTGGAGTTCGTGCGGACCCGTTCGCGGCCGTGGATCGACTCGGGTGTGGACAAGGCCAGCGACGATCCGCTGACCATCCAGGAATTCGGCCGCCTGGCGATCCGCCTGCACGCTGCCGAGGCCATCCTCGACCGTGCCGGCCGCCTGCTGGATGCCGCCACCGCGCAGCCGAACGCCGACAGCGTGGCGGCTGCGTCCATCGGCGTGGCCGAAGCCCGTGCGCTGACCACCGAGGTGTCGCTTGCCGCTGGCAGCAAGCTGTTCGAGCTGTCCGGCACCCGCGCCAGCCTCGCCGAGCACAACCTCGACCGCCACTGGCGCAATGCCCGCGTGCACACGCTGCACGACCCGGTGCGCTGGAAGTACCACGCGGTGGGCAACTTCTACCTCAACGACAAGCTGCCACCGCGCCGGGGGACGATCTGATGGCGCGCAAGCAGATCCTCCTCAACGCCTTCAACATGAACTGCGTCGGGCACATCAACCACGGACTCTGGACCCACCCGCGCGACCGCTCGGCCGAGTACCGCAAGCTCTCCTACTGGACCGAGCTGGCGCAGTTGCTGGAGCGCGGCCTGTTCGATGGCCTGTTCCTGGCGGATATCGTCGGGGTCTACGACGTCTACCAGGGCAATGTGGACCTGACCCTGAAGGAGAGCATCCAGCTTCCGGTCAACGACCCACTGCTGCTGGTTTCCGCCATGGCCGGGGTGACTCGTCACCTGGGCTTCGGCCTCACCGCCAACCTGAGCTATGACGCGCCGTACCTGTTCGCCCGACGCCTGTCGACACTGGACCACCTCACGGATGGCCGGGTCGGCTGGAACATCGTCACCGGCTACCTGGAAAGCGCCGCCCGCGCCATGGGGCTGACGCAGCAGGTGGAACACGACCGCCGCTACGACCAGGCCGACGAGTACCTGGAGGTGCTCTACAAACTCTGGGAAGGCAGTTGGGAAGAGGGCGCGGTGATCAATGACCGCCAGCGCCGCATCTATGCCCAGCCGGAGAAGGTGCACAAGGTTCGTCACCAGGGTGAGTTCTTCAATGTGGAGGGCTACCACCTTTGCGAGCCCTCGCCGCAGCGCACGCCGGTGCTGTTCCAGGCCGGCGCCTCGACACGCGGTCTGCGCTTTGCCGGCGAGCACGCCGAGTGCGTGTTCATCGGCGGCAACAACAAAGCCGCCACCCGCGCCCAGGTCGACAAGGTGCGCGCCGCCGCCCAGGCCGCCGGCCGCGATCCGCAGGCGGTGAAGGTATTCATGGGCATCAGCGTGATTGTCGCGCCGACGCAAGCCCAAGCGCGCGCCAAGCATGCCGAGTACCTGTCCCACGCCAGCGCCGAGGCGGGCGTGGCACATTTCGCCAGCTCCACGGGTATCGACTTTTCCCGCTTCGAGCTGGACGAGCCGATTCCCTATGTGAAAACCAACGCCATCGAATCCGCCGCCAGCAAGCTCAAGGACAACAGCCTGACCCGCCGCCAATTGCTGGAACAGCACGCCCTGGGCGGGCGCTACATCCTGCTGGTGGGCTCGCCCACGCAGGTGGCCGACGAGCTGCTGGCCTGGATCGACGAGACCGGCCTCGACGGCTTCAACCTCACCCGCATCGTCACCCCGGAAAGCTACGCGGACTTCATCGACCTGGTGGTGCCGGAGCTTCAGGCGCGCGGCGCGTACAAGACGGCGTATGCCGAAGGCACCTTGCGACGGAAGTTGTTTGGCGTGGGCGACCGGCTGCCGGCAGACCACAAGGGCGTCCGTTTCGCCCGTGCTGCTCCTGCTTTTCCTGTGGGGGCGAATTCATTCGCTATGCAGGCCGAAGGCCTGTCCCTCAGCAATTCAGGGAGCGCTGCGCGCTCCTCAGCGAATGAATTCGCCCCCACAAGGTAATTGCCAACCTATTCCCCCGTTACTCAAGGACTAAAGACATGCCCAAACACCTCCTCAAAACCCTCACCCTCGGCCTGCTCCTGGCCTCCGGTATCACCCACGCCACCGACTCCAAGGTCCTCAAGGTCGGCACCACCGCTGCCTTCGCCCCGCCCCTGGAAGTGGCGGTGGAAGAGGCCGCGAAGAAAGGCCTGAAAGTGGAACTGGTGGAATTCACCGACTGGAACTCGCCGAACATCACCCTGGCTGCCGGCGACATCGACGTGAACTACTTCCAGCACACGCCATTCCTGGAAAACGCCAAGAAGGAAGGCGGCTTTGCCCTCAAGCCCTTCGCGCCCGGCGTGATCAACAACGTCGGTCTGTACTCGAAGAAGTACAAGGCCATCGCCGACTTGCCGGAAGGCGCCAAGGTGGCCATCGCCAATGACCCCATCAATGGCGGGCGCGGCCTGCAACTGCTGCAGAAGGCCGGGCTGCTGAAGCTCAAGGATGGCGTCGGCTACAAGGCGACCCTGGACGACATCGTCGAGAACCCGAAAAAGATCGACATCATCGAGCTGGAGGCCGTGCAACTGGTGCGCGCCCTGGATGACGTCGACCTGGCCCAGGGCTACCCGCACTACATCCGCCTGGCCGGCACCCTCGATGCCAACAGCGCCCTGCTGTTCGATGGCATCGAGAACAAGGAATACATCATCCAGTTCGTCACCCGCGCCGATTACCAGGACGACGGCCGCCTGGGCGAGTTCGTGGACATCTACCAGCACTCGCCGCAGGTGCGCGCTGCGCTGGATAAGGCACACGGCAAGCTTTACCAGCCGGGCTGGGAATAAGCAGGAGGAGCCCGCTTTTTGTGGGGGCGATTTCAATCGCTAAGCGAACCGCAGGTTCGCCCTTGGGATTGCCAGGGGGCAGCTGCGCTGTCCATCGCGAATGAATTCGTCCCCACAGAAGAGCAATCGGCTCCCCATCTATACGGAACAGAGAGGCCCTAAATGGTCAGTTTCAACCGCAACATCAGCCTGGACCTGTCGCATATCCGCCTGCAGGGACTGGGCAAGGCCTATCAGGGCAGCAAGGGGCCGGTGCAGGCGCTGCAAGGCATCGACCTGGAAATCCGTCGGGGTGAAGTGTTCGGCATCATCGGCCGCAGCGGCGCGGGCAAGTCGTCGCTGATTCGCACCCTCAATCGCCTGGAAAAGCCCACCAGCGGCCAGGTGGTGATCGACGAAGACGACATCGGCCAGTTCGACGAGAAGCAGCTTGTGCTGCTGCGTCGCCGCGTCGGCATGATCTTCCAGCACTTCAACCTGATGTCGGCCAAGACCGTCTGGCAGAACGTTGTCCTGCCGCTGAAAGTCGCCGGCGTGCCCAAGGCCGATATCGAGCGCAAGGTCAGCGAGCTGCTGGAGCTGGTGGGACTCGCGGACAAGCGCGATGCCTACCCGGCACAACTCTCGGGGGGGCAGAAGCAGCGCGTCGGCATTGCCCGTGCGCTGGTGCATCAGCCGGAAATCCTGCTGTGCGACGAAGCCACCTCGGCACTGGACCCGGAAAGCACCCAGGCCATCCTTGCCCTGCTGCGCGATATCAACAAGCGCCTGGGCCTGACCATCGTTCTGATCACCCACGAGATGGCGGTGATCCGTGAAATCTGCGACCGCGTGGTGGTGCTGGAGCGTGGCCAGGTGGTGGAGCATGGCGAAGTCTGGCGCGTGTTCGGCGACCCCCAGCACGACGTGACCCGCACCCTGTTGGGTACCCTGCGCCACGACCTGCCGGAGGACCTGCTGGCGCGGCTGCTCAGCCAGCCTGCCGACGGCGCGAACGAACTGCTGCTGGACCTGCATTTCACTGGCGCCAGTGGCCGCGAGCCGGACCTGTTGGCCATCGCCCAGGCTCTGGGTACGCGGGTGAGCCTGGTGCATGGCGGCATCGACCGCATCCAGGGACGCGCCCAGGGCCATCTGCTGCTCAGCGCTACGCTGGCGGGACAGGGCGGGCTGGACCTGCTGGAACGGGCGCGGCCCCTGGCGGACAAGGCGGAGGTGCTCGGCTATGTCGCCCATGCTTGACCGGCTGCTGCAGGGCATCCTCGACACCTTGCTGATGATCGGCGCTTCCTCGCTGATCGTGCTCCTGGTGGGAATTCCCCTGGCCCTGGTGCTGGTCACCACCGGTCCTGGCGGCATCTTCGAAGCCCGCACGCTGAACCGCACGCTGGGTAGCGTGGTGAACGTGCTGCGTTCGATCCCGTTTCTGATCCTGATGGTGGCGCTGATTCCCTTCACTCGCCTGATCGTCGGCACCAGCTACGGGGTATGGGCCGCGGTGGTGCCGCTGACCATCGCCGCCACGCCGTTCTTCGCGCGCATTGCCGAAGTCAGCCTGCGCGAGGTGGATTTCGGCCTGGTGGAGGCGGCCCAGGCGATGGGCTGCCAACGGCATCACATCATCTGGAACGTGCTGTTGCCGGAAGCGCGGCCGGGCATCGTTGGCGGCTTCACCATTACCCTGGTGACCATGATCAACTCGTCCGCCATGGCCGGTGCCATTGGGGCCGGTGGGCTGGGCGATCTGGCCTACCGCTACGGTTACCAGCGCTTCGACACGCAGATCATGCTGACGGTGATCATCCTGCTGGTGGTGCTGGTGACCCTGATCCAGTTTGGCGGGGATCGTTTGGCGCGGTTGTTGAACAAGCGGGCGTAGGCCGCGCATCCGGAATCCCAAAGCGCTTTTGTAGGGCCGCTATGCGGCCCTTCGCGAATGAATTCGCTCCCACACAAACAACGAGCAGTAGGGTGGGCTTCAGCCCACCCTACGAGAGACTCCTGCAGAGGAGGGGGAAGGCCATCAATCCATCACGTCTTGCAGCACTTCGTAGATGATCCCGGTGGCCACCGCGACCAGGATCAGGTCGGTGCCGGCGCGGACCCAGTCGTAACCCTCGTAGTGGGGCAGGCGGTTGACGAGTCGACCATCCAGTTTCTTGGCGATCCCCGGGGGCAGTGGCTTGCCGCGTGCCAGGTTTTTCTGGATACCCGGCGGCAGGGCCTGGGCCGGACCCCAGTAGTCGCGATTGTCGTCGAGGATGATGCGAATACCGCCGATATCCACCTGTGGGCCACCGGACCAATTGCTGCCTTGCGAAGAACTCGAACTGCCCTTGTCGTGCCCCTTGCCTTTCCCCGAGTCCGCGAGCAGGGCAGGCGAGCCGGTGATCAGGGCAAGGCTGGTCAGGGTGGCGATGAGAGTGCGGGTTCTGGTCATTTCCGTGGCCTCCATGAAGGACATTTCCCTGTGACGATGGACTGCGAAAGCAGGGGTGAGTGCCGCAACTATTGCAGAAAATCCGCTTCTGCGAGCTGCCGGAAACATGAACCGGTTCAAAGCGCGTAAACCCTTTGCCCCATGGGCGTCTCCACTTGTCGTCCGGCGTTGAACCGGCGCACCTCTTCGAAGTCTCACGGCATACCGTGAAAGAAAGCCCGTGGAGGCTCCAAATTGATCAATAAGAAAACCCTGTTGGCCGCGGCCACCTGTGCGATGGTCCTTGCGGCGGGTACGGTGCTGCCCGGCGGCGCATCCCTGATCGACTCCGCCTATGCCCGTGGCAATGGCGGCGGTAATGGGGGCGGCAATGGGGGTGGCAACGGCGGTGGACACGGTGGTGGTCATGGCGGCGGCTTTGGCGGCGGCGTTGGTGGCGGTCATGCCGGCAGCCACGACGGCAAGGGTAACGGTTACGGCAAGAGCGCCGACCACACGGGCAAGGCTACCCGCAATGGTGAGGACAAGGGCAACCGCTACGGCAGCCTGCGCAATGACGACAACGGCCACGGCTATGCGACGTCCGCCGTGGCCCGTGACAAGGACAGTCGCGGCCTGGCCAACGCACGTGCCGTGTCCGAGACTACGCCGGGCGACCACAACGCCCACGGACGTGATCGGGCTGAAGCCTCTTCGAGCAAGAACGACGGCAAGAGCCATCGCTAGGCAAGAGCCATCGCCAGAAATGAAAAGGGGCAACCAGTTGGTTGCCCCTTTTTCATTTCAACGTGCCGCCAGCAGCACGCCGCGACATTCGCCGAAGCCGATGGCGGGGTAGCCCTCCCTCTGGCAACGCGCACGCAGAATCACTTCATCCCCATCTTCCAGGAAGGTGCGCTGCTCGCCGCTCGGCAGGCTGATCGCCTGCTTGCCGCCAAAGGTGCTCTCCAGCAGGCTGCCGAAGGCCTCGGGCTCCGGGCCGGAGAGGGTGCCGGAGCCGAACAGGTCACCGGCTTGCAGCTTGCAACCGCCAACGCTGTGGTGGGCGACCATCTGCGCCACGGTCCAGTACATGTTCTGGGTGTTGCTCAGCGCCAGGCGGTGGGGTGCCAGGCCCTGCTCGCGCATGGTGGCGGTGAGGATCAGCACTTCCAGCTGGATGTCGAAGGCGCCTTTGGCCTGGTCCGCTTCGTCCAGCAGGTACGGCAACGGTTGCGGGTCGCCTTCAGGGCGGGCCGGCTGCGCAGCGCGGAAGGGTTCCAGGGCTTCGGCGGTGACCACCCAGGGCGACACCGTGGTGCCGAAGTTCTTTGCTAGGAAGGGGCCGAGCGGCTGGTATTCCCAGGCCTGGACATCGCGGGCCGACCAGTCGTTGAGCAGGCAGTAGCCGGCGATGTGCTGCTGGGCGTCGGCAATGGCGATGGAGTCGCCCATCTCGTTGCCCTGGCCGATCCAGATGCCCAGTTCCAGTTCGTAGTCCAGGCGCTTGCTCGGGCCGAAGTTCGGCACTTCCTGGCCCGGCGGCATAGTCTGGCCGAGCGGTCGGCGCACCGGGGTGCCGGAGACGCAGACGGTGGACGCGCGGCCGTGGTAGCCGATGGGCACGTACTTGTAGTTGGGCAGCAGCGGGTTGTCCGGACGGAACAGGCGGCCGACGTTATTGGCGTGGTGGATGCCCACATAGAAGTCGGTGTAGTCACCGACCTTGGCCGGCAGGTGCAGCTGGCAAGTGGAAGCGGACGGCAGCAATGCCTGACCCATGGCTTCCAGGCGCTCCTGGGCGCTGCTGCCTTCGGCCAGCAGGTCTTGCAGCTGGGTGCGCAGGGCGCGGCGGGTGGAGGCACCGAGGGCGAAAAAGGCGTTGAGGCTGTCTCCGCAGGCGGACTGCGCGGCTTCGGCCGCTTCGCCGCTGAACAGGCCGGCATCGGCGGCGACCTTGAGGTCGAAGATCGCGTCGCCGATGGCAACACCACCGCGCGGCGAGGCGCCGGCCGGGCTGAAGATGCCAAGTGGCAGGTTCTGCAGGGGGAAGTCCGGGTGGCCGTTGGCGGAGGCGATCCAGCTACGGCGGTTGTCTGCTTGGGTCATATCAAATCCTGCCCTTGTCGAAGGTCTTGGCCATGCCGGCCCAGCATGCATCGTAGTCGCTCTGCAGCTGCGGGCATTCCAGCGCGTACTGGCTGGGGCGCAGCACGCGGCTGGTCTCGAACATGAAGGCCATGGTGTTGTCGATCTTGTGCGGTTTCAGATCGGCGGCGATGGCGCCGGTGGTGGTGGCGTTGTCCGGGCCGTGGGCGCTCATGCAGTTGTGCAGGGAGGCGCCGCCCGGGGAGAAGCCTTCCGCCTTGGCGTCGTAGGCGCCCTGGATCAGGCCCATGAATTCGTTCATCAGGTTGCGGTGGAACCACGGCGGACGGAAGGTCTTCTCGGCCACCATCCAGCGCGGCGGGAAGATCACGAAGTCGACGTTGGCCTGGCCATGGGTTTCGCCGGGCGAGGTGAGCACGGTGAAGATCGAGGGGTCCGGGTGGTCGTAACTCACGGTGCCGATGGTGTTGAAGCGGCGCAGGTCGTACTTGTAGGGCACGTTGTTGCCGTGCCAGGCGACCACGTCCAGCGGCGAGTGGTCGAGCTCGGTGGACCAGAGTTCACCGAGGAATTTCTGCACCAGGGTGACCGGTGTGTCCATGTCTTCGTAGTGCGCCACCGGGGCGAGGAAGTCCCGCGGGTTGGCCAGGCCGTTGCTGCCGATGGGGCCGAGGTCCGGCAGGCGCAGCGCGGCGCCGTGGTTCTCGCAGATGTAGCCACGAGCGGTGGCGTCCAGCAGTTCCACGCGGAACTTCATGCCACGGGGGATCACCGCGATTTCCAGCGGCTCCACTTCCAGCAGGCCCAGCTCGGTGGCGATGCGCAGGCGGCCGTGCTCGGGAACGATCAGCCATTCGCCGTCGGCATTGAAGAACACCCGCTGCATCGAGGTATTGGCGCGGAACAGGTGCACGCTGACGCCAGAAGCCTGTTCGGCGTCGGCGGTGGCGGCGATGGTCAGCAGGCCATCGATGAAGTCGGTGGCCACGGCGGGTATTTCCTGAGGATTCCAGCGCAGGCGATTGGGCGTCACCGGCCCCAGGCGATTGCCGGCGATCTGGCGCTCCAGGCGCTGGTACTGCGGGTGATTGGCCGAGGGCTTGATGCGGTACATCCAGGTGCGCCGGGCTTCGCTGCGCGGAACGGTGAAGGCGGTGCCGGAAAGCAGTTCGGCATAGAGGCCATAGGGCACTTTCTGCGGCGAGTTCTGGCCAACGGGCAGGGCGCCCGGCAGCGCTTCGCTGCTGAACTCGTTGTCGAAACCGGATTGGTAAGTGAGCTGCGTGGGGGAGACCATGGCGACCTCGCGGTTTTTGTAATTTGATTACGCATAACGTAATTTGAAAGCAAAAAGGGGTCAAGCTATAACAGCGCCCTCCACACCGACCAAGGCCAGGACATGACGAACGATAACGACAGCGCAGGCGCACCCCGCCGCCAGAAGGTGCAGGCCGCGGAAGTGGGAACCGACATCCTCAAGGGGCTGGCGGAGCTGGCACCGGCCACCTCGCTGTCGAAACTGGCCGAGCACGTCGGGATGCCGGCGAGCAAGGTGCACCGTTACCTGCAGGCGTTGATCGCCAGCGGTTTCGCCGAGCAGGACGCCACCACCAACCACTATGGCCTCGGCCGCGAAGCGCTGCTGGTAGGGCTGGCCGCCATCGGACGGCTGGACGTGGTGAAGGTCTCCATGCCGCACCTGGTGGAATTGCGCGATGCGCTCAATGAGACCTGCTTCCTCGCCGTATGGGGCAACAAGGGGCCGACCGTCGTGCATGTCGAGCAGGCGCTGCGCGCGGTGACGCTGGTCACCCAGGTGGGCTCGGTGCTGCCGTTGCTCGGTTCGTCCACCGGCATGGTGTTCAACACCTACCTGCCGGAGGGTGAAACCGCGTTCCTGCGCGATGAGGAAATGGCCCTGCCGGATGCGCCCGGTAGCATCGAACTGCAGGATCAGATGGCACAGATCCGCGCCACCGGGATGCACCCGGTGCACGGCCTGCTGATGCCGGGAGTGAACGCCCTGTCGGCGCCACTGTTCGCCACCGGCAACAAGCTTGCAGGTGTGATCACCGTGGTCGGCGCCGCCAGCGTGTTCCGCGCCGACACCGACAGCTCCGCCGCCGAACGACTGCACCGGGCAGCCGAGGCCATCAGCCGGCGGATGGGGGGTCAGCAGCCGGAGTAGGGCTGATTTGGATTATGTGTAGGACCGAGGGGGACGCCCAGTTCTTGCTCGCGAAAGCTCGGGCTCAAGAGCTTCGCGAGCAAGCTCGCTCCTACAGGTGCAGTGGAGCCGGGTGTTTTGCTCAGCAGACCTTGGCGATCGCTGCGGCCAGGTCGGCGATGCGGCTGTGATCCAGCCCCGCGACGTTGGCCCGTCCGGTGCTCACCATGTACACGCTGAACTCCGCACGCAGGTGGGCCACCTGTTCAGGCGAGAGGCCGGTGTAGGAGAACATGCCGCGTTGCGCGCCGATGTGGGCGAAGCGATCCGCCAGGCCATAGGGCTGCAGGGCTTCCACCAGGCCGGCACGCAGTTCTGCGACGCGTGAACGCATGACTTCCAGTTCCGTCATCCACTCGGTCTTGAGCGTGGCGTCACCGAGGATGGTGGCGACCACCGCGGCGCCATGGGCGGGCGGGGTAGACCAGAGGTTGCGGGCGAGGAAGGCCAGTTGGCTGCGAACGTCGGCCAGCTTCTCGGTGTCGGCGGTGCAGACGATCAGCGCGCCGGTCCGCTCTCGGTAGAGACCGAAGTTCTTCGAGCACGAGCTGGTGACCAGTACTTCCGGCAGCGCATCGGCGAACAGGCGCACGGCCCAGGCGTCTTCTTCCAGGCCATCACCGAAGCCCTGGTAGGCGAAATCGATCAGTGGCAGCAGTTCGCGCGCCTTGACTACCTCCAGCACCTTGCGCCAGTCGTCCTGGGAAAGGTCGAAGCCGGTGGGGTTGTGGCAGCACGCATGCAGCAGCACCACGTCACCGTTGGGCACCTGCTCCAGGGCTTTGATCATGGCGCTCACGTCCAGGCGGTTGGCCGCATCCACGTAGGGGTAGTGACGGACCGCGATGCCGGCGCCGGCAAAGATGGTTTCGTGGATCGGCCAGGTCGGATCGCTCAGCCACACGCCACGGCCAGGCAGGTTACTGGCGATGAACTCCGCCGCCAGACGCAGTGCGCCGGTGCCGCCCGGAGTCTGGGTAGCACCGGCGCGGCCTGCAGCCTCGAGCGAGTTGCCGGTACCCAGCACCAGGTCCAGCAGCAGTCGGCCGAAGGCCGCGTCACCGTGGCCGCCGATGTAGGTCTTGGTGGTTTCGGTGTCCACCAGGCGCTGCTCGGCGAGCTTCACCGCATGGGGAATGGGCGTCAGGCCCCGGGCGTCCTTGTAGACGCCCACGCCAAGGTCGATCTTGGCCGGGTTGGGGTCCAGGCGGTAGGCGTCCATCAAACCGAGGATGGGATCGCCGGGCACCCGGCCTACCTTGGCGAAATGGCTCATTTACGGCCCTCGGCGGTCTCCGCGACCTGGTCGGTACGAGCGGACATGATGAAGTCGTTGCGATGCAGGCCCTTGGCCTCATGGCTCCACCAGGTCACGGTGACCTTGCCCCACTCGGTCAGCAGACCCGGGTGATGACCTTCTTCCTCGGCAATGGCGCCAACGGCATTGGTGAAGGCCAGGGCGTAGCGGAAGTTCTTGAAGCGGAATTCCTTCTCCAGCTGCATGACACCGTCACGCACTTCGATGTTCCAGTCGGGGATCTGCTTGATCAGCACGGCCAGTTCTTCATCGGATACCAGCGGGGCGTCGGCGCGGCAGGCTTCGCAATGGGCTTGGGACAGGGCGGTCATTAGGGTTCTCCAATTAAGGGGTTCTGTAGGTTGGCGCCGAGCCTGCGAGGCCCAACGAGCGGGGCCAGCAAGCCGGCAATGTTGGGCTTCGCTGCGCTCTGCGCCAACCTACGAAAAGCGTCAGGCAGCCTTCGGCTTCGGCGGGAACTTGGGCGCGTGCAGGCCCATGCCCATGGCCTTGTGCACCAGCGCCATGATGTCTTCATGGGCGAGGTCGAACAGGCGCTTGAGGTCCGGCAGCACGAAATACAGCGGTTGCAGGATGTCGATGCGGTAGGGAGTGCGCATGCATTCCAGCGGGTCGAAGGCCTGATGCTCGGGTTCACCCGACAGAGCGTAGACGGTCTCCTTCGGCGAGGAGAGGATGCCACCGCCATAGATACGCCGGCCCTGCGAGGTTTCCATCAGGCCGAACTCGATGGTCATCCAGTACAGGCGCGCGAGGTAGACACGTTCCTCTTTGGTGGCCTTCAGGCCGAGCTTGCCGTAGGTGTGGGTGAATTCGGCGAACCAGGGGTTGGTCAGCAGCGGGCAGTGGCCAAAGATCTCGTGGAAGATGTCCGGCTCTTGCAGGTAGTCCAGCTCCTCCGGCGTGCGGATGAAGGTGGCCACCGGGAATTGCTGGCTGGCCAGCAGTTCGAAGAAGGTCTGGAAGGGGATCAGCGCCGGAACGCGGGCAACGCTCCAACCGGTGGTCGCCTGGAGCACCTTGTTGATTTCGCCCAGTTGCGGGATGCGGTCATGGGGCAGGCCGAGCTGCTCGACGCCGTCGAAATATTCCTGACATGCGCGGCCTTCGATCACTTTCAACTGGCGGGTGATCAGGGTGTTCCACACCTGATGCTCGGCTTCCGAGTAATGGATGAAACCGTTGGCATCAGGTTCGCGGGCCACGTACTGCGTCGTTTTCATTCGGCCTCCTGGGGGATGGGGCTTCGTTGTTGTGTTGCCATATCGATAGCGCAGACCGGGCCACAACGCAGCAGGGGCAAGGCTTGCATAAGTCCAGGCAGGGCGGTCAAAGCGTAAGGAAATATTTACAGTGGCGGCGGGGAGGCCAGATATCGCCTTGTCGGAGCGGCGATATGTCACATATTCTTGACGGAAAAGTTGGGTCGAGAACGGATTCTTTCGTCGATCACCCACGGAAAAACCCGACCCAGGGGTGCCTGATGCGTATCAAAGTCCATTGCCAGAACCGCGTGGGAATCCTCCGCGACATCCTCAACCTGCTCGTCGATTACGGCATCAACGTCAATCGCGGTGAAGTCGGCGGCGACCAGGGCAACGCCATCTACCTGCTCTGTCCGAACATGATCAACCTGCAGCTGCAGTCGCTGCGGCCGAAGCTCGAAGCCATTCCGGGCGTGTTCGGCGTCAAGCGCGTGGGACTGATGCCCAGCGAGCGCCGCCATCTGGAGCTGAACGCGTTGCTGGGCGCGCTGGATTTCCCGGTGCTGTCCATCGATATGGGCGGCTCCATAGTCGCAGCCAACCGCGCGGCGGCCCAACTGCTTGGCGTGCGTGTGGACGAGGTGCCGGGAATCCCGCTGTCGCGTTATGTCGAGGACTTCGACCTGCCGGAGCTGGTGCGCGCCAACAAGGCCCGGATCAATGGGCTGCGCATCAAGGTCAAGGGCGACACCTTCCTCGCCGATATCGCGCCGTTGCAGTCCGAGCACGATGAAAGCGAAGCCCTGGCTGGCGCGGTGCTGACATTGCATCGCGCTGACCGGGTTGGCGAGCGCATCTACAACGTGCGCAAGCATGAGCTGCGAGGCTTCGACAGCATCTTCCAGAGTTCCAGGGTGATGGCCGCGGTGGTCCGTGAAGCCCGGCGCATGGCGCCGCTGGACGCGCCGCTGCTGATCGAGGGCGAAACCGGAACCGGTAAGGAGCTGCTGGCCCGCGCCTGCCACCTGGCCAGCCCACGCGGGCAGTCGCCGTTCATGGCGCTGAACTGTGCCGGCCTGCCCGAATCCATGGCCGAGACCGAACTCTTCGGCTACGGCCCCGGCGCCTTCGAGGGTGCCCGCCCTGAGGGTAAGCTGGGCCTGCTGGAACTCACTGCTGGCGGCACGCTGTTCCTCGATGGCGTTGGCGAGATGAGTCCTCGCCTGCAGGCCAAACTGCTGCGCTTCCTGCAGGACGGCTGCTTCCGCCGGGTGGGCAGCGATGAAGAGGTTTACCTCGACGTACGGGTGATCTGCGCCACCCAGGTGGACCTGTCCGAACTCTGCGCCAAGGGCGAATTCCGCCAGGACCTCTACCACCGACTCAACGTCCTGTCGCTGCACATCCCGCCATTGCGCGAGTGCCTGGACGGCCTGCCGCCGCTGGTGGAGCATTTCCTCGATTCGGCCAGCCGGCAGATCGGCTGCAGCCTGCCGAAACTGGCGCCGCAGGTGCTGGATAAGCTTGGCCACTACCACTGGCCGGGTAATGTGCGGCAACTGGAGAACGTGCTGTTCCAGGCGGTTTCGCTGTGCGACGGCGGTACCGTCCGTCCCGAACATATCCGCCTGCCGGACTACGGCGCGCCGCAGCCCTTGGGCGACTTCTCACTGGACGGCGGGCTGGACGTGATCATCGGCCGCTTCGAAAAGGCGGTGCTGGAGCGGCTCTACGCCGAGCATCCGAGCAGCCGCCAACTGGGCAAGCGGCTCGGGGTTTCCCACACCACCATCGCCAACAAACTGAAGTTGCACGGATTGGGCAAGGACGAGAGTTAGACCATCGTTCAATGGTCCGGTGAGGTATCGGAGCGTAAAAAGGGTCCTGTCTGAATCTTGCGTGATGCGGACACAAGCGTTTCTGACATTCCTCTCCCGGAATGATTGGGCGGGCGACCAGATGGTCGCCCCTTTTTTTGCCCGTAATTTTTGGCGGACGAAGTGGCCGGACAATGACGTAGGTTGGGTAGAGGAACGAAACCCAACGAGCGTGGCCACGTATCGCCGAGAGGTCCACCCTACATCCCGACCTTCACGCCAGCTTCAACAACCCCATCCCCACCAGCAGCAATCCCAATCCGAGCCAACCACGGCCCGCCAGGCGCTGGCCGAACAGCGTCCAGCCCACCGCGACGGTGGCGAGGATGCCGAAACCGCCCCAGATGGCATAGGCCAGTGACAGGTCGATACCACGTACGGCCTGCGCCAGTGCGGTGAAGGCCATCAGGATGCAGAGAATCGCCGCACCCCCCAGCAAACGACGGCGGAAGCCGTCGGAATACTTCAGCAACACGTTGGCCAGCACCTCCAGGGCGATGGCGGCGCCGAGCCAGGCGAAGTGAATCCAGGTCACGCCGTTCATGCCAGCACCTCCTGGCCGCGAGCCGAGGGTGCGGCACGGGTACCGGATTTGATCAGCAGGATGCCGGCGATCATCACCGTCAGGCCGAGTGCTTTGTACAGGCCGATGCTCTCGCCCAGCCAGGTCACACTGACGAGAGTGATCAGCACGATGCCAATACCTTCCCAGAGGGCGTACGCCACGCCGACCGGCACCCGCTTGATTGCCAGCGACAGGAAGAAATACGACAGGCCGATCAGGCCGTACATCAGCAGGTAGCCGAACACGGGGGCGTGCTCGGCGGCGAACTTCATCGAAGTGGTGCCGACGACTTCAAAAAGAATCGCGGCCAAAAGATAGAACCAGGAACGCATGGTGCCCTCCCATGGGCATGCAGAGCCCTCCGCCCGGAGGCGAACGACGTGTTTGCAGGAAATCCTGACCCTGGAATATCGGGGTGCGCCCGACGCTTCCACGGTAATGAGGAGAGGGGAGGGGGCTACAGGTCGCCGGTCCAGTGGCGCTCGCGGGAAGCGAGGCGGGCGAAGTGGAAGGGGTGAAGCAGGGTGTTCAACATAATGAACACAATATTAGCGATGTTGAGGGTGAAAGGCAATTTAACGGCTGTGACGGCTTGTCGCGGCGGTGTTTGTGTTCGTTATTTTGTTCGAATGGGCTTCGAATTTTTCCTTGTGGGAGCGAATTCATTCGCGATTGCTGGACTCCGGCAATGAAACCGATGGGAACGCTTCGCGCTCCTTCGCGAATGAATTCGCTCCTACAAAAAGGGGTGACGAATTACTGGCTACTACCCCACCTCCCGACTCAACCAGTCGAAGAAGGCCTTCACCGGCGGGTGCCGTTCGCGGCCCGGCACGCACAGGGTCGAGTAGCCCGCGCCGGCCACGCTGACTTCCGGCCGGAAGGGCACCAGCAGGCCGCTGGCCAGGCTTTCCGAAACCAGAATCGAGCTGGCCAGCACCAGACCCTGGCCTGCGATGGCAGCCTGCAGGGCGTAGTGTTCTTCGTCGTATTCCCGCTGCGGTGCGCTAGCCAGCAGGTGTTCCGCTCCAGCCGCCTGGCACCATGCCTTCCAGCCCAGCTCGTAGAGCAGGGCGTTGCGCCAGCGCACCGTGATCAGCGTCGGCACTTCGTTGCCGAGTCCGGCCACCAGAGCGGGCGATCCATAGACGCCGAAGCATTCGTCCAGCAGGCACTGGCTGTGCAGGTTGGGGTAATCGCCCATGCCGTAGCGGATCACGAAGTCGACACTGGCGTCCTGGTGCAGGTCGATCAGGCTGTTGCTGGTATCCAGGCGCACGCTTACTTCCGGGTGCTCGGCGTAGAACCGGCCGAGCCGGGGGATCAGCCAGAGCGCGGCGAAGGCCGGCGTGGTGGACAGGGTCAGATTGCCGCTGCTGCGTTGCGGGCGTAGCTGGTCGAGGGTCTGGGTGACCTCCAGCAGGGCGCCATGGAGGCTGCCGAACAGACGCTGGCCGCAAGCCGTCAGGCGCACGCTGCGGGGTAGACGGTCGAACAGTGGCACTCCAAGCCAGCTCTCCAGGCCGCGGATCTGGTGCGACACGGCCGTGGGCGTCACCGCGAGCTCTTCGGCGGCGGCCTTGAAGCTGGAAAGGCGCGCGGCGGATTCGAAGGTGCGCAAGGCAGTCAGGGGCAGGCTGGAAAACATGAAAAGCTCCATGGGTGAATCCAATTCATCCAAATGAACTAATCCTCATTTGTCCGAAATGGCTGGCATAACTAGCTTGGCGCCTGAGTTTCCGCCAATTCATGTGCTTCTGGAAGCACAGCCATCAAGGAGATTGAGATGAGTAGCATTCTTTCCGTGCAAGGTAGCCCGCGTGGCGAGCGTTCCCATTCCCGTCGTTTGCAGGAGTCCTTCCTCAAGGCCTGGCAGGCGCGGCAGGAACACGCCCAGGTGCTGCGCCGCGAAGTGGGGCGGGTGGCCATTCCCGCCGTTACCGAAGGCTGGATCGCCGCCGCCTTCCATCCGGAGCCCGAGGCGCGCACCGAGGTGATGAAGGCGGACCTGGCGGTGAGCGACCTGCTGGTGGACGAGCTGTTCTCGGCGGACCGCCTGGTGATATCCGCGCCCATGTACAACTTCGGCGTGCCCAGCGGGGTCAAGGCCTGGGTCGACCAGATCGTGCGGATTCGCCGTACCTTCGACTTCGACCCGGACAAGCCGGGCAATCCCTATACCCCGCTGGTGCTGGGACGCAAGGCGCTGATCATCACCACCCGAGGCGACCACGGCTATGGTCCCGGTGGCGCCAACGCCCACATGAACCATGCCGACGCCTACCTGCGCACGGTGCTGGGTTACATCGGCATCACCGACGTCACGGTGGTGGCGGTGGAGAACGACGAGTTCGGTGGCGAGGCGTTCGAGCAGTCCTACCAACGCGCCGAGCGGACCCTGGCAGACCTCGCGGAAACCTTCTGAGGAGGCGGCCATGGCCTGGATATTCCTGCTGGTAGCGGCGTTCTTCGAAGTGCTCTTCGCCATGGGCATGAAGTACGCCGAAGGTTTCACCCGGCCCTGGCCCAGCGTGTTGGTGGTGGTGGCCGCGGTGGCCGGGATCTGGTTCCTGACCCTGGCCATGCGCGTGCTGCCGGTGAGCATCGCCTATCCCATCTGGACGGCCATCGGCACCCTGGGCACGGTGCTGCTGGGATTCCTCTTGCTGGGAGAAGCGTTGACGCCGACGAAGCTGGTGTCGGTGGTGCTGATCGTCGCGGGAGTGGCCGGGCTCCGGTAGGTTGGTGCGGGCGGCGCTCCGTCAGAGCGAAGCGAAGCCCAACGCATCGGGGTTTCATTGAGCACCTACGTTGGGCCGCGCTGCGCTTGGCGCCAACCTACGACGGGACTGCGTCCCGTTTGGTAGCTACCGCCTGCTCACCTGCACGGCCGGCGCCAGGTCCTGGCACTGGGTGTTCAGGCCGGGGGCGAGATAGGGCTGCAGTATCGGCGCCATGCCCTTGAGGACCTGCACGGGCAGGGCGGAGGTGAAGCTGAACTTGTCGGCCTGGCTGCCTTCGACGAAGGCGGTGAGGGTGCCGAAGTGGCGCGGGCCCAGATAGAAGACGAAGGTCGCGGTGCGGTTCATCGCCTTGGAACTCTTCACCGTGCCCCAGCGCGTCACGGTCTGGATGCGGTTGTCGCCGGTGCCGGTCTTGCCGCCCATGACCAGCGGCTGGCCGTCCGGCAATGTGAAGCTGCCTTGCAAGCGTCGGGCGGTGCCGCCTTCCACCACTTTGGAAAGCGCATCGCGCAGGGTCGCGGCGACTTCCGAGGTCATCACCCGTTTGCCCTCGCTGGTCTGCTGGCCCACCAGGGTTTCGTAAGGGGTGTCGGCGGCGAAGTGCAGCTGCTCGATGCGCAGGGTGGATTGGCGCACACCGTCGTTGAGGATGATGCCCATGAGTTCGGCGAGGGCGGCCGGGCGGTCGCCGGAGCTGCCCAGCGCGGTGGCGAGCGAAGGGACCAGGTGATCGAAGGGGTAGCCCAGGGACTTCCAGTGTTCGTGGATGTCGAGGAAGGCTTCCACCTCCAGCATGATGCGGATGCGCTTGTCGCGAGCGTATTTGCGCTTGGATTTGAACAGCCAGCCGTAGACTTCGCGACGTTCGTCGCCACTGGCCTCCACGGCCTCCCGATAGGTTGCCTGCGGGTGCGCCTGCAGGTAGCCGAGCAGCCAGAGCTCCAGTGGGTGCACGCGGGCCACGTAGCCCTGGTCGTTGAGGTCGAAGGCGCCGGGACCGTAGCGTTTGTAGAGGTCTTCCACGCGCTTGTCGGTCAGCGCCGGGTTGGCCTTGGGCACCCGCTCGCGCATGAACGCGGCGAAGGTGGCGAGGTCGGCCTGGGGTTGCAGGTAGCGGTGAATGGCGGCCATCCGCGCGCCCCAGGGGTTGAGGCCGTCGAGGAAGGTCGACATGCGTTGCTCCGCATCCTTGCCCTGGTACTTGTTCCAGAAACGGCGCAGATAGGTCTGGCTCTCACGGGACACGAACAGGTCCAGGTAGCCCTGGCGGCGCGGGTCCTTGTCGTCGGACAGGAGCTGCATCTTGCCGCCGTCGGGGCGGTACATATCGTGCCGCACGATGTCGCGCATCAGACGCACGAACGGCAGGTTGATGGATTCGCGCAGGGCGTCGCGCAGGGTGGGACGACGATCGTTGTCTTCCTTGCGGAAGTTGTTGAAGGTGTGCAGCCCGCCGCCGGTGAAGAAGGCTTCATAGGGGCTGGCGGAATACTTGCGGTCGAGGGCCGCCTGGAGCATGGCGTCGAGGTTGCGGTCCTTGGTGATGATCAGGTAGTCGATGGCCCACTTGGTGATGAAGTCCAGCGGGTCGACCGGAACCTTGCGCAGCTCCGCCACTGGCAGGCCGGCGTAGCGCTGGTGCAGGGTGGCGATGTTTTCCAGGTAGGTGGCGAGCACCCGCAGCTTGGCGGTGGAGCCCAGTTCCAGCTTGCTGCCTTCGTTGATGTCGAAGGGCTGGTCGGTGTTGTCGGTCTGCACGCGCACGCGGTTGCCCGAGGGGGTGCGCTCGAAGAGGGTGAAGCTGTAGCGTACTTCGCGGGTTTTCTCCGGGGACAGCAGGCGTTCGCCGTACAGTCCGACCTGCTCGGCGAAGGCCGGGTCGGCCAAATGGCGCAGGTAGTCGGTCACGGCGTTCTGCAATTCGCTCTGCAAGGTGCTGTTGGCGGTGAGGTCGAGGCGGTCGAGGTCGTAGAGCGGCATCTTGAGCATGCTCGAGAGGCGGCTGCGGGTGACGCTGATGCCCTTGTTCGCTTCCACGGCCTGGAGCGCCGGTTCCTCCACCCAGTTGCGGAAGCGCAGCCTGGCCGACAGGGCGGCATCGCGTAGTGGCGTGTCGATGATCCCTGCGCCAGCCAGCACGCGGATATGGCTGTCGGTCAGGGTGTTCAGCTCTTCATGGGCGCTGGAGAGGTAATAGGAAGGACGGCGCTGGGCGATGAACAGCGAGAGCACCTGGCGCATGGCCAGGCCGCGTTCGGCCAGGTCGCTGTCCTTGTTCCCCAGTATCTGGTTGACCCGATTGAAGTCGGCGCCGTACCAGACGCGCAGCCCATCGGCGACGCCGTGTACCTCACCGTGCCCCGGCGCGGCCGAGAGCGGCACGCTGTTGAGATAGTCCATGACGATGCGTTCGCGGGCGGCAAGGGTTTCCGGGCCGCCCTGGTACGCGCGCACGCTGGCGGAGACCATCTGGCGAATCTTTTCCGAGGCCGAGGCGGTGCGGCCGTACGGCGAATGACGGTATTTCTCCAGTTGGGTGGCCAGCGTACTGCCGCCCGCCGACTGGCCGTCCAGGTCGATGGCCTTGCCCACCTGGGTCAGTGCCGCCTTGGAGAAGCGCGGCCAGTCCACCGCCGGGTTGGCCAACGGCGTCTCCTGATCCAGCAATTTGCGGTTTTCGATGAACAGCAGGCTGCTGACCAGAAGCGGGGGGATGCTGGCGAAATCCGGGTAGCGCTGTTGTGGATAACTGAACTGATAGAAGGGCAGGCCACGGCAGTCGCAGATGCTGATGCCGGCCTGGCTCTTTTCCCGGTAGGGCGGGAACAGCCCACGGTCGGCGTAGTTGATCAATGCCGGCGAGAAGCGCGTCTGCTGCTCAATCGCATAGCCACGTTTTTCCAGGCGTTCGAGCATCTCCGGCAGGGAGGCATAGCCCAGGCGGCGGTCGAAGGGGCCGTCGCCGGGATAGCGGATTGCCTTGCTCGGGCCATCTTCCAGCTTGTAGCTCAGCGTCGCGGCGTAGCGGCTGAGTTCTCGCGCCTGAAAGCGCGACGTCTGCATTTCATGAGTGGCGGCAGCAGCGACGATACCGCTGGTCACCAGGAAAATGCTCCAGAACAGGAGACGGTGCCTGCGGCGTGGCGGCTTTTCCGGCGGAATGCCGGAGTCATTGAGACTACCTGGGGGTACCTCGTTCCTGGTTTCGTCGGATTGCCATATTGCGCCCATAGTCCACCGGCCTGGCCTGTCACCGCTCTTGATTGCAATGTTAGTAGGTCGTCGGCTGGCTGCATGGTGGAGTTGCGGCAAAAACGGGAGCGAATCAATGACAGGCGACAATCGGATGCAACTCGACAACAGCTGGCGCGCCAACGTTTCAAGTTGGACACGTCCAGCGCGAGAAAGTCGCAGCGAAGCCGGCACTTGGCCACTGACGGGGTTTTGCGGTCCCTCGCGATGGGGATCGTTCCTCAACCCGTCCTACGAATATGAAAAGTCGAAAAAGTAGGAAGGGTTGAGCTTGCGAAACCCATGGGGCGGGTCGCGAAAGAGAGCGTCCCCCACCCGTTCTAACGGTACTTCAGCGCACCAAAAGTAGGCATGACGTTGCCTCGTCTTTGTGCAAGACTCGCCGCCGATCTCGGACGCGTCTGCGCCCGCCGGACCGTTCCGCCCCACAAGGACGGCACTTCCAGGCGGCCAAGGGTCGTTACCACGACCCGGCTTCTCGGCTACGCGGCTGACTCCTCGACAACTACAAGATGAGGTACCACCCCATGTCCGTAGCTGATCATCAGCCACAACATGAATCGCTGCACCGAGACCTCGGTGAGCGTCATATCCGCCTGATGGCTTTGGGCGCCTGCATTGGCGTCGGCCTGTTCCTGGGTTCGGCCAAGGCGATCCAGATGGCCGGTCCGGCCATCATGCTGTCCTACATCATTGGCGGGCTCGCCATCCTGGTGATCATGCGCGCCCTCGGCGAGATGGCTGTGCATAACCCCGTGGCGGGCTCCTTCAGTCGCTATGCCCAGGATTACCTCGGCCCGCTGGCCGGTTTCCTGACCGGTTGGAACTACTGGTTCCTCTGGCTGGTGACCTGCGTGGCGGAAATCACCGCCGTGGCTATTTATATGGGCGTCTGGTTCCCCGAGGTGCCGCGCTGGATATGGGCCCTGGCGGCATTGATCAGTATGGGCGGCATCAACCTGATCGCCGTGCGCGCTTTCGGTGAGTTCGAGTTCTGGTTCGCCCTGATCAAGATCGTCACCATCGTCGCCATGGTGGTCGCCGGCACCGGGATGATTGTCTTCGGCCTCGGCAACGAGGGCATCGCCACCGGTATCTCCAACCTCTGGGAACACGGCGGCTTCATGCCCAACGGCGTGCAGGGCGTGCTGATGTCGCTGCAGATGGTGATGTTCGCCTACCTCGGCGTGGAAATGATCGGACTCACCGCCGGTGAAGCGAAGAACCCGCAGAAGACCATTCCCCAGGCCATCGGCTCGGTGTTCTGGCGCATCCTGCTGTTCTATGTCGGGGCGCTGTTCGTGATCCTCTCCATCTATCCGTGGAATGAGATCGGCACCCAGGGCAGCCCCTTCGTGATGACCTTCGAGAGCCTGGGCATCAAGACCGCTGCCGGCATCATCAACTTCGTGGTGATCACCGCTGCGCTGTCGTCCTGCAACGGTGGCATCTTCAGCACCGGCCGCATGCTCTACAGCCTGGCCCAGCAAGGCCAGGCGCCGCGCGCCTTCGCCGTCACCTCCAACGGTGTGCCGCGTCGCGCGCTGCTGGTGTCCGGCGCTGCACTGCTGCTGGGTGTGCTGGCCAACTACCTGGTGCCGGAGAAAGTGTTCGTCTGGGTGACCTCCATCGCCACCTTCGGAGCCATCTGGACCTGGGCGATGATCCTGCTGGCGCAGCTGAAGTTCCGCCGCAGCCTCACCCCCGCCGAGCAGGGCAAGCTGCAGTACCGCATGTGGCTGTTCCCGCTCAGCTCCTACCTGGCCATGGCCTTCCTGGTGCTGGTGGTCGGCCTGATGGCCTACTTCCCCGATACCCGCGTCGCGCTTTACGTGGGGCCGGCCTTCCTGGTGCTGCTGGTGGTGCTGTACAAGGCGCTCAACCTGGCTCCCGCCAAGTCGGAAGAGCCGATCGGCGCCGCTGCCTGATTTTCGTCGCTCCACCATCGGGCCCGCCATGTGCGGGCCCGATGCTTTTTGGCGACAGCGGATTGCCGGAAGCGACTAGGCTGAATCCATCCACTTTTTCTGGAGATCATCGCCATGGCCGGTTCAGCTGCCATTCCCTGCCTGCGTTACCGCGACGCGCCCGCCGCCATCGGCTGGCTCTGCCACACCTTCGGCTTCGTCGAGCATCTGGTGGTGCCCGAGCAGGACGGCAGCATCTCCCATGCCCAGCTAAGCCTTGGCGACGGCATGATCATGCTCGGCTCCGTGCGCGACACCGATTACGGCCGCCTCATGCGTCAGCCCGATGAAACCGGCGGGCTTGGCACCCAGAGCATCTATCTGGTGGTGGCCGACGTCGATGGTGTGCACGCCCGCGCCGTGGCCGCCGGCGCCACCATCGTGCTGCCGCTGAAGGACGAGGATTACGGCGGACGAAGCTTTACCTGCCGCGACCCGGAAGGCCACCTGTGGAGCATTGGTTCGTACGATCCCTGGGCTTGAGCCGCTCGGCCCATTGCCGGAAGATCGCGCCCCAGCTGCCGGCAATCCCGACTGAACGGAATTTCCGAGGAATACGCCATGCAAAGCATCACCTTCCCAGACGGCACCCGGGTGCCCGCCATCGGCCAGGGCACCTGGCACATGGGCGAGAACCGCAGTGAGCGCAAGCGCGAAGTCGCGGCGCTGCGCCAGGGGCTGGAGCTGGGTCTTCGCCTGATCGATACCGCCGAGATGTACGCCGAAGGCGGTGCCGAGGAAGTGGTAGGCGAAGCCATCGACGGCCTGCGCGATCAGGTCTTCCTGGTCAGCAAGGTCTACCCGTGGAACGCCAGCCGCCGTGGTACCGCCCTGGCGTGCGAGCAAAGCCTCAAGCGCCTGGGCACCGACCATCTCGACCTTTACCTGCTGCACTGGCGTGGCGAGCACCCGCTGGAGGAAACCGTGGAAGCCTTCGAGCGCCTGCGCGAACAGGGCAAGATCGCGCGCTGGGGCGTTTCCAACCTCGACCTTGACGACCTCAACGAGCTACCCGCCGGTTGCGCCGCCAATCAGGTGCTGTACAACCCCGAGGCGCGCGGAATCGAGTTCGACCTGCTGCCCTACCAGCAACAACAGGGCATGCCGCTCATGGCCTACTGCCCGGTAGGGCAGGGCGGCAAGCTGCTGCGCAATGCGGCGATGCAGGAGGTCGCGCGTCGCCACCAGGCCAGCACCGCCCAGGTGGCCCTCGCCTGGGCCTTGCGCCAGGACGGCGTGATTGCCATTCCCAAGGCCGTCGACCCGCTGCACCTGAAGCAGAACGCCGAAGCCCATAAGCTCCGGCTCAGCGACGATGATCTCGCCCTGATCGACCACAGCTTCCCGCCGCCACGGCGCAAGCGTCCGCTGGAAATGCTCTGAGCCTGTAGGAGCCAGCTTGCTGGCGAATGAAGGGCAGGACTGCGTCCTGCTTCGCGATTGAAATCGCCCCCACAGGAAAAGCAGAAGCTGTCCGATTGGCACAGGCTGCTCCCTCTCCCTCTGGGAGAGGGTTGGGGTGAGGGCTGTGTCAGGCTGGCTCGAGACCAGTTCTATTTGCGAATGAACTCGCCGTTGCTTTGATGGGTTGCCAACAGTCACGGCTGATTGACACGGAATCTCCTGCAGCAGAAAGGTGCATTTCGACCCTCCACTCGGCGGCAAAGTTCTTCCTGATGGCGAGATAATTCCTCCGGCCAGATTCCTATTGTCCGACAGCTCTCATAGACTCTTGCCCACTTCTTTCCAGGGAATGGCCTTGATGAAACGCACGCTGTGGACGTTGTTGGGCTTGGTTGGGCTGATTGCTACCGCAGGGGCGGAAGAGCCGCCCGCGCAGGATCCCTTGCTCGACGTTCCCGCTGCAGCGAGCGCTTCGGGCAGTGAAGCCCGTGGCGTTCTGCGGGCCCGCAACCAGGCGGTGCTGGCCAGCGAACTGGCCGGGCGCATCGTCGAAATGCCCTACGCCGAAGGCCAGGCGTTCAAGAAGGGCGAGGTGCTGGTGCGCTTCGACTGCAGCGCCTATCAGGCTCAGCTCAACGCCGCCAATTCCGCCGTGCGCGCCGCCCGCGAGGAACTGAAGAACAAGCAGCAGCTGGCCGCCCTCAACTCGGTGGGCCGTTTTGAAGTGGCCCTGGCGGAGGCACGCCAGGCCCAGTCCCAGGCGGAGGCGCAGGTCTACCAGGTGCAGGTGCAACGCTGCCAGGTCAAGGCGCCCTTCGACGGCCAGGTGGTGGCGCGCAAGGTCCAACCCCATGAAAGTGTCGCCAGCGGTGCGCCGCTGCTGGACGTGGTGGACAACCGCACCCTGGAGATCCATCTGCTGGTGCCCTCGCGCTGGTTGAGCAAGCTCAAGCCCGACCAGGCTTTCGAATTCGTACCCGATGAAACCGGCGAGCCGCTGCACGCCGTGGTCAAGCGCCTTGGCGCGCGCATCGACGAAGGCAGCCAGACCCTCCTCCTGATCGGTGGCCTGCCCGCCGACGCACCGGGCCTGCTGGCTGGCATGAGCGGCACCGCGCGCTTCCCGGAGAAGCCATGAACGCAGCTGCGCCGGGTGCGGTCGAGCGCGTTTTCGCGCTCTTTCTCGGCCTGCAGCAACAGGCCCATCAGAAGGCCACTACCGAGCAACTGGCCTTCGCCATGGTCAACGACGGCCAGGCGCTGTTCGGCTTCCGTCATGCGGCCTTGCTGATTGCCGGCAAGGTGCGGGCGCTGACCGGCATCAGCCTGGTGGAGCCCAACGCGCCCTTCGTGGCCTTTGTCGAACGAGCCGCCGCACAGTTGCTTGGCCAGGATCGGTTAAGCGCAACTGCCGCCATCGAGGCCGAATCCCTCGACGAACAGTCCCGCGCCGACTGGCAGGCGCTGTCCGCCGCCCACGCCTGCTGGGCTCCGCTGAAAGATCGTCATGGCGACGTCTTCGGTGGGCTCTGGCTGGCCCGCGAGCACCCCTTCAACGACGCCGAGCTGGCCCTCCTGACCCAACTCGGCGACACCTACGCCCATGCCTGGCTGGCCCTGCAACCGCGCAAGCCCTGGCGCCTGCGCTGGCCCAAGAAGAAGCTGCTGGCCATTGCCGGCGGACTCTGCCTGCTGCTTCTGGTGCCGGTGCGCCAATCGGTGCTGGCGCCCGCCGAAGTGGTGCCCCAGGGGGGACGAGTGGTTGCGGCGCCCCTGGACGGGGTGATCGCCGAATTCCTGGTCAAGCCCAACCAGAACGTGGCTGCCGGCGACTTGCTGGTGCGCTTCGATGCCACCAGCCTGAAGGCTCAGGCAGACGTTGCCGAGCGCGCCCTGGGCGTCGCCGAGGCCGAGCTCAAGGCCAATACCCAACGCGCCTTCGCCGATGCCGAATCCAGTGCGCGAATCGACCTGCTCGCGGCACGGGTGGAGCAGAAGCGCGCTGAACGCGACTATGCCCGCCAGCTGCTGGCGCGTAGCGAAGTGCGCGCCGAACGTGCCGGCATTGCGGTATTCGCCGACGCCGAGCGCCTCACCGGCAAACCGGTGCAGACCGGCGAACGCCTGATGCAGATTGCCGATCCGGCCCAGGCCGAACTGCGCATCGAGCTGCCGGTGGGCGATGCCATCGCCCTGCAACCCGGCGCCGAAGTGGCGCTGTTCCTCGATAGCGATCCGCTCAACCGTCATGCCGCGCGCCTCGAGCGTGCGGCATACGAAGCCCAGAGCACGGCCGCCGGGCAACTGGCTTATCGACTCGATGCCGCCTTCAGTGATGCCCCGCCCCGTATCGGCCTGCGTGGCACCGCCAAGCTCTTCGGCGACCGCGCGCCACTGGCCTATTACCTGTTGCGCCGGCCGCTCGCCGCGGCTCGCCAGAGCCTGGGCTTCTGATGCTGCCCGCCCTGCGCTCCGACCTGCAGTTGTCGCCGGCCGCCCCCGGCCTGGATGGTGCGCCGCAATGGACCTTGGCCGACCCCCTGCGCGGTCGCTATTTCAAGCTCGGCGCCGCCGCCGTGCGCCTGTTGCGCCACTGGGCCCTGGGCGAGCCGCGACGGGTGCTGGACGCCGCCAACGCCGAACCCGGTCTGCCACTTGGCGAGCTGGAACTGGATGAGTTGCTGCGCTTCCTGCGTGGCCACGACCTGATCGCGGCCCTGGATGAGGAGCAGCGCTCGAGCTATGGCGTTAAAGCCGGCGCCGCGAAGCAGAGCCTGTGGAACCGCGTGTTGCACCAGTACCTGTTTTTCCGAATTCCGTTGTGGCGGCCCGACGCCTTCCTCAACCGCGCCTGGCCTGTGCTGGAGCGAAACGGCCATTGGCTGTTGCGCTGGGGGTTGCCGCTGGTGTTCGCCCTCGGCCTGTTCCTGGTGGCGCGGGACTGGCAACGCTTCATCGCGACCTTCCCGCACCTGTTCAGTCTGGGTGGCGCACTGGCCTTCGGCGTTGCCCTGACCTTCGCCAAGCTCTGTCACGAGTTCGGCCACGCCTTCATGGCCAAGCGCGCCGGCTGCCGAGTACAGAGCATGGGCCTGGCGTTCATGGTGCTGCTGCCGATGTTCTACACCGACGTCAGCGATGCCTGGCGGGTCAACGACCGCCGCTCGCGGTTACTGATCGGCGCCGGCGGCGTGCTCGCCGAGCTTGTGTTGGCGGTGCTCGCGCTGCTGGCCTGGTCACTGCTACCGGACGGCCCCGCGCGAACCTCGGCCTTCATGCTGGCCAGCGCCACCTGGATCACCACGGTGATCATCAACCTCAACCCGTTCATGCGCTTCGATGGCTATTTCCTCCTCAGCGACCTCTGGGGCGTGGAAAACCTCCAGGCGCGCGCCTTCGCCCTGTGTCGCTGGCGCCTGCGCGAGACCTTGTTCGGCTATGGCGAGCCCATGCCGGAACCTTGGCAGCCGGCGATGGCGCGGAGATTGATCTTCTGGGGTTATGGCTCCTGGCTGTGGCGCGCGGTGCTGTTCTTCGGTATCGCCCTGGCGGTCTACCACCTGTTCTTCAAGGTGCTGGGCATCTTCCTGATGCTGGTGGAGCTGGTCTGGTTCATCGGCCTGCCGATCTGGCGCGAGTTCGGTGAGTGGTGGCAGCGGCGCGATCAGACCGAGCCGCGCAAGGCCCTGCTGACCGGCGCCGGCCTGCTGCTGGTGCTGATCCTGCTGGCGCTTCCCTGGCGCAGTTCGGTGGAGGTGCCGGCGTTGCTGGAGGCCTCTCGTGCAACGGCCCTGCACGCCCCTGTGGCGGCGCGATTGAAACAGTTGCACGTAAAGGATGGGCAGGCAGTGAAGCAGGGCGACCTCCTGCTTGAACTGGAGTCTCCCGACCTGGATTCCCGCCAGTCGATCGTTCGCCGCGAGATCGAAATTCTCCAACTGCAGCTGCGCCGCCAGGCCGGACGCAGTGAAACTGCCGCCGACGCCGGCATCCTCGAGCAGCGCCTGGCCGAAGCAGTGGCCGAGTACCGCGGGCTGGCCGCGCAGCGCGAACGTCTGCAGTTGCGAGCGCCCCAAGCCGGCGTAGTGCGCGACCTGGTGCCGGACCTCACGCCCGGCCGTTGGCTCAGTCCGATCGATGCACTGGCCCGTGTCGTGGAACCCGGCCTGCGCCTGCGCGGCTACCTGGCTGAAGAAGAGCTGTGGCGTGTCGAGCCGGGTGCCGAAGGCCGCTTCATCGCCGACGACCCGGCACGTCCGGCGGTAGCTGTACGGCTGGACGAGGTGGACGCCACTGGCGTCGCCTATCTGGAACTGGAAGCCCTGAGTTCCGATCACAAGGGGCCGATTGCCGTACGCCGCGACGAGCAGCGCCGTCCTGAACCGGTGCAGGCGCAATACGGCGTGCGCATGAGCTTGCTGGACGATTCCATCCACCCGGCCCAGCCGCTGCGCGGTGTGGTGGTGCTGGACGGAGAAGGGCAGTCGGTCCTCGGTTTCGCCTGGCGCCGTCTGGCGGCGCTGGGGGTGAGGGAAAGCGGTTTCTGATTTCCAAGGAGCAAGGACGGTTCCATGCCAATCCCCCCAATGCCGATTTGCTCGCGCCTGCCTCTGACGTTCGAGATGGCACCTCTGCTGGAAGCCCTGGCACGTATCGAGGCTGGGGCGTGGCAGAGCCACTTCAACACCGGCTACTTCGAGGGTGACTGGAGCGGCGTTGCGCTGATCGCTCCAGATGATGCGCCATTGCCGCTGGCTCCCGGACAAGGCGCGCCGGTTCGCAGTGGCTGGTGGCAACGGGAGGCCGCCTGGAACGATCTGCTGGATGCTTTCCACGCCACGGTGCGCAGTGCACGTCTGCTACGCCTGGGGCCGGGCTCGCGCATCCACGAACATTGCGACCCTGACCTCGGCGTGCCAGGCAGTGACCTGCGCCTGCACGTGCCGCTGCTGAGCCCACCGGGTGTGGAGTTCCTCGTCGATGGCCTGCAAGCGCCCATGCAGCCGGGGGAATGCTGGTTCCTCGATCTGTCCCGCCCGCATCGTGTGGATAACCCCGGGCCGGGCGAGCGCATTCACCTGGTGCTGGATTGCCAGCCCAACGATTGGCTGCTTGGGCTCATCGAACAGGGACTGCCCGACACACCCGCGCTGCAGCCGGGGAGGGCGGGGCAGGCCTTCGCACGCTTCCGCGAGCTGGTGGAGCGGGACCTGAAGCTTGCGCAGCGGTTGCAGTCGCTGGCCGATATCCGCGAGTTCCTGCGGGAATCGGTAGCGCTGGGCGCCGCGCATGACTTGCACTTTTCCGAGGCGGAAGTCCGTTCCGCCATGCGCCAGGGCAAGCAGGCATGGAACGAACAATGGAAGGCATGAGCATGGGGGACATGCACGGCTGGCTGCCTATCCGGACCTGGCGGCGCGACGGAGAATGGCGTCTGGACTGGTGCTGGTTCGGCGAACAGCGGCTGACCCGGCCTTTTTTTCGCGATGATGTCGATTTGTCCCTGCGCTTGCCCTTCAACCAGGCCTTCCGTCGTGAAACGACGATGGATGCACTGCTCGACTGGCAGGTTGCCAGTCCGGGCGTTGCGCCGGGTGCCTTCATCTATCACGCGTCGCGCTGCGGCTCGACCCTGATGGCGCAGATGCTGGCAGGCCTGGAACGAAATATCGTGCTCTCCGAGCCTCCACCGCTGGACAACCTGCTGCGTGCCCACTTCGTCGACCCTGCCATGCAGGACCAGCAGCCACACTGGATTCGGGCGCTGTTGTCTGCCTATGGCCAGCGTCGGCTGGGCAACGAAGAGCGGTTGCTGATCAAACTGGATGCCTGGAACGTCTTCGAGGCGCCGTTGATGCATGCGCTGTACCCGGAGACACCGCGCATTTTCCTTTATCGCGATCCGCTGGAAATCGTCGTCTCGCAACTACGCCAGCCCGGCATGCACCGTGTGCCGGGCCTTCTGGGTCCATCGGCGCTGGATTTTGCCGGGATGGATGCCCAGGCCATGGCGCCGCTGGAATTCACCTGCCGTCTGATCGGCCGCATCCTTGAACAAGGGCTGGCACTGTGTCGGCAGCTGGGTTGCGTGCCGGTGAACTACAGCGAGCTGCCTGAAGCGCTCTGGGGGCGACTGGCCCCCATCTTCCACCTGGTCGATACCGATGCCCCGAGGTTGCGGGATATTGCGGCCTTCGACGCCAAACAGCCGGCGATGTGGTTCAGTGCTGACAGCCAGCGCAAGCGCGATGAGGCCGGAGAAGAGGTACGCGCGGCCGTGGAGCGCTGGGCGCGTGGGCCCTACGAAGGATTGGAGCAACTGCGCCGCTTAGAGCGGACACTTCATACAAATGTTTAGGAATACTTCTATTGATTATTAACTAAACAGTGGCTAGTGGCCTTTACCTTCGGTTAATCTTCCAGCGTTGTAGTCGCGTGATAGCAAAATAATACGGTGTTGGCCGGTTCCCACCCAGGAGCCAGCTTCAGCAAGGACGCACGACACATGTCAACTTTCGAGTTGAACCTTCGCCCCATCACGGAAGCCGATCTGTGCTTCCTGCGGCAGCTTTACGCGACCACCCGCGCCGAAGAAATGGCCTCCACCGGCTGGAACCAGCCGGCCATCGACGCTTTCCTTGCCCAGCAGTTCGACGCCCAGCACCGCTATTACCAGGAGCACTACCACGATGCGCAGTTCTCGCTGATCTGCCATCAGGAACAGCCAATCGGCCGGCTGTATGTGTTCCGTGGGCCCAGCACCTTCAACCTGATGGATATCGCCCTGCTGCCCGAATGGCAGCGGCACGGCATCGGTACGCGCTTCCTGGACGCTTTGATCCGCGAGGCGGACGAAGCCGGCAAGGCGATCCGCTTGTTCGTCGAGGCCACCAACCCGGCCCGGCGTCTCTATGACCGCTTCGGTTTTGTCGTGACGGGCGACAACCGCGTCTACCTGCAGATGCAGCGTGGCGCCAGGACTTCTCTTGAACAGGAAGTATCCGCATGAGCCAGATACCGAGCCGGCTGGACTTCGAACAACAGCTCCATCAGCCCTGGCAGCTCAGTTGGGGAAGTGGTGAAGGCATTGCCGTCACCCTGATCGAGGTAAGCGAGGGCGCGCCGATGAACGCGCGCCATGAATGCTACAGCGCGATCTTTGCGCAACCCGCCGGTGTCCAGTTGCCCCAGCACACTTACCAGTTGCGTAGCCCCGGCAACGCCGAATGGACAGTGCTGCTGTGCCCGATCGGGCCGGACGAGGACGGTGAGCGCCATCTGTTGCAGGCAGTGTTCCACTGCCGCAAGGCCCAGTAGGTCGGGCCTCGCACGAAAGGTTGTCCCGCGCATCGATGCGCACCCTGCCGCAGACGCGGCACATACAAGGAGCAACAGCAATGAGCGACCCCTTCCTCGGCGAGATCCGCATGGTTGGTTTCAACTTCGCCCCCCGTAGCTGGGCTTTATGCCAGGGCCAACAGATGGCCATCTCGCAGAACTCCGCCCTGTTCTCGCTGCTCGGCACAATGTACGGCGGCAATGGCCAGACCACCTTCGGACTGCCGGACTTCCGTGGCCGCAGCCCCGTGGGACAGGGGCAGGGACTGGGCCTGAGTCCGATCACCATCGGCGAAGTGAGCGGCACTGAGAACGTGACCATCCTGACCACGCAGATGCCGGCACACACCCACACCGCAGTGCCCACCAGCACCTCCATCGCTGCATCCGGCCAGGTTTCGATCCCCGCCGCGACCACGGGGACCACCCAGACCAACCCGGGACCGACCACCGTGCTGGGTCCCGTCGCCGCAGGTGGACGGGCCGGTACGTTGTATTGCACCGGCGCTCCCGACACTACCTTGGCTCCGGTCAACGTCAGCGTGCTGGGCGACATGCCGGGCATCAACATCGGCATTTCCGGTGGTAGCCAGCCTGTGGCGATCCGCAACCCGTTCCTGGGCACCAACTTCGTAATCGCGCTCGAGGGCATCTTCCCGTCGCGCAACTGACCCCGGCCCGCACCAGGCGGATTACTCGAGTCGTAACAGTACAGAGGGGGAAGGCGAGACTCGTCTTCCCCCTCGTTGAATGGCAGTAGGAGGTGTTCCATGTGGTGGAAGAAGACTGCTCGCGAGCAAGCGGCCGCTCAGCCGGCTCGCTCGGCGATTGCCTTGGCGCTTGAAGCTCGAATGATGTTCGACGGCGCAGTCGCTGCTACCGCGGTGGAAGCGGCAGATGCCGCACCGGCCTCCGATGTATCTGATGCACAGGGCAGCCAGGCGGATGCGCCGCAGCATGACAACGCGACCGACAACCTGGCCGCGGCCCCGTCGGGCACTGCCGACAACCGCCAGGAAGTGGTCTTTGTTGACAGCAATGTCAGGGATTACCAGCAGCTCGTCAGTGGCCTGAAGCCCGGCACCGAAGTCGTCGTACTAGATGCGAACAAGGACGGGCTGCAGCAGATTGCTGACTACCTCGACGGTCGCAGCGGCATCGATGCCATTCACATCCTTAGTCACGGCGATGTGGGCAAGATCCAGCTGGGTAACGACTGGCTGGACGGTGGCGATATAGCCGCTCGTAGCGAGTTGCTCGACGCCATTGGCCAATCTCTCGACAAGGATGGCGACATCCTGGTGTACGGCTGCCGAGTGGGGGCCGATGGGGCGGGTAATGAGTTCGTCCAGGCTCTGGCCAATGCAACAGGGGCCGATGTCGCCGCTTCGGACGACATGACAGGCGCAGCCGGATTGGGCGGCGATTGGACCCTGGAGCAGAACCTGGGCACTGTCGAAACCAGCGCGTTGCTTGGCCTGGAGGCCTACTACGGGCTGCTGGCGACGCCCGCGGACCAGAATTTCGACGCCCTGCCTGTTGCGGGCCAGGGGAGCAACAGCGCCACTATCGGCGGGGTCACGTACTTCAATAACGACAGCGTTGCCATTTCGATCGTCAATGACGGCTTCATCGCGGCCGGCACTGACCATGCCCTGGGATACCGGAGCACCGGCCCCGGCACCTCCACGGAAGTCGGATTCAAGACCCAGGATGGGTCGGAATTCAAGCTCAACAGCTTTGTCGTGGACCGCGGTTTTGGTGGAGACAGCTCGTTCACCATCAGCGCCTATCGGAATGGTGTGCTGATCGATGCCAAGGTCGTCGATGTGACGTCGGGCACCGCGACCTTCAACGTCAGCGTAGACAGCAAATGGGAGTACATCGACGAAGTCAGGATCACCGGAGCTGACCTCGACGTCGACATCGACGACATCAATTTCAGCGACGCCGTCATCCCCGATACCACGCCGCCAACGGTGACGTCCGTCAGTTCCAGTACGGCCAATGGAACTTACAAAGCGGGAGACGTGATCTCCGTCACCGTGACCTTCAGCGAGGTGGTCACGGTCACCGGTACGCCCCGGCTCACCCTGGAAACTGGCGCCATCGATCGGGTCATCAACTACAGCAGCGGTTCCGGGACCAGCACCCTGACCTTCAACTACACCGTACAGGCCGGTGATACCAACGCCGACCTGGACTACCTCAGCACCGGCGCCCTGGCCCTCAACGGCGGCACCATTCGTGATGCCGCCGCCAACAATGCCACCCTGACCCTGGCGTCACCGGGCGCGGCCGGCTCGCTGGGCGCCAACAAGGCCATCGTGATCGACTCGGCTCCCAGCATTAGCAACGTCAACGGTGACAGCGTCGCCTGGGCTGGAGTTGGCAACACGGTCACGCTGGATTCGGGCAGTAACGCTGTCTTCAGCGATACCGAGAAAGGCGCGCTGAATAGCGGCAACGGCAACTGGGCGGGCGGGAGCCTGACCGTGCAGCGCTCGGGAACAGCGGTTTCCGCGGATACCTTCGGGTTCAACACCGCAGGCGCGCTGTTTACGGTCAACGGCAATACCCTGGAGTCCGGTGGCCAGACCTTCGCCACCTTCACCTCCACCGGCGGCGTGCTGACGATCACTTTCACCAGCAGCGGCACCGCCGCCACGACCGCGCTGATCAACAACGTGGCGCAGCGCGTCACCTACCGCAGCGACACCCCGGCCGGCGATGCGACCGTGCGTTTCACCCTGAGCGATGGAGCCTCCAGCGCCACCGCCGATGTCACGGTCACGAGCGACACCATCTACGTAACTAACACCAGCGATGTTTCCATCATCGATGCCAGCAACGGTGTGGGCCTGCGCGAGGCAGTGGCTATCGCCGCGGGGGACGCCACGGGCCAGCAGACCATCGTGTTCGGCAGCGGCATGGCGGACCAGACCATCACCCTGGGCAGTGGTCTAAGCCTTACTGAAAACCTGACCTTCAACGCCGATGCTGCCGCTGGCCTGACCATTACCGGCAGTACCATTACGCTCGGTGGCGGCACCTCCCAGACAGTCACCCACTCTACCGGCACAGTCACCCTCGGCAGCACGCTGGCTGGCACTGGCACGCTGCTCAAGCAAGGTGCCGGAACGTTGGCCCTCACCAGCACTGGCAACGAAGCCAATATGTCCGGCGGCATCCGAGCTTTCAACGGCACCTTGCAAATCAGTGACGATGACAATCTGTCGTCCGGAACGTTGGTGCTGAGCGGCGGCACCCTGTCCAACAATAACGCCTCCTTTACCGTGGACAACGCCATCAACCTCGGCATTGGCGGCATCATTGATGTCGGGGGCACCGCTGCTACGCAACTGACCCTGAGCGGCGTAATTTCCGGCAGCGACGGCGGCACCTTGCTGAAGTCCGGCCAGGGAATCCTCCAGCTCGATGGCAACAATACCTACACCGACGGCACCAGCATCATGGCTGGAACGCTGATCCTCGGCCACGCCAATGCGCTGGGTACCACTGCTGGCAGCACCTTGGTCTGGAACGGTGCGACGCTGCGCGTGACGGGTGGCCTCACCGTCGCCGAGAACCTCGTGATCCAAGGCACCGGCACGCAGGTGAGCAGCGTCAACTACGGCGCCCTCCATCTGATTTCGGGCTCTTCGACCCTCAGCGGCACCGTCAACCTGGGCAGCGCCAATATCAGCGTGACCTCAGGCAGCACCCTGACCATCAGTGGTGCGCTGAGTGGTACGACCGATCTGACCAAGACCGACAGCGGCACCCTGATCCTTTCCAACAGCAACAACGAGGCTGGTTTCACCGGCGGCACCACCGTCACCGGCGGAACCTTGTCGATCGGCAACGACGATTACCTGGGTTCCGGCCTGATCTCGCTGGACGGCGGCACCCTGGCCATCAGCGGCGGTACCACAGTCGATAACGCGATCTGGGTGCTCTCCGCCTCGACCATCAACAACAGCGCCACCGCTACGCTAAGTGGCAGCCTCGGTGGCAGCGGCAGCCTGACCAAGACCGGTGCCAGTACGCTGACCCTGTCCGGCAACAACACCCACATTGGCGGTGTCAACCTCAGTGCCGGTGGCCTGACGCTGAGCGGTGGCTCGGCGCTCGGCAACAACAGTGCGGTGACGCTATCGGCCAGCACCGTGCTGACCGTCTCCACCGCCGAGATCATCGGTTCGCTGGCAGGCAGTGGCAGCCTGGTACTCAACGCCACGCTGACTACCGGCGCCAACAACACCAGCACCACCTATTCCGGCGTGATCTCGGGCCTGTTCGGCCTCACCAAGGCCGGCAGTGGCACGTTGACGCTGACCGGAAACAACAGCTACACCGGCGCCACCAACGTGTCGGCGGGCGGACTGACGCTCAACCGAGTCGGCGGCGCGCTGGACGACAACACGTCGGTGACTGTGGCGTCCGGCGCGACCCTGACCGTTTCCGCCGACGAGACCATCGACGCCCTGTCCGGCGCCGGTACCGTGGCCCTCGGCACCTCCGCGCTGACGGTCGGCATCAACGGCACCAGTAGCACCTTCTCCGGCGCGATCACCGGTTCCGGCACCTTGGCGCTGGATGGCGGCGGCACCTTCACGCTGTCCGGCACCAACAGCGGCCAGAGCTGGGGATTGCAGGTATTGAGCGGCGGTACGGTTGCGATCGCCGGCGACGCCAATCTGGGCAGCGGAACCGTGCAACTGAACGACGGCACGCTGTCGGTCACCAGCACGGGGACCATCGACAACGCCATCACGCTGGGCGCAAGCGCCGGCCGCGTCTCGGTGGATTCCGGCCTGGCCGTCAGCCTGAGCGGCGCGATAGGCGGCGCTGGCGCCTTGACCAAGACCGGCAGCGGCACGCTGACCCTGTCGGGCGGCAACAACTACTCGGGCACCACCACCGTCTCGGCCGGCACCCTGGCTGTGGCCGGGGACGGCAACCTCGGCGCAGGCGCGGTTACGCTGGCGGCCGGCACGACCTTGCAGGTGACCGGCGCTACCACCATCAACAATGCGTTCAACCTCGGTGGCGCGGCCACATTCCAGACCGATGCGGCAGTGACTGTCTCCGGCGCGATCACTGGCGGTGGCAGCCTCACCAAAACGGGTGCGGGCACACTCACGCTGAGTTCCCTCAGCAGTAACTACTTGGGCGGCACCACGCTGGCCGCGGGTACCCTTTCGGTACAGTCCAGTGCGGCCCTGGGCAGTGGCACCATCACCTTCAATGGTGGCGCGCTGGATGTCAGCACGACCACAGCGCTGGCCTTCTCCAACGCCGTGAACATGGCCACGGCCGGCAGCATCAGCTTCATTGAGGACGCCGAAGCCACCTTCAGCGGCGCCTTCAGCGGCACCGGCGGGCTTACCGTGACGGGCGTTATCAGCGGTAACCGTGAGCTTCTGACGCTGAGCAACAGTGGCAACTCGACCACCTGGAGCGGCACGCTGACGGCGACCAACGCAGCCTTGCAGTTCGCCGCCGACAACATGCTGAGTTCGGGCACGATCACCCTCAACAGCGGCAGCGTGCTGCTGAACACCGCCTCCACCACCGTCGACAACGACGTGGTCCTCGGCGGCGCGGGCATCCTCTTTTCCAACGCTGGCGACCTGGTGCTGTCGGGCGTGATGTCGGGTTCGGGCGCGCTGACCACCGGCGGCACTACTGGCACCAGCGTCACGTTGTCCGGCATCAACACCCACACCGGCAGCGTCACGGTCGCCGCCGGCAAGCTGATCCTCAGCGGCGGTTCGGCCGTCAGTGACAGCGCGGCGGTCACCGTCAGCAACTCCACCACGCTCGAACTGGCGTCCAGCGAGACCATCGGCTCGCTGGCCGGCACCGCCGGCAACACCCTGGCGCTCGGCAGCAACACCCTGACCACGGGCGGCAACAACAGCAACACTTCGTTCGCCGGTGGGATCAACGGCACCGGCAGCCTGGTCAAGACCGGTAGCGGCACGCTGACACTGTCGGGAAGCAACACCTTCACTGGCGGGGTCCAGGTGTCGGCCGGCGGCCTGACGGCCAGCGGCGGCGCCGCCATCGCCGACACTGCCCTCGTGAACGTGGATTCGGGCGCCACCTTCACGCTGTCGGCGACCGAGACCATCGGCGCGCTGTCCGGCGCCGGCACGGTACAACTGAACAGCAATACGCTGTCCACCGGCGGCACCAATCTCAGCACGACTTTCAGCGGCAGTATCAATGGCTCGGGCAATCTGATCAAAACGGGTACCGGCACTTTCACGCTGAGCGGCAGCAACGGCTATCTCGGTACCACCACGGTGGGAGGTGGCGGCACGCTGAGCATTACCGACGCCAGCAATCTCAGCGTCAACACGCTGGGGTTGAATAACGGCGGCACCCTTGAAGTCACCGGCAGCAATGTCACGCTGACCAACGCCATCGTGCTCGATACCGGTGGTGGCAGGATCAGCAATGCCTATGGGCTGACGCTTGCCGGCGTGCTGACGAATTCCAATTCATTTACGAAGCTGGGCGCCGGTACGTTGACGCTGACCGGTGGTTCCAATTACACAGGCGCGACCAATGTCAACGCCGGCACCCTGTTGGTGAATGGTGCGCTGGCCGGTACCTCCAGCCTGACGGTGGCTTCTGGCGCCACGCTTGGCGGCAACGGCAGCATCTTCGCCAACAGCTCCACCAACACCCTGACCGTGCAGAGCGGCGGGGTCCTGTCGCCGGGCAACAGCGCGGGCACCCTGACGGTGAACGGCAACCTGCAGATGAACGCAGGCAGCATCCTGGCGGTCGAGATCAACGGCACCACGGCCGGAACCCAGTACGACCAGGTTGTGGTCAACGGCACGGTGGACGTTTCCGGCGCCACCCTGGCGGTCACCCATGGCTATACGCCCGGCCTCGGCGACACCTACACGCTGATCAGCAACGATCTCAACGACAGCGTGACCGGCAACTTCAGTGGCCTCGCCGAAGGCGCCACCCTGGCCGCCGGCGGCAACAGCACCGAACTGACTGTCAGCTACGTCGGCGCCACCGGCAACGACTTCACCCTGACGGCGCCGACCAACGAGCCGCCGGTAGTCGGCAACCTGAATGGCGACAGCGTGGGTGTCATCGAAGGCGGCGGCGCGGCCCTGCTGGATTCCGGCAGCGACGCCACGGTGACCGACAGCGATTCCGTGGACTTCGATGGCGGCAAAGTCACCGTTGCCATAATCGCCAACCGCGCCAGCGGCGAAGACTTCCTCTCCATCCTGAATCAGGGGACGGGGGCAGGGCAGATCGGTGTTTCCGGTTCGAACGTCACCTTCGGCGGCGTGGTGATCGGCACCTTCACCGGCGGCACCGGCAGCAACGACCTGGTGATCAGCCTGAACGCCAATGCGACCCCGGCGGCCGTCCAGGCGCTGGTGCGCACTATCACCTACACCAACGGCAACACCCTCGATCCGAGCACCGCCACCCGTACCGTGCGCATCACCGTGGACGATGGCGACGGCGCCACCAGCGCCAACGCGGACATCGCCGTCAGCGTGACCGGCGTGAACGATGCACCCACCTTGTCCGCCACCGGCGGCACGTCCACGTACACCGAGAATGGTGCGGCGGTGGACCTGTTCAGCGGCGTGAGCGTCGGCACCGTCGAGGCGGGCCAGACCATCACTGGCCTCACCCTGACCGTGAGCAACCTCGCCAACGGTGCCAGCGAAATCCTGCGCATCGACGGTACCGACATCATCCTGGTCAACGGCACCAGTGGCACCACCACCGGCGGCAATGGAATCAGCTATAGCGTCAGCGTCAGTGGTGGCACCGCTACCGTCACCCTGGCCATCGCCGGCGGCCTCAGCACGGGCAACGTCCAGACCGTCATCGATGGCATGAGCTACCGCAACAGCAGCGAGACGCCGAGCGGCAGCAGTCGTGCGGTCACGCTGACCAGCATCAGCGACAGCGGCGGCACCAGCAATGGCGGCGTGAACAGTACCAGCGTCAGTGTCGCGGCCATGGTCGGCATCGAGGCGGTGAACGATGGCCCAAGCATCACCGCGCCCGGTTTCATCGCTGTGACTGAGGATGTCACCACGGCGCTGACTGGCATCAGTTTCGCCGATATCGATGCAGGCACCGGCAGCGTCACCGCCACCTTCAGTGTGGCCAGCGGCACCCTTGCTGCCACCAGTGGCAGCGGCGTCATCGTGGGTGGCTCGGGCACCGGCAGCCTCACGCTGACTGGCAGGCTGGCCGACATCAACGCCTTCATCGCTGCCAGCGGCCTGAGCTTCACCACCGCCAGCAACGCCACGGCAAGCGTGACGCTGACGGTCGCCATCGACGATGGCGGCAACACCGGCAGTGACCCGGGCCTGTCCGGTACCGGCAGCAGCGAGGCCGACTCGACCACCCTTACGCTGGCGGTCTTGGCCGTCAACGATGCCCCGGTCAACAGTGCCCCTGCCAGCGCCATTGTGGATCAGGACGACACGCTGGTATTCAGCAGCGGCAACGGCAACCTGATCACCATCAGCGACGTGGACGCGGGGGGCGGCACCGTGCGCGTCACCCTCACCGCCACCAATGGCCTGATCACATTGAGCAGCCTGACAGGCCTGGTCTTCACGGTCGGCACTGGGACTGGCGACGCCAGCATGACCTTCGATGGCAGCATCGCCGACATCAACATCGCCCTGAGCGGCCTGACCTTCAGCCCAATCACGGGCTACAACGGTCCTGCCAGCATCCAGATCACCACCAGCGACCTGGGGGGCACGGGTAGCGGCGGCGTCCAGACCGATACCGACACCATCAACATCACCGTCAACCCGATCAACCCGCTGGTCACCGATATCGGCGTCAGCAATCCGGATGGCGGCTACAAGGTGGGTGATGTCATCACCGTCACCATCAGCTTCGACCAGACCGTGGTCGTCGACACGTCCGGCGGTCTGCCTTCGTTGCTGTTGGAAACCGGCCTGCTGGACCGTACCGCCACCTATGTTTCCGGCTCGGGCAGCAACACCCTGACCTTCAGCTACACCGTGCAGGCAGGTGATGTCAGCGCCGACCTGGACTACCAGTCCACCGGCGCCCTGGCCCTGAACGGCGCGACCATCCGAAACGTCGGCAGCGACGACGCCATTCTCACCCTGCCGGCCGTGGGTGGCGCCGACTCCATCGCCGGCCAGCACGGCATCGTCATTGACGGCCTCGTGCCGCAAGTGACCAGCGTCAGCGTGCCCGCCAACGGAACCTATGTGGCGGGGCAGAACCTCGACTTCACCGTCAGCCTCAGCGAAGCGGTGATCGTCGACACCATTGGCGGCACGCCGCGCATCGCCATCACCCTGGACGGCGGGGGTACGGTCTTCGCCAACTACCTCAGCGGGTCCGGCACCTCCGCCCTGGTGTTCCGCCTGACCGTCAGCAGCGGCCAACTGGATACCAATGGCATCAGCGTCGGCGGCGCGATCCAGGCCAATGGCGGCACGTTGCGCGACGGCGTGGGCAACAACGCCAATACCACCCTGAATAACGTCGCCAGCACGACGGGTGTGCGGGTGGATGCCGTGGTGCCGACCGTGGCTAGCGTGAGCGTCCCGGTGGGCGTTGCGTATAACGCCGGCGACACCCTGAGCTTCGTGGTCAATGCCAGTGAGGCAGTGTTCGTCAATGGCACGCCGCGCCTGAGCCTGGATATCGGCGGCAATACCGTGTTCGCCCAGTACGTGAGCGGTTCCGGCACCAGCACCCTGGTCTTCCAGTACGTAGTGGTCACCGGCGACACCGATGCCGATGGCATCGCTGTGAATGGGCTGGAGGCCAACGGCGGAACATTACGGGATGCCGCCGGCAACAGCCTGGACCTGGCGCTGAACAACATCGGTGATACCAGCGGTGTGATAGTCGACACCCTTGCACCGGTGTCGAACGGCATCGTCACCCTCGACCCGTCGCCGACCAACGCCGACAGCGTGCGTTACACCGTGACGTTCAGCGAGGCCGTCAGCGGTGTGGACCTCAGCGACTTCGACCTGGTGACTGGCGGCACTGCCGCCGGCAGCCTGACCGGGCTGGTGCAACTCGATGCACAGACCTATCAGGTCACCGTCAGCGGTGTGAGCGGTACCGGCACACTGGGCCTGAACCTTAAAGGCTCCGGTACCGGCATCGTGGATCAGGCCGGCAATGAGCTCTTCGCCGGCCTGACCGGCGCGGTGTACAGCGTGGACCGCGACGTGCCCACCGTCACCAGCGTCAGCGTGCCGGCCAACGGCACCTATGTGGCGGGGCAGAACCTCGACTTCACCGTCAACCTCAGCGAAGCGGTGATCGTCGACACCACTGGCGGCACGCCGCGCGTCGCCATCACCCTGGACGGCGGGGGTACGGTCTTCGCCAACTACCTCAGTGGTTCCGGCACCTCCGCGTTGGTGTTCCGCCTGACCGTCAGCAGCGGCCAGTTGGATACCAATGGCGTCAGCGTGGGCGGCGCGATCCAGGCGAATGGCGGCACGTTGCGCGACAGCGTGGGCAATAACGCCAATACCACGCTGAATAACGTCGCCAGCACGACGGGCGTGCGGGTGGATGCCGTTGTGCCGACGGTGGCCAGCGTGAGCGTGCCCGTGGGCCTTCCCTACAACGCCGGCGACACCCTGAGCTTCGTGGTCAACGCGAGCGAGGCGGTGATCGTCAACGGCACCCCGCGCCTGGCCCTGGATATCGGCGGCACGACAGTGTTCGCCAATTACGTGACGGGTTCCGGTACCTCGACCCTGGTGTTCCAGTACACCATCCAGGCGGGCGACAACGACGCCAACGGCATCGCCGTCACCGGCCTGGCGGCCAACGGCGGAACCTTGCGGGATGCGGCCGGCAACAACATGAACCTCGCGCTGAACAGTGCGGGCGACACCAGCAACCTGATCGTCGATACCCAGGCTCCCAGCCCGATCGGGATCGTCGCCCTCGATCCGTCGCCCACCAATGCCGGCAGCGTGCGCTACACCGTGACCTTCGACGAGAACGTCAGCGGCGTGGACCTCGGCGACTTCGCTTTGATCACCACCGGCACTGCCGGCGGCAGCCTGACCGGTTTGCTGCAGATCGATGCCCGTACCTTCCAGATCACCGTCAGTGGCGTAAGCGGCACCGGCACGCTGGGGCTCAACCTCAATGGTTCGGCTACCGGCATCGTCGACGTTGCCGGCAACGCTATCACCGGCGGCCTGACCGGCGCGGTGTACAGCGTCGACCGCGATGTGCCCACCGTCACTGGCGTCAGCGCGCCGGTCGGCGTGCACTACAACGCTGGCGACACCCTGACCTTCGTGGTCAACGCCAGTGAAGCGGTGATCGTCAACGGCATTCCGCAACTGGCCATCGATATGGGCGGCGTTACCGTGTTCGCGGATTACGTGGCGGGCTCGGGCAGCAACACGCTGGTGTTCCAATACACGGTTCGCGCCGGCGACAACGACACCAACGGCATCGCCGTCACTGGCCTGGTGGCCAATGGTGCGACGCTGCGCGATGCCATCGGCAATTCGATGAATCTGACCCTGAATGGCGTCGGCAACACCAGCGGCGTGATCGTCGATACCACGGCTCCCAACGCCAGCGCGACTGTCGCGCCGCTCGCCACTCCGGGCAGCGTGCAGTACACCGTGACCTTCGACGAAAGCGTCAGCGGCGTCGATCTCGGCGACTTCAACCTGGTGACCACCGGCAACGTCACGGGCACCCTGCAGTCGCTGACGCAGGTGGATAGCCGGACCTTCCTGGTCACCGTCAGCAATGTCGCCGGCGCCGGTACCCTCAGCCTCGGGCTGAACGCCACCGGAACCCTGATCACCGATACAGCGGGCAACCCGATGCTCAGCGGACTGTCGGCACAGACCTACAGCGTGCCGCAGAGCGACGGCGATCCGGAGTTCCGCACCAATCCGCCGATCATCGTGCCGCCAGAGCCGACGGTTCCGGTGGACACCGTGCTGCCGAATCCGCCGCCGCCGTTCACTTCGCCGCTCATTCCGCCGCCGCTGTTCGAGCAGCCGACCCTGGGCAGTGGAATTCCGACCCTGGGCAACATCTTCATCAACCAGGGAGCCCTGGCGCCCAGCTTCATCGCGCAGGTGTTCGGCAGCAGCGACGGCTTCGGCGATGGCTCCGGCTCAGGGTTCCTCGGCTTCGGTGGAGGGGACGGCGGCGTGTTCGGCAGCAGCAGCCTGTCGAGCTTCTTCGACAAGGATGTACCGCAGGATTCCGAAGAGATGAAGCTGTTCGACGGCAAGCAATGGAAGGGTGGCTCCGGGGGGAGCGGCCAGGGCATCTTCGGTGCGCCCACGCTTGGCCAGCAGTTGCAGGACATCAAGGACAACGAGCAGCGTCAGGTCAGGGAGCTGGCCATGGCACTGGGACAGATCCAGGCGGATCGCCCGCAGGCTTGAAGAACAACGAATTAGAAATCTGTAAGTGCCGTGTCTAGGGGGCGGCCCAAGGATGAGCAAAGCAGCGAAGTTTTTCAGCGTAAGTGTGCTGGCGCTGGCGGTCACGGGTTGCGCGGTGACCAGCCAGCCCATCGACCGTAGCGTCAGCGAGCAGCGTGCGCGCCAGGACCTGGCGACCATGTTCAAGGACCAGGAGCCCCTCAGCGGACCCCTGACCCTGCACGAGGCCATGGCCCGCGCAGTGAAGTACAACCTCGAGGCACGCCTGAAGGTGATGGAAGAAGCCCTGGCCAAGCGCCAGGTGGATCTGGCCAGCTTCGACATGCTGCCGCGCATGGCCATGGAAGCGGGCTACGCCGGGCGCAGCAACGTCAGCGCCTCCAGCAGCCAGAGCGTGCTGACCGACACCCAGTCGCTGGAACCGTCCACCTCCCAGGATCGCGACCGTGGTGTCGCCGACCTGACCATGGTGTGGAACGTGCTCGACTTCGGCGTCAGCTACGTCAGCGCCAAGCAACAGGCCGACCAGCGCCTGATCGTCCAGGAGCGCCGCCGCAAGGTTGTTCACACCATCATCCAGGACGTGCGCTCGGCCTACTGGCGCGCCGTGGCGGCCGACCGTCTGCTGAAGCAGATCGACAGCCTGATGGCGCGCGTCGACGAAGCTCGCACCAGCAGCCAGCGCATGAGCTCGGAGCGCATCGGCGACCCGGTACAAGCCATGAGCTACCAGCGCGCGCTGATCGAGGCTACCCGCCAGCTGGAAGAGCAGCGTCGCGCCTTGTCCCTGGCCAAGACCGAACTGGCCGCGCTGATCAACCTGCCGCTGAACACCGACTTCACCCTGGCCGCCACCGACGACTACCAGGTGCCGGAACTCAAGGTGGACATGAACCGCCTGGAAGAAGAAGCCCTGGCCAGCCGTCCGGAACTGCGCGAGCAGGACTACCAGGCGCGCATCAGCGCTGCCGAAACCCGCAAGGCCATGCTGCGCCTGCTGCCGGGCCTGGAGTTCTCCGCTGGCGGCCATTACGACAGCAACTCCTTCCTGGTCAACCAGAGCTGGGCCGACTACGGCGTGAAGGTTACCTGGAACCTGTTCAACGTCCTCTCCGGCCCGGCCGCCATCGACGTCGCCAAGGCCGGCGAGTCCGTCGCCGCTGCCCGTCGCCAGGCGATGTCCATGGCTGTGCTGGCGCAGCTCTATGTGGCCAACGCCAACTTCCACGAGGCCCAGCGCCAGTTCAAGACCAGCGAAGAGCTGGCCGACCTCGACGGACAGATCGCCGAACAGCTGCGCAATCGCTACAAGACCCAGAGCATCGGCGAGCTGGACCTGATCCAGGGGGAACTGAACACCCTCCAGGCGCAGCTCAAGCGTGATCTGTCCTACGCGGAACTGCGTAACGCCTATGCCCAACTGTTCGTCAGCGCCGGTGTCGACCCACTGCCCGAATCACTGCCGGACGACAAGCTCGCCACCATCGCCAATGCGCTGGAAAGCGGCGAGTCGCGCTGGGAGAGCGGGGACATCAGCACAGCCAAGTAGGTCAGAGCGAAGCCCAGCAATGGTGCAGGCCCTGTTGGGCTTCGCGGCACTCGACGATGAGCCGCCCGTGCCTGACCTGCAGGCTGCACCTGCCTGGCGCCCGTGGGCGAACCCATTCGATGCGACGCGGCCCCGCCATTCAGACCACTACTGCGCAATCCCCGTAAACAACTGCAAGCATCGTTGCGGGTCGCCGGTTTCGATGCCGGTATGCAGCCACTTCTGGCGTTGCTCGAAGCTGCCGTGGGTGAGTGGGTCACGCATGGGGGCTTTGCCCGGGATGGCGGCTTGTTCCTTTCCATAGGCCATGACCGCCTGCAGCATCTTGTCCACCTCTTCGGGTTTCACCCAGGCGTACTTCTTCTGGGCGTAGCTGACCCAGCTGCCAGCCAGGCAGTCGGCCAGTAGCTCCTGGGTGACCACCAGGCCTTCCGGTCCGGAGAGTTCGACGCCGCCTTCCTTCATATCCTTGATCCAGCTGTTGACGCCCACGAGGTTCTGCATGTGGTGGGCCACCTCGTGCGCGACGACGTAGCTGCGCGCGAAGTCGCCGACGTCAGGCGACTTTTTCTGCACGCCGTCGAGGAAGTCCAGGTCCAGATAAAGGGTCTTGCTGCCGGGGCAATAGAAGGGGCCGCTGGCGGTGCCGACGTCTTTGCAGGGGTACTCGACCTTGCCCCGGTAGGTGACCAGCTTGGCCTTCTTGTAGGAGTAGTCGCCACGGGCGAGGAACTCGCCCCAGATGTCTTCGATGCTCTCCATCATCAGCTCGACCATTTCCTGCGATTCGGCTGGTGCCTGGACAGGGGCGGGAACCGGCGCGGCGGCAACGGGTGCGGAGGGGGCTTCGATGCCATTGCTCTCCGGGAATACCGGTGGGGGCGGCTTCAGGCGTTCGAACAGCTGCGCGGGGCCGAACGCCAGGTAAAGTGCTACGCAGACCAGCGATACCGCCATGAGCAGCCAGGCAAGGATTCGCAGCAGGCGGAGCAGCAGACCTTTGCGGGGGCTCGGAGCGGCAGCTTTTTCGGGCATGGTGATGGTTCCTGTTGGCGTCGAGCTTCAGTGTTGTCGCTACTTCGCTTCCTTGCCATTTGTTTCTTGCATGAGACGCCTGTCACATGATGGCAACCTGATGCTGCTTGAATGCGCTGCACCTCAAATGTCGTCCGGAGTACCGCTAATGGCAGCCGCAAGCAGTCTGGCTCGCCTGCTCAAGACCGTGGAGCCGCTGGCCCCGGAGATGAGCATCAGTGATGTGGCTGATCGCCTGCTGACGCCCGAGCACAAGGCCTTCCTGTCCCTACCGGTGGTGGACGCGCAGGGCAAGCCGCTGGGGCTGGTCAGCCGCTACACCTTGCAGGACATCTTCATGCAGCGCTTCGGCCGCGACCTCTGGGGTCGGCGTCCGGTGGGCGACGTGATGAATCCGGTGCCGCTGACCGTGGCCCTCGCCTCTGGCCTGGAAACGGCGGCCAAGCAGGTCACCGCGCAATTGCAGTACCCCATTACCGAAGATTTCATCCTGGTGGACGACCAGGGACACTACCTCGGACTGGGTACGGTGCTTGATTTGCTGAAAGCCATGGAGCTGCGCGTTGCCCAGCGCAACCGGGTACTGCGCCAGGCACTGGTGGACCTGAAGGAGTCCCAGGCGCAACTGGTGCAGTCGGAGAAGATGGCATCCCTCGGCCAGATGGTGGCGGGCGTCGCCCATGAGCTGAACACGCCGCTGGGGTATGTGAAGAACAACGTTCAACTGATGGAAGAGCTGACCACGCCGTTGTTCGCCCTGGCCGCAAGCCAGGCTGCCTTGGCCGCTTGCCTGGAAGACCCGAACTGTGACGAACAGCGGCTCACCGTTGCGCTGCAACGAGCCGCCGCCAGCCGCGAAGCGGCCGCTCCCGAGCTGCTGGCGGACGACTTGCGGCAGCTGTTCGGCGACACGCTCTACGGCCTCGGCCAGATCACCGAGCTGGTGTCCGGACTCAAGGATTTCGCCCGTCTTGATCGTGCCATGAGCGAGGAAGTGGACCTCAACGACTGCATCCGCAGCGCCTTGCTCATCGCCCGCAACCACATCAAGGACAAGGCAGAGGTTTTCCAACTGCTGGGTGAGCTCCCGCGTATCGCTTGTGCTCCGTCGCAGATCAACCAGGTGCTGTTGAACCTGTTCACCAACGCTGCCCAGGCCATGGATGCACCGGGACGCATCCAGGTGAAGAGCTGGGCCGACGACGGCAATGTCTGCATCTCCGTGCAGGACAGCGGCCGGGGCATGCCGCCGGAAGTCATGCAACGCATCTTCGACCCGTTCTACACCACCAAGCCGGTGGGGCAGGGGACGGGATTGGGGTTGTCCATCAGCTACAAAATCATTCGCGACCACGGCGGTAGCATCCGCGTGGCGTCGGAGCCGGGGCGCGGAACGCGCTTTCTCATCAGCCTGCCGCGCAGTCAGGCGGTCGAACTGAAACGGAGTGCCTGAGCCCATGACCTCACCTGTCCGCATCCTCTTCGTCGATGACGAGGAGCGCATCCTGCGTAGCCTGGCGCTGCAGTTCCGTCGCCAGTACGAGGTGATCACCGAGAGCGATCCGCTGCGGGCGCTGGAGCGCCTGAAGGAAGAGTCGGTGCAGATCATCGTCAGCGACCAGCGCATGCCACGCATGAGCGGCGCGGAGCTGCTGGCCCGCTCGCGAGAAGTCGCCCCGGAGTGCCTGCGCATCCTGCTCACCGGTTATTCGGATCTGGACGCTGCGGTGGAGGCCCTGAACAACGGCGGCATCTTCCGCTACCTGACCAAGCCCTGGGACCCGCAGGAAATGGCCTTCACCTTGCGCCAGGCAGCGGAAATAGCCGAGCGCCAGGCCAGTGCGCCGGTCACCGCCGCCACCAGCGACCTGGCGGCACCGCTGAACCTGCTGCTGCTCGACGACGACTCGGAAACGCTGCATTGCGTCGAAGCCTTCTGCCAGGCCGGCGGCCATCGCCTGATACGCGCCCACAACCTGAGCGAAGCGCTGGTGATACTGAACCTGGAACCCGTGGACCTGCTCGTCAGCGACCTCAAGCTCGGCGACGAGGACATGGCGCCGCTGCTGAAATCCCTGGCCCAGGCCCATCCGCGCCTGCTCAGCCTGGTGGTGACACCATTCCGCGATACCCAGGCCCTGCTGAAACTGATCAACGAAGCGCAGATCTTCCGTTACCTGCCCAAACCGATCCGTCGGGGGCTGTTCGAGAAGGGCCTGAAGGCTGCAGCCGAACAGGCTTTTCTCTGGCGTTCCCAACCCCTCGACCTGGTCCCGCGTGTGGCCGAGGTGCCGAAGGAGGCCGGCGAGAACCAGCGTGTCGGCAGCATCCTCGGCATGCTGGCCAGGTTGCGGGAGCGGGTGATCGCCTGACCTGGCAAGCCCTCGCGCCTGCTATTTCGTGGATTTCACATAGCCGTGTCGAACTTCCCTGGACGGGGAGTAACCATAAAACGCGGCGTAGCACTTGCTGAAATGACTGGCAGAGGCGAAGCCGCAGGCAACGCTGACCTCGGCAATGGGAAGGTCTGAGTACTGGAGCAGTCGGCGGCTTTCGGTAATACGCAACTCCAGATAGAAGCGAACCGGAGTGGTTCCGAGTTGCTGCTGGAAGAGTCGCTCCATTTGCCGCTTGGAGCGGCCGACGTATCGCGCAAGCTGGTCCTGGGTAAGAGGCTCCTCGATGTTCGCGCTCATCAGGGTAATCGCGTCTCGGACCGGTTCGCTCATCTTCTCGTGCAGAGACGGATGGACGCGTCGATAGCGTGATTCTTCGAATGCCAGGATATCGACAATGGCGTCGACCAGCCCGCGGCCATGCAAGAGGTCGATCCATTTCAAAACCATGTGGAAGGCGCCCATCGGACTCGCGGCAGTCAGCCGGTCGCGATCGACGACAAAGCTCTCGCATGTCACCTGGCTGCTCCTGGCCAGTTCAGCGAGAGCGGCCCGATTTTCTGGATGCACCGCACACTTGTAGCCATCGAGCAACCCGGCCTGTCCCAGGAACCATGCGCCATTCCAGAGGCCGGCGAGGGCGACGCCCCGGTCCTTTGCCACGTGCAGCACGTGTGTCAGCTGCGGCGAAGCACATAGCGTTGTCCGAAGCCCGCCACACACAACAAGCAGATCGAGTTCGTGCAAGAGCTCGCCGTGGAGTGGCGAACTCGGCGAAATCACCAGATCGAGGTCGCTGGCTACTGACGTGCCATCCAGCGTGAAGGTTTTGGTGGAGAACGCACCTGCGCGGATCAGGTTGGCGGTCACCAGGGTATCGAGCGCTTGCGTGAAGGCCGGGAGAGAAAAATGCTCGAGCAGGACGAAGCCCACTCGAGCCTGAGGTAACTGCTCATCCTTGTGTTCACCCACAAACCGGAGGTTTCGTCCCTGCAAACCGTCGCTGAAAAACCTCCGCTCTCTCAATCTCTTCCTCATTCAATTTCAACTGGTTCGATACCTCGGCATCTGGCCTGACCCGGATCGTCATGCCAGGCACAAGCCAGGAAGCAGGAAACGCCCAGGCGTCATCGCCCGGGCGCTTCGAGTCCGACCCGTGGTGGAAATACCCCGGGTGATGTGTAGTCGTTCAGATCAGGCGGTTTTTCCTACGGCGCCGACACGCTCGGGTTGATGGTCCTGTCGTTTCGTGGTGATGCCGATCAGCATGATCATGACCGCCAACCCCAGGGTCGAAGTCACCTCGAGCCGGTGCTGAGGCATGACGAACATCACGCCCAGGGCGAAGACGATGAAGGCGATGACCGCCCAGGTCAGCCAGGGGAACAGCCACATCTTGAAGGCGATTTCTGCGTTCTGTTTCTGCAGCATCGAACGCATGCGCAGTTGGGAAAACGCGATGACCAGATAGACCAGCAGGGCAATGGAACCGGAGCTGGCCAGCAGGAACGCAAATACTTGAGCGGGTGCGAAGAAGTTCAAGGCGGTCGTCAGCATACCGATGAGGGTGCTGGCGATGACAGCGGCACGGGGTACGCCCGCTGCGGAAGTCCGCTGGATGAAAGCGGGCGCATCGGAGCGCTTGCCGAGCGAGAAGATCATGCGCGAGGAAATGTAGATCGACGAGTTCAGGCAACTGGCGACTGCCACCAGTACCACCATGTCGACCAGGAACTTGGCGTAGGGGATGTTCATAATTTCCAGTGCGCGCTGGTAGGAACCCTGGACCGGCAGCAGCGGGTCATTCCACGGCACGACGGAGATGATGACGAAGATCGACAGGAGATAGAAAACACTGATCCGCCAGATCACGGAGCGGGTAGCCTTTGCGATGTTCCTGGCAGGGTCGCTCGATTCGGAAGCCGCAATGGTCACTGCCTCGGTACCCATGTAGCTGAACATCGTCGTCAGCAGGGCACCGATGATTGCGGTCCAGCCATTGGGCATGAACCCACCGTGCTCCAGCGTCAGGCGCTGCAGGCCGCTTACCTCACGATCAGGCAGGATTCCGAGAAGAGCACTGGCACCCAGCGCGATGAAGGCCACGATCGCGATGATCTTGAGCATCGCGAACCAGAACTCGAACTCGCCGTACTTCGCCACGCTGAAGAGGTTTGTGGCGGTCAGCAGCACGGTCACCGCAAGTGCGAAGAACCAGGTCTCGACCTGGGGAAACCAGTTGTTCAGCACAACGCCTGCGGCGATCGCTTCAATGGGAATGACCAGCACCCAGAACCACCAGTACAGCCAGCCGATGGTGAAGCCGGCCCATCGGCCGATGGCCCGGTCGGCATAGGTGGAGAACGAGCCCGTATCGGGGCTGGCTACCGCCATTTCTCCCAGCATCCGCATGACCAGCACGACAAGGGTCCCGGCCAATGCATAGGCCACGATTGCGGCAGGGCCGGCAGATGCGATGGCATGTCCGGAGCCAACGAACAATCCCGCGCCGATGATGCCGGCGATTGAGAGCATGGTTATGTGGCGAGGCTTGAAGCCTTGCGCCAGCTCGCTGCTTGCGCTTTCCGCTCGGGTGATAGTCATTCTGATCTCTTCTCTTGGACTTGTTATGGAGACGCGAGGCTGCCACCAGATCGCTGGTAACTCATTCGCCGCTCGACTCGGCGGCGCACCAGCGCTGACACTCATTTCTGGCAAGCATCACGCGAGGCCAACATAGTCCACGTGGCGCGGAGATCGGTTGGTCCTACTCGCCACCGCGTTGAGGAAAAGCGACATCGATTTGTGCGCGCGCGGCATCTCACTTTCCGAGCGGGACATGCCAAATGGGAATTGGGGACGGGCATCCGTACTTCGCGGATGCCGAGTGCGGCAGCATTGGCGGAGCGGCTGCTTGGGCGCGGTCATGCAAAACTCCCCGACTCGACCACCGCGCAGAAGGCGGTGGCGAATCGGGTCAATCGACGCGTCGTTATTCAGCCGCGTTGATCCAGATCGTTTTCAGTTCGGTGTATTGATCATGGGCCCAGATCGACTTGTCGCGACCGCCGAAGCCAGACTCCTTGTAGCCGCCGAAGGGGGTCGAGGCATCGCCTTCACCGAAGCAGTTGACGGTGACCACGCCGGCACGGATCTCCCGCGACAGGCGCAGGGCATTGCGCAGGCTGCCGGTGTAGGCCGAAGCGGCCAGGCCGTAGACGGTATCGTTGGCCAGCTCGATCGCCTCATCGATGGTCGAGAAGCTGGTGACGCTCAGTACCGGGCCGAAGATCTCCTCGACGAACAGGCGGCTGTCGCGAGACACGCCGTCGATGATGGTCGGCTGCACGAACACGCCCGAATCAGTTTCGCCACCCTGCACCACATTGAGTTTCTGCTCGGTGGCGTATGTCAGGTAGGAACGAACCTTCTCGAAGTGCGACTTGCTGACCATGGCGCCCAGGCGATTGTCCGGGTCCAGCGGGTCGCCGAGTTTCCAGTCCTTGAGGTGCTTGACGATCAGCGACAGCAGCTCGTTCTTGACGTCCTTATGAACGATCAGACGCGAGGACGCCGAGCAGTTCTCGCCCATGTTCCAGAACGCACCAGCGGTCACGAACTGGGCGACTTCGTCCAGGTTCTCGCAGTCGTTCATGACCACCGCCGGATTCTTGCCACCGAGTTCCAGCACGATGCGCTTGAGGTTGGACTCGGCCGCGTACTTCAGGAACAGGCGGCCGGTTTCGGTGGAGCCGGTGAAGCTGACCATGGGGATGTCCATGTGGCGGCCAATGGCCTCGCCCACTTCACGCCCACCACCCGGGACGAGGTTGAACACACCCGCAGGAATGCCCGCCTCATAGGCCAGCTCCGCTACACGCAGGGCGCTCAGGGTGGTTTCCTTGGCCGGCTTGACGACGATCGAGCAACCGGCTGCCAGCGACGGGGCGATCTTCCAGGCGAGCATCAGCAGCGGGAAGTTCCACGGCAGCACCAGGCCGACCACGCCGATTGCTTCGCGCACCACCATGGTCACGGCCGCATTGCCGGTCGGGGCGGTGCAGTCGTAGATCTTGTCGATCAGCTCGGCGTGCCAGCGGATGGTATGGATGGTTTCCGGCACGTCGACGTTCTGGCACTCGCTGACCGGCTTGCCGCTGTCCAGCGATTCGAGCACCGCCAGTTCATGGGCGTTGTCTTCCAGCAGTTGGGCGAATTTGAGCAGGATGTGCTTGCGCTCGCCGGGCTGCAGCTTCGACCAGCGGCCGTCCTCGAAAGCCTGCTTGGCGGCGGCCACGGCCACATCGACATCCTGCACGTCGCAAGCGGCGATCTCGGCCAGTACCTCGCCGGTGGCCGGGTTGGTGGTGACGAAGGTACGGCCTGACAGCGCCTTGCGGAATGCACCATCGATAAACGCCTGGGTACGGAATTCCACATTGGCGGCGATTTCCGCGTACTGGGCCTTACTCAGCAATTCAGCCATTGTTGGAACCCTCGGTGATTTTCGCGATGTTGCGCTTGAGAACGCTGAGGACCTCCTGCAGGCCCTGTTTCTCTTCGCTTTCGAGCGGCTGCATGGGCGCGCGCACGCCACCCGCGCGCAGGCCGATCAGCTCGCAGCCGTGCTTGATGGATTGCACGAACTTGCCGCTTTCGAGGAAGTCCATCAGCGGCATCAGTTCGGCCATGATGCGACGGCCCTTGTCGAAGTCCTTCTCGATCACGCAGGCCTCGTACAGGGCTACGTGTTCGCGGGGAATGAAGTTGGAGCCGGCGCAGACCCAGCTGCGTGCGCCCCAGGCGAAGAATTCCAGCGCCAGGTCATCCCAGCCACAGGACAGGGCGATGTCGGGGTGCTGCACGGCCAGGCGATGCAGGCGGGCGGTGTCCCCCGAGCTTTCCTTGATGGCTTTGATGTTCTTGCAGCCAGCCACCTCGGCGAAGAACTCGTCACCCATGCCGACGCCCATGCGGGCGGGGTAGTTGTAGAGCATGATCGGCAGGCCCGCGGCGCGGTCCACGGCCAGCACGTGAGTCGCGATTTCCTTCTGGGTCGGCAGGGCGTAGGGCGGCGAACCCACCAGGATGGCGTCGGCCTTGATGGCCTTGGCGTGTTCGGCATAGGCGACCGATTCCTCGGTGCGGACGGCGCCGGTGCCTACCACCAGCGGCAGACGGCCGTTGATGACATCCTTGGCCTGCGCGGCGAGGTCGAAACGCTCCTGGGCGGTGTGGGCGTAGTACTCACCCGTGGAACCGCCGATGACGATGCCGTGAACCTTCGATTCGATCAGGTGTTCCAGTACCGCAGCGAAGGCTGACTTATCGATGGCTCCGTCCGCCGTAAGGGGGGTGATTGCCGGGGTGAAGATACCGTCAAAGTTCACGATGCATTCTCCAGGGTGTTGAATGTTGAATGTTCACCGAGTCCCGGTTCATTCCAGGGATCGGCGCATTGTTTTCACGTTAGCGAGGCCGCCTGCTGCAGGTTGAGCGAGCGGGTTTCCGGGGCAAGGGCCAGTGCGAACAGCAGTCCGACCAGCGTTACAAGTGCGGCGGCATACATGGTCGAGGCGATGCCGAAGGTCTGCAGGGAGATCGGCACGAGGTAGGTGCCTACCGCAGCGCCAATGCGCGACAGTGAGGTCCCGATGCCGACGGCGAAGGTCCGAATCTCGGTGGGGAAGAGTTCGTTCGGATAGACCAGGGTCAGGACCTGCGCACCGCCGATGAACAGGGCGTACGTACCGAACAGGAACAGAATCAGCAGCTGCGAACTGGAGTGGTAGATGCCCAATCCAAGCAGTGCGAGGCCGGACCACAGGAAGCTGTAGATCAGCATGCTGCGGCGTCCGATGGTGTTGATCAGGCGGGTCGCGATGATGCAGCCCAGTACGAAAAGAAGGGTAATCGCCACTGAGCCAAAGGAAGCCCAGTCACCTTTGAGGTTAAGCGCCTGCAGGACCGTAGTGGCGAAGGCGTAGACCGCAAAGACCGGGATGACCGAGCAGGTCCAGAAGGCGGTGACAAACAGCATGCGTTTGCCGTATCCGGAATGGAGCAGGTTCCAGAACGAGAGCTGCTTCCGTTCCTGCTGCTCGGGGAGATTCCGTAGAGAAAAGTCGGGCCCGTATACCTGCTTGATGACGCCCTCAGCCTCGGCGATGCGACCTTTGCTAAGTAGCCAGCGGGGTGACTCGGGGGTGCCGATTCGCAGCAGGAAGAGTAGGGCGCCAATCACCGCTGCGCTGGCCAGGACCAGGCGCCAGGCATCATCGCCACCGACGCGCAGGATGATTTCACCCACGACATAGGCAGCCGCTGCGCCGGCGAACCAGAGGATTGTCAGCGTCGCCAGCCGCGGGCCGCGATACTTTTTCGGCAGGAACTCGACCAGCAATGCCGTAGCGACCGGATACTCGATGCCTACGGCCACGCCTATGAGAAGGCGCAGGGCGAACAAGCCTTGGGCGGAGTCAACCCAGTACTGGGCGAGCGACGCGATCATGAACAAGGTCGGCCCGACGAAGAATGTTTTCTTGCGTCCGAATCGCTCGCTCAGCCAACCGCCGAAGAACCCACCAAAAAAAATGCCGATCAATGCCGAGGCGGCAATCAAACCTTGCCAGAAGCTGCTGAGGCTCATTGCCGAAGTGACTTGCACCATGACAACGCCGATGATGCTGAGCACATAGCCGTCAACAAACGACCCGCCGCCTGATCGAAGGGTCAACAGCTTATGAAAGCCGTTGATGGGGACGTCTTCGATAGACGTACTAGGAATTATCATTATTTTCTCCTGGCTTACATGGTTTTTGCGTAACTTCAGGCGGAGCTGATCCTCAAGGCTGATATCTGATTAGCTCCAGAGTTTGCCAAGTCGCCTGAATTGAAAGTGGCGTGCCATCGCGGGGCGGAATGCCAATTGATGATTGGGCCGGATCTGTCCGTTAAAACTATCGCTGCCTAGCTTTCTTTCCCGGCGCGATACTGTCCCCATTTGAGGTTCAGGTTTACGCCAACAGAAAGGAGAGGCTCCGGCGGGTTCATGTTTGGGCCGGGAGCGTTCAGCAAGAAGTCAATTAACTCGCTCTTTTTTCCGGCCAGCCAGTCAGCTAGCAATTTACCGGTGGCGGTCCCTCGGGTGACACCAAGACCGTTGCAGCAGAGGGCGCCATAAACATTGTTGGCTAACTGTCCGAAATACCCCATGTGATTTCTCGACAGAGCCAGTGCCCCGCCCCAGGTGTATTCGAAATCAACTCCGGGCAACATTGGGAATCGACTTTCGAATGACGCACGGTGTCGACTGATGAACCGGTCGATAAACTTTTTATTGCTACGCCCATCAGGGTTGAAGCTGAAACTGTTGCGAATCAGCAAGCGGTTATCCGGCGTACGCCGAACTGTCGTGCCGAACGGGTCGGCGGGGATGACCCCCCAGAACGGCTTTCCACCCAGTCGCGCCTGCTCGTCGGCGCTGAGCGGGCGAGTGATGCTGGCATAAGTGAAGATCGGCAGCATGCGGCCCTTGAGAAAGCCGAAGCTCATGCCGAAGGCGTTGTTGGTGAGGACGAGCTTATCGGCGGTGATGCTGCCACAGGCGTGAGTGAGGACGACTTTTTCGCCGTATTCGACCTCGGTAATGGGCGTGTTTTCGAAGAGGCTGACATTCCCCGGGAGGCTGTCGGCCAGCCCTTTCACCAGGGCAGAAGGTTGAATCAGTACCGTTCCCGGGGTGAACAGGGCTTTACGGTAGAAGTGTGTACCGATATGCGCTGGAAGTTCGTCGGCCTCGATCATTTCATAGGCCTGACCCAACTTGTCCAAGCCACGCCTGTAAGCATCCAGCACGGCAATGCCACGATCTTCGATGGCAGCCTGGTACTTGCCGCAGGCTTTCATCTGACAATCAATGTTGTGCTGCTCCACCAGGTCCTTGAGCAAGGATTGTCCGGTGAGATTCAGTTTCAAACTGATTTTGGCGGTGTCGATATCGCCGATGTAATCCTCGGCCCCTATATCGTGAGGGAGGTCTATGGCAAAACCGGCATTGCGGCCTGAGGTGCCGAATCCGACTTCCTGAGCTTCGACAAGAATGATTTCTTCATTGGGGAAGTTGAGCGCCAGTTGCCGGGCGGCGGCAAGCCCGGTGAATCCCGCTCCCACCACAACCCAGCGTGCGGAGCTCTTGCCGAAATGGCCAGGCCTTGGCTGACGAGGTTTACTGAGGTGGTACCAGCCACAGCTCTTGTCGTCGGCAGGCAAAGACGTGATTTTTGTCATTTCATAGACCTAACTTTCTTATTTCAGCTTGGTAAGCATCTCTTTCACGAGATGAGCACGCTGCCAACTTGGCATCGTTGAGTTCGGCGCCCGTTGGATGGGGTTGGAAAGAAGGTTAATGACAGGGTCAGGTCATCAACAAGCAACATTTAGGGGTGGCAATCGATGATCGGAGGTTATGGATTGTCGAAGGAAGATAGAAACGAAAAAACCCGCACTTGGCGGGTTCTTTGGTGAATATAAAACGTTAACTATGGCAGTGTTTCTTTGAATCTTTAATTGATAAATAGTGAGGGGAAACGATAACGCCAGGTCATCAGAGCTGTGCGATCAGCCAGTCACGCAGGCGGCAGCAGGCTTCGTCACTTTCCTTGTCTTCGTTAAAGGTCAGGTAATGCAGGGCGTCCTTTAGCACCAGCTCCTGCTCGACGGGCCGGACCAGCAACCCTTGATCAACCAGTTGACCTATCAGGTGGTTCCAGCCGAGCGCGACACCTTGATCATTCCGGACCATCTGTATGAGCAGGGTGTAGTCGTTGGCGTTGAAGAAGTGCGGGCCGTTGGATGGGCGTGCTTCGAGATCGATATCGTTGAGCGCCAGCCAGACCTTCCAATCGACATGTTCGGCGACCTGCGAGCGACCGTAGGGGCTGAGATTCAGCAGCACGGTATCGCGAAGCCCTTCCAGGGTGGATATCTCTGGGTGCTCCGCGAGGTACTTCGGCGTACAGACCGGGTAGATCACATCGTGCATCAGGGGATAGCTGCGATACCCCTCGCGGATCTTGGCCATTTTGGTGATGAAGATGTCCGGACGCACGCCGGGCTCCATCGATAGGAAGTTCTGCGTCGTAATCAGGTTGAGGTCAACGTCCGGGTTTGCGCTGAAAAAGCTTGGCAAGCGCGGAGCCAGCCAGTGCGCCGAGAACGCGGGTGAGCAGCAAAGGGTGAGCACACGTCTCGACGTGCTCTTGCTGCGGATACGCTCGGCGGCCTGGGAGATGTTGACGAAAGAAAGCTGCACTGCATCGAAGAAAATCGAGCCGGCTGCAGTGAGTTCCACGGCGCGGCCCTCGCGCTTGAACAACTCAGCGCCCAGATAGGTTTCCAGCTCGCGGATCTGCCTGCTGATCGCTGCCTGCGTCACGCACAAGGCTTCCGCCGCACGGGTGAAGTTCTGGTACTTGGCCGCCGCAACGAAGGATTTCACGGCGCGAAGTGATGGCATCTTGACCAGTGTCTGATCGGGTTCAGTGTGCTTAACCATAACTACAAGTAATCAAGATCCTGAATAAAAAGTCGGTTCTGCCGACTGGGGACCTCACCCTAGACTGCGACCTGCTGCAATCGCGGCGGGGCGGCTTTGCTGCTGGTTTGAGGTTATCCGAAAGGGCACTCATGCAGAAAGCCCTGACCTTGGAAAGTGCGAGCTGACGAGTCGATGACTCCATTTTTTCGCCGATTAAGCAAGCACCGACAACTTCATGCGCCTGTTCTGGAGTGCAAATAACAATGGATAAAAATACTGCTGTATTAGCCCTGATCCGCCAACGCAAAGAGCGTCATGCCCTGCCTCGAGCTGTCTACAGTGACGCTGAGGTTTATCGCCAGGATCTCGAGCATATCTGGCATAAGGAGTGGATCTTCGCCGGACATACCTTCGAACTGGAGAAGCCGGGCCAGTACCTCACCTTGCAGATCGGGGACTACCCGGTTGCCGTGGTGCGTGGCGGCGATGGCCAGGTGCGGGCGTTCCACAATGCATGCCGGCATCGGGGCTCCAAGGTGTGCACCGAGAACAGCGGCAAGGTCGCCAAGCTGGTTTGCCCCTACCACAAGTGGGTGTTCGATCTGGATGGAAAATTGCTCTTCGCTGGCAACATGGGGCCCGACTTCAACACGGCTGACTACGGCCTGAAGCCGGCGCACTGCGAAGTCGTGAACAGCTACATTTACGTCTGCGTAGCCGACAAGGCGCCGGATTTCGAGAAGTTCCGCAAGGCCGTCTCACCCTTCATCACTCCGCACAACCTGGACGATTGCAAGGTGGCGTTCGAGTCCAACCTGGTCGAGCGCGGCAACTGGAAGCTGGTGTTCGAGAACAACCGCGAGTGCTACCACTGCGATGGTACTCATCCCGAGTTGCTCAACTCCTATGTCGAGAACCTGTCGGTAGCGGGTGTAGGCGGGGAGGATGACCCGGAGTTGGTGGCGCACTGGAATCGTTGCGAGGCAGCGGGCCTGCCCAGTCGCCTGGTGATGGACGAGGCGGGGCAGTTCCGTATGACGCGCATTCCGCTCTCTGCCGGTGCCGTGAGTTACACCATGGATGGCAAGCCCGCAGTGGCCGGGCGCCTCGACCGCAGCGGCGAGGCCGATATCGGCGCGCTGCTGTATTTCAACTATCCCTCTACCTGGAATCACTTCCTGGGCGACCACGCCCTGAGTTTCCGTGTATTGCCGCAAGGCCCCAATGAAACCCTGGTGACGACCAAGTGGCTGGTGCCCAAGGACGCACAGGAGGGCCTGGATTACGACCTCGAAAGACTGACCCGCGTCTGGATCGCTACCAACGACCAGGATCGTCGTCTGGTGGAAGGGGCTCAGGCGGGCGTCAGCTCTCCTGCCTATGAGCCGGGGCCGTACTCAACGATTGCAGAGAACGGCGTCTGCCAGTTCGTGGACTGGTATTGCGAGACCATGACCAGCCGACTGGCCGACTGAGTCCTGTTCCGCTTCGAATTGGCCCCGTTTCATCCGCCGGGTGAAACGGGGCTTTTTCTGTCTGGAAGGCCTTGGGGCCGAACGCGGTGACACTACACATGAACTCGCATTCTCATCGAAATGGTCATGCCAGGGGCTTCGGCCTCGTGCTGCTGGCTGCGTTCTGTTACGGCCTGCAGCCGCTGTTCGCCCAGTACGCCTACGCGGGCGGTGCCGATCCTGTGGGGCTGCTTTTGTCGCGCTTCGCAATTGCTGTCGGCGTGCTGCTGGTATTCCTCCGTTGGCGCGGAATACCGCTTCCCACAGGGCAGCTGGCGCGACAAAACCTGTTGCTCGGCTTCGGTTACGGGCTTGCAGCTTTGGGCTACTACAGTGCCGCGCGATCTGCGTCGGTCAGTCTGGCGATCATCCTGGTGTACACCTTTCCGGCCTTCGTAACGGTCGTATCCATAACCTGCCTGGGGGAGCGGTCCAGCACACTCAAACTGGTCAGCCTGGCATTGGCCCTGGGCGGGGTATCGATGGCTACCGGGCTCAACCTGTCTGGCGCATCGATCGGGGCGCTGTGGGCGCTGTTCGCTGCTGTGTGCTACGGGGCGTCGGTCATCTACGGCACCCACCGGATCAACCATGAAAACCCATTGGCTTCAGCGGCGATGCTGCTTCTGGGCTGTGCGCTGACGTTCGCCGTGGCAGCCGTCCTGCAGGGTGCTTCATTGCCCTCGACCGTTCTCGCATGGTGGGCAACCGTGGGGCTGGCACTGTTCGCCACCCTGGTACCGGTGGCAGCCTTCCTGGCCGGCTCCCCGCGCATAGGTCCGTCGACGGCCGCGACCCTGTCGACCTTAGAGCCGGTGGTAGCCATAACCATTGCGGTGCTGCTCATGGGCGAGCAAGTCACCTACGCGATGTTGGCGGGTGGACTGATGGTGCTGATCGCGGCGGTTCTCCTGGCGCGTCAGGGGCCTTCGGAACCGGAGTTTTCTTCGTTGGAAGGCTCCGCCACTCGCGATCAATAACATGGCGTTATGGTTACGGGCGAACAAATGTCGTTGGACGCTGTAATGCCCAACCCCTAATTTGAAGCTGCAACGCGGCATTCATAAATCGATGTCGCTTTTATGGAGCAGGATTTTCTGCGCGCCGGTTTACCCACGTCAGAGACGAATGGAACTCCGGTTTTGCTGGACGCTAATCACCGTCGATTTGACGAATGAAGAGCGCGAAGTTGACTGATTGGTTAATAAGCATAACAAAGAGGTTTTATGAATCAGGCCGACGAAATTCTTTCGGTAAAGAACATCTTCAAGGTATTCGGACCCCATCCGGAAGTTGCCATGGAGATGTTGCGCAAGGGCGCCGACAAGAACGAAATATTCCGCAAGACCGGTCATGTCGTCGGTGTGTTCGACGCCAGCTTTTCCGTCAAGCGTGGCGAGATCTTCGTGATCATGGGGCTGTCCGGATCGGGTAAATCGACCATGGTGCGGCTGTTCAACCGCCTGATCGAACCCACCTCCGGCAGCATCCATCTGAATGGACGCGAGATCACCGGCCTGTCGGACAAGGCACTGCTCGATGTCCGTCGCAAGGAGATGGGCATGGTCTTCCAGTCCTTCGCGCTGATGCCGCACATGAGCGTCCTGGAAAACACCGCGTTCGGCCTGGAGATTTCCGGCGTGGGCGAGCGCGAGCGTCAAGCCCGCGCCAGCGAGGCTTTGAGCCAGGTTGGTCTCGCCGGACATGAGCACAGCTATCCGCACCAATTGTCCGGAGGCATGCAGCAACGTGTGGGGCTTGCCCGCGCTCTGGCGAACGACCCCACGATCCTGCTGATGGACGAAGCGTTCTCTGCGCTGGACCCGCTGATCCGAAGCGAGATGCAGGGAGAGCTCATGCGCCTTCAGGCAGAGCAGCAGCGCACCATCATCTTCATCTCTCACGATATCGAAGAAGCCATTCGAATCGGCCATCGCATAGCGATCATGGAAGGCGGTCGGGTGGTGCAGATCGGCACGCCGCAGGAGCTGCTGAACCAGCCCGCCAACGAATACGTCGAGACCTTCTTCAAGGGCTTTGACAGTTCCCGGGTGCTCAAGGCCGGTGACGTGGCTCAACTCGACCCCGAGATGGTCTGTCGAGTGAATGGCAAAGCCCCGAAATTCAAGACTGGCATTCCTTACGGTTACCTGATCGACGAGTGCGACCAACTGCTGGCTGTAGTGGGAGCAGACGAAACCGGCGGCGGAGTCGCGGGGCTGCCGGGCGAGGCGCTCAGCATGCACAAGCAGCACCCCGTCTACACCGACACGCCCCTTCACGACGTGCTGGATATCGTCGCGGCACTGCCATACCCGGTGCCCGTCCTGGACCGCAGCGGTGCTCTGAAGGGCACCATTTCCAAGAATCAGCTGTTGCACACCTTGAGCCGCCATTGAGCGAAGCCCTCGATCACGCAGCAGCCTTCGGAGAATAGGTAGCCACCATGTCAGAGTTCAGTCTTCTCGATCCTTTCCAGAGCGCCGTCATCCCACTGGGTGAGTGGGTGGAAACCACCCTGAGATACCTGGTGCACAATTTCCGGGATGTGTTCCGTGCCATCCGCTGGCCCATCGACCAGGTGCTCAATGGCATTGAATTCGTCCTGCAGAGCATCCCGCCGACCATCGGCATCATCCTGTCCTCGCTGCTGGGCTGGCAGCTAGCCGGCAAGCGCATGGCACTGCTGTGCTTCGTCACCCTGACGCTGCTTGGCTTCATCGGCGTGTGGTCGGAGTCCATGACCACGCTGGCGCTGGTGCTGACCTCGGTGTTCTTCTGCGCCGTGATCGGTATTCCGTTGGGAATTCTCTGCGCTCGCAGCGACCACTTGGAACGAGTGATTCGGCCAGTCCTCGACGCCATGCAGACCCTGCCGGCGTTCGTCTACCTGGTGCCCGTGGTGATGCTGTTCGGCATTGGCAACGTGCCTGGCGTGCTGGTGACCATCGTGTTCGCCCTGCCACCGCTGGTGCGCCTGACCAACCTGGGCATTCGCCAGGTACCCGAAGACAAGATCGAGGCCGCTCGTGCCTTTGGCTGCACCCGTCGGCAGATGCTGACCCGCGTGCAACTGCCGCTGGCCACCTCGACCATCATGGCCGGCCTGAACCAGACCCTGATGCTGTCACTGTCGATGGTGGTGATCGCCTCGATGATCTCCGTTGGCGGCCTCGGGCAGATGGTCCTGCGCGGCATCGGTCGCCTGGACATGGGCCTGGCAACGGTCGGCGGGGTAGGCCTGGTGTTGCTGGCCATCTTCCTCGACCGCCTGACCCAGGCCATGGGAGCGCGCTCGAGCGCCGACCCGAGCCTGCGTTGGTACCACACCGGCCCCGTTGGCGCGCTGCTGCGTCTGTGCGGTGCCGGGCACTCCTCCGGGCGGCGCAAGACTGCCTGAGCCGATTGATTCGATCTGCCGAACCCGACAGAAAACAATATAAAGGTACGAGACGATGCATCGATCCAAGATCTCCCACAGCCTCCTGCAATGCGCCACCGCCCTGTCCCTGGCAGTCGCCGCCCTGAGTGCCAGCGCTTCGACCGACAAGCCCGGCGAGGGCGTCGAGATCACGCCGATCTTCCCCTCCATCGCCGAGGAGCGCTTCCGTGGCGAGGTGGCGATGGAAGGCCTGCGCGAACTGGGCTACGACGTCCAGGAACCGAAAGAGACCGAGTACGGCGTGATGATGGTGGCGCTGGCCAATGGCGATGCCGATTTCACCGTGCATCTCTGGGAAAAGCTGCACGACAAGTTCTACCAGCAGGCCGGCGGTGACGACGTGATGGTCAAGACCGGCAACATCCTGCCGGGGGTCAGCCAGGGTTACCTGATCGATAAGAAAACCGCCGACCAGTACAACATCAAGTACATCACCGACCTGAAAAAGCCGGAGATCGCCAAGCTGTTCGACACCGACGGCGACGGCAAGGCCGACCTGACCGGTTGCAACCCGGGCTGGGGCTGCGAGCTGGTCATTTCCCACCACATGAAGGCCTATGACCTGGACAAGAGCGTGCACGTCAACCAGGGCTCGTACTTCGCCCTGATGGCCGACACCATCACCCGCTACAAGGAAGGCAAGCCGATCCTGTACTTCACCTGGGTGCCGCAGTGGATTGCCAGCGTGCTGGTCGAGAACACGGACGTGGTCTGGCTGGAAGTGCCGAAGACCGACCTGCCGGATGGCAATAACGATGTGGACACCATGTACAAGGGCAAGAACCTCGGGTTCGCCGTGGACAAGGTGGTGGCGGTGCTGAACAAGGACTTCGCCGAGGAGAACCCGGCGGCCGTGAAGTTCCTCTCGCAGGTGCAGATCAGCACCGATGACGAGAGTGCGCAGAACCTGAAGATGCAGCAGGGCGAGAAGAAGCCCGCCGACATCCAGCGCCACGCCAAGGAGTGGGTCGCCGCGCATCGCCAGCAGTTCGACAGCTGGCTGCAAGCCTCGCGAACCGCCGCTGGGAACCAGGTCAGCCAGACCAAGCAGTAATGCCTTCGGGAGCCCGTGCTGCGGGCTCCCTCATTCCCTTTAGCCAGAACCCGTCTGTGGAGTCTCCACATGTCGCTCTACTCGTTCGTCCGCGATTTCCGTTTCCACGATGCACCGTCCCATACCCGCGAGCTGCTGCAGACCTGCTTGCTGGATATTCTCGGTGTGGCGGCCGGTGCGCGAGACAACCACACCAGCCAGGCGCTGAAACGCTACGCACTGGCGCATTACCCGGCTGGAAAACTGGCCAGCCGCCTGCTCTTCGATGGTCGCGCTGTGCATCCGCTAGGAGCCGCGTGGGCAGGCGGCTTCAGCGTCGATAGCCTGGATGCCCACGAAGGCCATTTCACGTCCAAGGGGCATGCAGGGGCGACCGTGGTGCCGGCCCTGCTGGCGATCGTCGACGCATGCCGTGAGCAGGGTAGGAACATCAGCGGTGAGGAACTGCTGAGCGCCCTCTGCATCGGTTACGAAACCGCTCTGCGTGCCGGCGCCGCGCTGATGGCTACCGCTCCTGAATACCATGCCTCCGGAGCCTTTTCCGGCGTCGGCGTCGTATGTGGAGGCGCGCGCTTGCTGGGCCTGGACGAAATGCGCTTCCGTCACGCGCTGGGTATCGCCGAATACTTTGGTCCGCGCTGCCCGATGATGAGACTGGTCGATCATCCGTCGATGTTGCGTGATGCCCATGGCGCGGGAGCCTACGCTGGCATCAATGCGCTGCTGCTGGCTGAAGCAGGTGTCACCGGGGCGCCGGCCGAGACGGTGGAAGATGATGCAGTGGCCGCCCATTGGCGGGATCTCGGCGAGCGCTGGGAAATCGATGCCCAGTACTTCAAGCCCTGGCCGGTTTGTCGCTGGGCTCAGCCGGCCCTCACCGCCGTGACGGGCCTCATGGCCGGGCATCCGCAGATCCGTGGCGAAAACATCGAGCAGATCCAGGTGCAGACCTTCCATGAATCCATGCGCCTGCAGGGGCATACGCCGGCCAACGCCGACGAGGCCCAGTACGCGTTGGCCTTCCCGCTTGCGGCGCTTGTGGTGCGTGGTCAGGTCGGGCCGCTGGAAGTGACGGGCGAAGCGATCCACGCCGCCGACATCCTCGCGGTGAGTCAGCGCATTGAAATCGTTGAAAGCGATGAGCTCTCCGCACGTTTCCCCAATGAAATCCTGTCGAGGGTTTCGATCCAGCTCAAGGATGGTCAGGTCCTCACAAGCCCGATCACCGCCGCCAAGGGGGACCCCGAAACCGCCATGACCCACGCGGAATTCCTCGCCAAGTTCAATTTGCTGGCCGGAATCAGCCTGGGACCGGAGCAGCGGCGCGAAATCGAACAGGCTATTGCGGCACTCCCGGGTAGCCCCAGCTGCGAGCGTCTTTTCGCCTTGCTATTCGAGCAGGCAGGCGCGATTCGATGACGTTGAACGGGATGCGGGTCGGCCCGTGTGGTGTGGTTGGTTTTTTTGGATTGGGGGGGACGCGCCGCTACCAGGGATGGAGTGGCAATGATGTAAATCCTGTACAGCTGTGAGTCGAGAAATGAGAACGTCATTCGAGAGTGTATTGAAGTGCAAGAACCTGGCGCATCTGGATAGGGCCAGTCGTGCAGGGCTGACGACGCCCGTACGCCGTGTCGCCTTCATTCTGCGCGAGCACTTCTCGATGATGGCCTTCACCGGTGCGGTGGATGCATTGGTGACGGCCAACCTCATGAGCTCGACTCCAGTGTTCGAGGTCCTGGTCGTTGGGGGCGAAAGCAACCTGGTGACGAGCGACCTGGGGATTGCCATTTCCACCGACTGCACCCTTGCTGAACTGGACGAGAAGCACCAGGAGATGATTGTGGTGTGCGGCGGATTCCGTGTCCGTCTCCAGAGTGAGCCGCAGCTGAAGACGAAACTGCGTAATGCCGGCGCGGCGGGTGCGGTGCTTGGCGGCCTCTGGAATGGTGCTTACTTCCTGGCTGAGGCCGGCCTGTTGAATGGCCATGAGTGCGCCTTTCATCCTGACGGTCGAGCGATGATGTCCGAGCTCTTTCCCAAGGTCAGCGTCACCACCCATTCCCACGTGCTGGACCGCAAGCGAATGAGTTGCGCGGGCGCGAACAGCTCGCTGGGCATGATGCTGGAAGTGGTGGGACACAGCGCAGGCCAGGAACTTCTGGACGCGGTGGAGGAGGTCCTGGGTTGCGACAAGATGCGGGAAACCGTTGACGTTTCAGTGGTGTCGATCGACTTCGATCCAACCTTGCTGCGAACGCTCAAGCTCGCCCTGGAACTTATGCACAGCAACATCGAGGATCCAATCGACATCGGTGAGATCGCGCGATACGCACGTATTTCCAGACGCCACCTGGAGCGTCTGTTCAGGCGATACGTAAAGGCGACACCTCCGCGCTACTACATGGAGCTGCGACTCACCCATGCGCGCCAGCTGTTGCAACACACCAACAAGTCCTTGACCGAAATATCGGTGGCCAGCGGATTCGCCACCCTTCCGCATTTCAGTCGCTGCTTTCGCGAGAAATTCGATGTGGCTCCCGGTCAATTTCGTTCTCGGTCTCAGTTCCGGGTCGGATAGGTAGCGACGCTGCGAGCTTCAGGGCTGCCCTGGGGCTGTGAGTAAAGTTCAAGCTGTCAGCAGCCATCAGTCCGGGCGCGGCGTCGTTTCGGGAAATGGAAGCGGCGAATGCAGAACTGTCCGGAAGCCCCCAATTGTGAGAATTTGCTTGCGCTGGTCCCAGACTTTGGACCGACATCCGGGTATCAGCAGAGGGAATGTCGATCCGCACCCTGAGTTGCTGTGAGTCGAGAAATGAGAGCGTCCTTCGAGAGCGTTCTGAAGAGCAAGAACCTGGCGCATCTGGACAAGGCCCGTCGTTCAGGGCTGACCACCCCTGTTCGTCGTGTGTCCTTCATCCTGCGCGAGCATTTTTCGATGATGGCCTTCACCGGTGCGGTGGATGCCTTGGTGACGGCCAATCTGATGAGTTCGACCCCCGTGTTCGAAGTCGAGGTGGTGGGTGGGGACAGCAATCTCGTCGTGAGTGATCTTGGCATCTCCATCTCCACCGATTGCACCCTCAACGAGCTGGATGAAAAGCGTCAGGACATCCTGGTGGTCTGTGGCGGCTTTCGCGTTCGACTCGAGGGTGAGGCGCTGCTACGGACGAAGCTTCGGTCTGCCGACGCCGCTGGGGCTGTACTCGGAGGGCTCTGGAATGGGGCGTTCTTCCTGGCTGAAGCCGGCTTGCTGGATGGCCATGACTGCGCATTCCACCCGGACTGTCGGGCAATGATGATGGAGCTCTTCCCGAAGGTGAATGTGACGAGCCATTCCCAGGTGCTCGACCGCAGGCGAATCAGTTGTGCCGGCGCGAACAGCTCCCTGGGCATGATGCTGGAAGTCGTGCGCCACAGTGCCGGCGACGAGTTGGTGAGTGCCGTGGAAGAGGTGCTCAGCTGCGACAAGATGAAGGATGTCGTCGATGTGTCAGTTGTCTCCATCGATTTCGATCCGACCTTGCCCGAGTCGATCAAGCTCGCACTGGAGTTGATGCACAGCAATATTGAAGATCCCATCGAGATCGAAGAGATTGCGCGCTACGTGGGGATATCCAGGCGACACCTGGAGCGCCTTTTCCGGCGCTACGTGAAGGCGACGCCGCCACGGTACTATCTCGAACTTCGGCTCACCCGGGCACGCCAGCTACTGCAGCACACCAACAAGTCGCTGATCGAGATCGCCGTGGCGAGCGGGTTCGTCACCCTCCCACATTTCCAGCGCTGCTTCCGCGCGATGTTCGATATGGCCCCGGGGCAGTTCCGCAAACGCAATCACTTCAAGGTTTGAGCGTGCGGGCCAGGCAAATGGAGTCTGGGAAAGTGTCCGGAGGGGTGTCGATTTTCAGCGTCAGTTCGTGCCCCCGAACGCCTTCCGACCCTGCTGGTTGGCCAGCAATCTCGCATCATGTTTTACAACCAAGGACACCCCATGCCGTATCAGACACGGACTGAAGCCTTCTGGGCAGGCGTTCGCACGCTTATTCCTTTGACACCAGGCGTTGTGCCGTTCGGGCTGGTCGCCGGTGTCATGGCCATAGACATGGGGATGTCCCCCGGCATGACCATGGCGATGACCTTGCTGTTCTATTCGGGGTCGGCACAGATGGCCGCGCTTCAACTGCTGCACAACGATGTGCTGCCGGTGGCGATCGTGATGACGGCCCTGGTCATCAATTTGCGCTTTGTGATGTACAGCGCGTCGCTCGCGCCGTTCCTGCATCACTTGCCCCGTCGTTGGACGTGGCCGCTGTCTTACATGCTGTCTGACCAGTCGTACGCCATCTGCATTCTCAAGCTTTCCTCGGGGGAACTGGGGCGCTTCGCCCACTTCTTTTACGCCGGCACGGCTGTGACCATGTGGGTGTCCTGGCAGCTATCGGTACTGGCCGGCGTCTACCTGGGCGCCAGCATTCCCAGTTCATGGTCACTGAGCTTCGCCATACCGCTGTCTTTCCTGGCGATTCTGGTGCCCTCCATACGCAGCGTGCCCAGCCTCGGGGCCGCTGCGGTGGGTGGGGTGGTGGCGGTCTTCGCGGTCGATATGCCCTACAACCTTGGATTGGTAACGGCTTCGATAGCCGGCATCGTGGCCGGGGTGCTCATCGAAAATGCGCGCCAGCGTTCGCAGGACGAAAAGGTGGCTGAATGAGTGATTTTGCTTTGTGGGGGCTATTTCTGGCCGTCGGGCTTGGAACCTTCGCCATGCGTCTTTCGTTTGTCGAACTCTACGGCCGACTGAGAATCCCTGCGCTATTGAGACAAGCCTTGTTGTATGTGCCTGCCAGTGTGTTGGCCGCGCTGGTGTTGCCCGCAGTGATCTACCCTAACGGGCATGGCGACATTGCCCTGGATAATCCACAGATACCGGCGGCTATCGTCGCAGCCTTGCTCGCCTGGAAAACACGTAACGCTGCGCTGACCCTCGCGGGGGGGATGGCCACGCTTTGGGCGCTCAAGCTTTCAGGGTGGTGATTGACTGCGTAGTTCAGGTGGGCAGGGCAGGGCAACAAGGCGCCTGAATCGGGCACAAAGTCGGCGCAAAAAAAAGCCGCCTGTGTGGCGGCGGCGAGGTCTCAAGCCTATGGCCTTCGACGAGTCACGTCTGTACGGAGGAACCGGCTTCGAAGCATTCGAGGCCGTGCAGGTCGCAGAACCTGGAGAGGGTCTGCCAATGCGATCAGCTGGAAGCGCACCGTGATCAGCGGAGCGATGCTGTTCATGACCTGACTGCGACGCAGATTACGCCGCCTTTGCCGGGCGATAGCTGTCCATACCCGACCACAGAAAGGACGAACGCGACGCGACGCACTGATTCAATAGCCCTGGTTGCATGCGTCGGCAGCACTCAACAAAAAACGGAGCTCCAAACCGGCTTGCGCCGGCCTGGAAGCTCCGCAAGGTGCGACTCCCCAGTTCCTTCTTCGTTATTGCGCCGAGCGGTGTTCGACGACGTCGACATCCGGAGCATCCGGCGCGTCATTGGGTTCTGCCTCGACGGCATCGACGTCCGGTGCATCAGCGGCGTCATCGGCTTCGTCCGCCGCCTCCCTGGCTGCGTCGCGGGCTGCATTAGCCGCAGCCTTGGCCGCATCCCTGGCGGCATCCGCGTCGTCTCTTGCAGCGTCCCGAGCCGCATTTGCCGCGGCCCTGGCTGCGTCCCTGGCGTTATCCGCAGCCGCTCTTGCGGCATCCCGGGCCGCATCCGCGCCTTCGTCACCTGCCGCCCTGGCCGCATCCCTGGCCGCATCGGCGGCTGATCTGGCGGCATCCCTGGCAGCGTCTGCGGCATCCTTGGCCGCATCTCTGGCGGCGTCCGCATCAGCCCGGGCGGTGTCCCTGGCCGCATTTGCATCATCTCGGGCCGCGTCCCTGGCGGCATCGGCAGCATCGTTGTCGTTGTCGTTGTCGTTGTCGTTGTCGGCGTCGTTGTCGTGGTCGCCCCTATTGCCGGCGATACCTCCGTGGTCCGCATCGCCGTGTCCCGGCCCGCCATGGCCATCGCCATCGCCATCGCCATCGCCATCGCCGTCACCATGGCCGCCATGTCCGGAGCCGGCGTTGCCGCCGCCCCCGTCATGACCGCCACCGTCTCCGCCGTGGCCGGAACCGCTACCACCGCCATGGCCACCGCCGTCACCGCCACCGCCACCGCCGTGACCACCGCCACCTCCACTACCACCTCCACTGCCGCTACCACCACCGCCGCCGTGCCCACCACCTCCTCCGTCCTGGGCATGGACGCTGAATGAAGTCGAAATGTAATCAGGTACCAGCACGCTGGATGCCGAGAGAACACCACCAATCGCTAGAGTGAGCAGGCACTTTCTAAAAGACATAGTCGGGCCTCCGTCTCGGTCTTCTGGGGTTGTCCCCAAGGAACACTCAGTCGGTTGAGCCCGGAGCGAGGCGGTGGTTCATCGCGGGGGCTGTTCTTCTGGACAGGCGGGCGGGGCGCTTGCACGTGTCTCTTGGAGCTCAGGGGAATAATGGGAGGGCTCGTTGGTACGGGTCCTTTTAACGGCGAGGAATTTTGTGGGAAATTTTCCCACAATGATTCACGGGGGAAACAGTTGAAGGCTGTTCGCCGGACAGTTTGAACTTCCAGTCCGGCTTTACATGCAGGCATGCAGCTGACGAGCGGTATCCCATTCTTCCTTGAAGTTCGCCGGTGAGGGGTAGCGGGACAGGCGTCAGCGCTTCCCTATGGCCGAGCCGGGTGAGCTGTGCAGGCGCATCCCGCGCGGCAGCCTGAAGTCGGCGCGCAGGCCGCTGCCCTCGCGGTTGGCGAGGCTGATGCTGCCGCCCAGGCGAGAGGCAATCATCTGCACGATGGCCAAGCCGAGCCCCGCGCCCTGGGGGTTGTCCTGGCTGTAGAAGCGTTCGAACAGCCGCTCCAGCCGGCTCTCGTCGATGCCAGGCCCCTGGTCTTCGACCCGCAGCAGGAGGAAGTCCGGGCCATCCGGCCGCAGGCTGACCTTCACTTCGCTGCCGGCCGGGGAAAAGTTGCTGGCATTGGTCACCAGGTTCTGCAGGGCAATGCCGATGGCCGCCGGATCGCTGGTGGTGCGGTAGTCGCCTTCCGCCACGTCCAGGGACAGCTCCAGGCCCTTGTCCAGCACCAGGGGCGTGAGTTCGGCAAGGTGTTCTCGAACCAGCGGTTCCAGGTCCACGGGCTGCCATTTCTGTTTGGCCAGTTCCGGTTCCACCCGGGCCATGGTGAGCAGCTGGTGAACCACGCGGGTCAGGCGGTCGACGCCCACCGTGAGAAATCGCAAGGCTTCGGTGCGCTGCTCATCGTTCGTGGCTTCCAGGGCGTTCTGCGCATGCAGGCGCAGGACCGCGAGGGGTGTTCGCATTTCGTGGGCGGCGTCGCCGATGAAGCGACGTTCGCGCTGAAGCATCTGTTCGATCTGCGCCAACAGCCGGTTGATCGCCGCCTGCATGGGCTCCAGCTCCCGCGGCAGTGGCACGACCTGCAGGGGCGCGAGGGAGTCGGCATGCCGGCTGCGGATCATTCGCGCCATGTTCTGCAAGGGGCGCAGGCCCCAGCCGATGGCCAGCCAGACCAGCGTCGCGAGGATGAGGATGCCGATCAGGTTCGGCCACAGGGTGTGGCGCACGATGCGTTCCACCAGGTCCTGACGCACATCGTCGCGCTCGCCCACCCAGATCAGCAGGCCCTGTACCGGATCCGGCAGGACGAATCCGCGCCAGTGGTGGTCGCCGAGCTGGAGGTTGTAGAACCCTGTGCGAACGGGGACGTGGTCGAAGGGCGGCGAGCTGGCCGATTGCACCAGGCTACTGCCGTCGCGGTCCCAGACGTGGAAGGCCAGCTTGCTCTCGTAGGGGTGGCCGACCTTGTGCGGCCCGGCCTGGCTGAGGGCCTGGTTGAACGCCCGGAACAGTTCAGTCCGGTCGCTGTTGGCCTGCGGCATGTGCATGACCCCCAGCAATAGCCGGGCGTTCTGTGCCAGGTGGGCGTCGTAGATTTCCTCCACCTCATGGCTGCTGTCGCGGTAGTTGAGGTAGACGATGATCAGGGTGCCGAGCAACAGCAGGACCATCACCAGCCCCAGGGTGCGGCGGCGCAACGAGGTCATGGCTGCGCATCCACCCGGTAGCCGATGCCTCGCACGGTGCGGATGAGGTCGCTGGAGAGCTTCTTGCGAAGGTGGTGGATATGCACTTCCAGGGTGTTGCTTTCGGCTTCTTCGTCCCAGCCATAGAGCGTCTGCACCAGGCGCTCGCGGGTGAGCACCTTGCCCGGTTGCGAGAGCAGTTCGTGGAGCAACTGGTATTCCTTGGGCGTCAGCGTCACCGGGTTGCCCTGGTAGCTGACTTGCTGGTTGGTCGGGTCGAGCACCACGCCGGCGTGTTCGATGAGTACCTGTGGCCGGCCCGCGCTGCGGCGCAAGAGGGCGCGCAGGCGGGCCTTGAGTTCATTGAGGTCGAAGGGCTTGACCAGGTAATCGTCGGCGCCGGCATCCAGGCCGAGGATACGGTCCTCAAGGCCGTCGCGGGCGGTGAGTACCAGCACCGGCAACGTGGAGCCGCCAGCCCGGAGTTTCTGCAGGACGTGCACACCGTCCAGTCGCGGCAGGCCGAGGTCGAGGATGGCCAGGTCGAACTCTTCATTCTGCAAGGCGTGCAGGGCGCTGGCGCCGTCGGTGAGCCAGTCGATGGTATAGCCCTCCTGGCGCAGGCCGGCGCGCACGCCTGCGCCGAGGGCGTTGTCGTCTTCGACAAGTAGGAGTCGCATGGGTCGCCTTAGTGCTTCAGTGCGTCTGGATTTCCTGCAGTAAAGCATCGATTTCCTGACGCCTGCCCTGGTCGGCCAGCTCGCGCCCTGGACGCGGGGCGGCGGCCTTGGCCTTGAGCAAGGCCTCGCGCGCCTGCTCCGGGTGACCCTGGCGATTGAGGTGGTCGCCCCAGAAATACAGGCTGTCGATCCCCGCCGGGTTGATCTCCAGGGCCTTGCGCAGCAACTGGTCAGCCTTGTCCTCGTCGCCGAAGCTGACGGGCCAGCCGGGCACCCGGTCGTACAAGGCACCGAGGCTGGTATAGGCCGAGCCCTGCAGGGCCTGTGGGTCGAGCTGGATGGCTTTTTCCAGGGCGGCGCGGGCTTCCTTCACCTTGCCCAGCGCCCCCAGACCACCTTCGGCGCCGGCCCAGCTGCTGGTGACGATGCCGTGCCAGATCCAGGCTTCGGCCGCCTGCGGGGCGCTGCGGGTGAAGGCGCCACTCTGGGCGGCGAGCTTCTCGAATTCGGCGGAGCGCTGCTTCTCCGGAAGCTGGTACTGGATTTCCGCCCAGCGTTTCTGGATGTCCGCCAGCCGCTGGCTGCCGCCGGCGTCGAGGGCCCATGCGGGGATGCAGAGGGTCAGGAGCAGTCCGAAGGTGCACAAGAGCTTGTTCATCATGAATGGTCCTTGCCGTGATGGAGGCCGCTGAAGCGGCGAATGATCGGCAGTTGCTTGTGCAGGGCGCGATCCACCAGGCCCGGCAGCATGCTGTTGAGGCGGACGAAGAACTTCTCCGGCCAGCCGAGGTAGAGCTCGCTGAGGTCTTTCTCGATGGCCGCGATCACCGCTCCGGCCACTTGCTCTGGCTCGTCCACGCCGACCTTGAGTTCGGCGTTGAGGGCCATGGCGGTCTGGCTGTTCATGCTGGTGCGGGTGGCGCGCGGCGCGACGTACAGAACGTTCACGGAGGTGTCGGCCAGTTCCCGGCGCAGCGCCTCGGAGAATCCGCGCAGAGCGAACTTGCTGGCGCAGTACACGGCATAGCCGGGATAGCCGATGGAGCCGTAGGTGGACCCCACGTTCACCACCAGGCCGTGGCGCTGCTGACGCAGCAATGGCAGGAGGGCACGGGTCAGTTGCAGGGTGGCGGTGACGTTGAGGGCGAGCATGTCTTCGATCTGGCCGTCGTCCACCTGCTCCAGCATGGCGAAGGCGTTCACCCCGGCGGCGTTCATCAGGACGTTGACGCCGCCCATGCCACGGGCAGCATCCAGCACGCGCTGGCGGCCCGTGGCGGAACGCAGGTCGGCGCCGACCCAGGACAGTTGATGCGAGAAGCGCTGGCGCAGCTCGCCCAGGGTCTCTGGATGGCGACTGACCGCCAGCACCTGGGCACCCCGTGCGCAGAGTTGTTCGACCAAAGCCAGGCCGATGCCGCCACTGGCGCCCGTGAGCAGTACCCGGCAGTCATCGAGTCGCATGGCTCACCTCACCGGCGCGGGGCAGGCCGCGGAACATCTCGGCATACAGCTGGTAGACGACCTTGGCGGCGTGGATCACGGCCTGTTGGTCGTCTTCGTCTTCCAGGCGATCCATCAGGCGGCGGTAGGTGGCCATGTGATCCTGGTCGAGGGCACCGTGGGAGGACAGGTAGCTGAAGGCCTCCGCCGGCAGTGCGAGGCTCTCGCGGATGGCGCCGGCAGCCTGGGTCGCCAGGGCGATGCTGGTGCCTTCCAGCACGTTGACCATGCCGAACAGTCCCACCGGGTTGCCTCGGGCAATCAGGTCGTAGAGGTAGGCGACCATCAGTTCGATGGCCAGCGAGGGACGACTATGGCGGGCGGCCTCGGCGTCGCCTCCGCAGGCCCGGATGTCATCGAGAATCCAGCGTTCGTGGCCGTATTCCTCATCGATGTATTCGCACACGGCGCCCCGCAGCCATTCCAGACGCGAGGGCAGGCGCGCCCCGCACGCCATCATCAGCGGCACGGTATGGCGCACGTGGTGGTAGGCCTGGCCGAGGAAGGCGCGGTAGCCCTCCAGGCTCACCTGCCCGGCCAGGGCCTCGCGTATCACCGGAACACTGAACAGGGCGTCCCGCTCGGCGGCGGTGGCGGCTTGCAGCTGGTTGAAGAAACTCATGGTCGTACCTCGTTCTCGAGTTCGAGCAGGGCGCTGCGATAGCGCTCGGCGATGGCTTCGCGGCGCAGGCGCCCGTTGCTGGTGAGCAGTCCGTCGGCAACGCTGAAAGGAGCGGCCAGCCGGTGCCACGCCCTGACCCGCGCGTAGTCGGGCAGGGCGGCGTTGGCACTGGCCACGGCATCGGCGAGGGTCTGGTCGTCGCAATGCGGGTCCAGCGGCCAGAGCAGGGCCAGGTTGCCGGGCAGGCCTTCACCCTGGACGAAGGCCTGGGCGATCACCCCGCGCTGGGTGAGCTCGGCTTCTACCCAGTCTGGATTCACGTTGCGGCCGAAGCTGGTGATGAACTGGTGTTTCTTGCGGCCCTTGAGGTGCAGGTAGCCTTCGCTGTCGAACTCACCCAGGTCGCCCGTGGGCCACCAGTCATCTGCATGGGGCGCCTCGCCCAGATAGCCGAGCAGGGTGGAGCCGGCGACTTGCACTTCGCCGTCGTCCGCCACTCGAACCTGAACATGGGGCAGGGGCCGGCCGACGCTGCCAGGGCGATTGGCACCAGGGCGGTTCAGGCAGACCACCGATGCGCATTCGGAGAGTCCGTAGCCTTCGAATACCGGCAGGCCGACCCGCGCCGCGCGGGCCAGCAGATCCTCCGAGACCCGCGCGCCGCCCACCGCGACAAAGCGGAACTGTGCGGCGCTGAGGAGGCTGCGTTCGATGGCGGTGACCAGACCGAGTAACAGCTGCGGCACCAGGATCAGGCTCTGGGCACCACTGAGTACGAGGGTGGCGAGCATTCGTTCCCAGTCCACCCCGCTAGCCCCCTCGATACCCATCTGCCGCTGCGGCAACAGGGTGACGCAGGCGCCGGCGAGCAATGCGGCGTAGATCCCGAGGTTCTCCAGCAGCACGGCCATCGGCAAGACGGCCAGGTAGTGCGCCGGTGCAGTGGGGCGGCTGGCGACGTCCAGTTCCTGGCTGACCCTTAGCAAGGTCGGCGCTCCCAGGCAGACGCCCTTCGGCTGGCCAGTGGTGCCGGAGGTGTAGGTGATTTTGGCGGTTCCGGCGGGCAGGGCGGCACGGGTGCCGGCGGGCCTGCGCCAGAAGTTGTCGTCCGCCTGGAAGCCGGCGTCTTCCAGTTCGCCTGCGTAGCCTGCATCCGCCACGGCCAGGCGGACGTCACACTGCGCCAGGCAATGGGCGCGCTGCTGCGGGCTGAAGAACGGCGGCAGGGTCAGGCAGGGACGTCCGGCAAAGAGGGCGGCCAGGTCCCAGAGCAGCGCCTCGGGTCCGTTGTCCAGCCCGAGTGCCAGCACGCCCTCGGGCTCATTGCGCAGCAGGCTTTCGCGCCGCTCCACTTCGGCCAGCAACTGGGCATAGGTATAGCGCCGGGTATCGCCTCGGATCGCCAGGGGCATCGGTAGATGATTGGCATGTTCGCGCAGGCGCGCGCGCAGAGCTTCAGGCTGCATGGTGGGACGCCCTTTCGATATCGGGAAAGCCCAGGCGCGCGAGTACGCCGTTGCGCTGCAATTGCTCGAAGCCAAGGCGGATGCTGCCGGTGAACACCTGGGGTTTCTGCTCGTAGTAGGTGCCCCATTGCTGCTGCCCCTCGGCGAGGCGCTCGGGGTCGGCCTCGCCGAGGGGCAGGGGTTCCAGACCCAGGCGATGGAAGCTGTTGACCAGTGCCGGGGCGCCGGTGAACACCACCCATTCCAGCTCCCGCAGGTTCAGCAACCAGGTCATCGCAACGATGATCAGCCGCGCATTGCCGGCGTTGATCGACGCCAGGTTGCCCACTTCAACCACCTGCTCGCGCCTGACTTCGCCGCCTGTGAGGGCGGAGATCAACGCTTCCGCCGAGCGCTCCAGGTACTGCTCGAGGAACAGCGGCCCCTGCTCGGCGAGGCGGATGCCGGTCGCGGCGCTGAGCGCTCCGTGATGATTGCGCAGGCTGAGCAGTTCCGGCATGAACTGGCGGATGTCGGCACCGTGGGCACTGAGAAACCGACGATGGACGAAATCCTCGGTCTGGGTGCGTCCCGGGGTGCCGGGCAGCAGCAGGGATAGGAAGTGTTGCTGCGAATTCAGACCGAAACGTAAGGGGAACAGGGCGTTCCACTCGGCATTGTTCATCGCGGCCCTCCAGGCGAATGGCGAATGGAGGGAGTATCCGGCGCGAGTCTTAAGGGACTCTGAAGATGCCGCGCGCACCTGTCGCGCAGTGGTCATCTCGCTGACACGCAGGCGTCATGCCTCTGGAGCATCCTGATTGCAGGAACAGAAAGGGCACAGGAAGTGCCAGGGTGCAAACTGAAGCTGCCGGCGATGGCAGCTTTTTTTTTGCTTGCGGATAGGCGAAGCAGGCGTCGAGCGGTACGCCAACCTCGTTACAGCTTGTAGCCGATCTGCCTGAGCAGGCCCTTGCGCCAGGCGACGTCCTCTTCGCCTTCGATGCCCCTGGGGGAGAAACCGTCCACCACGCCGAGAACACCGCGGCCCTGTTCGGTCTCGGCCAGGATGACCTGGGTCGGGTTGGCGGTGGCGCAGTAAATGCGGCAGACCTCCGGCACGAGCTTGAGGTTGTTGAGCACATTGACCGGGAAGAAGCCTTCACCCAGGAAGACGATGAAACTGTGCCCGGCGCCTATGTCCAGGGCGTTCTTGCGGGCCAGTTCGAGCATGGCCTCATCGGTGCCGGAGCAGCGCACCAGGCAACTGCCGGAGGCTTCGCAGAAGGCCAGGCCGAAGCGGATGCCGGGCACGCTTCCCACCAGGGTTTCGTGGATGTCTTCGACCGACTTGATGAAGTGGGTCTGGCCGAAGATGAAGTTGATCGACTCGGGCTTGTCGATGCTGACGCTGATGAGTTGCATGTGGCGAACCTCCAGCCCCCATGGAAAGCATAGTCAGGTGTCTGGAGTCTCGGAATGTGCGCTTCTGTAGGGTGCGCTGTGCGCACCGGCTGTTTTGCACGTTAGTTTCCGTGCGCGTAGCGCACCCTGCCCGATGTCGTTCAGGGTCTCAGCAGAAAAAGAAAAACCCGGCATGAAGCCGGGTTTTTCGTAGCGGATAGCGCCTTATTCGGTGCTCAGCACACCGCGACGGATCTGGTCGCGTTCGATGGATTCGAACAGGGCCTTGAAGTTGCCTTCGCCAAAGCCGTCATCGCCCTTGCGCTGGATGAACTCGAAGAACACCGGCCCCATCAGGGTTTCCGAGAAGATCTGCAGCAACAGGCGCTTGGTGCCGCCTTCGGTGGTGCCGTCCAGCAGGATGCCGCGCGATTGCAGCTCGGCTTCCGGTTCGCCATGGTCTGGCAGACGGCCCTGGAGCATCTCGTAGTAGGTGGCCGGCGGTGCGGTCATGAAGCGCATGCCGAGGGCTTTCAGCTCGTCCCAGGTCTTGACCAGGTCATCGGTGAAGAACGCCACGTGCTGGATGCCTTCGCCGTTGAACTGCATCAGGAACTCTTCGATCTGCCCCGCGCCCTTGGAGGACTCTTCGTTCAGCGGGATGCGGATCATGCCGTCCGGCGCGGTCATGGCCTTGGAGGTCAGGCCGGTGTACTCGCCCTTGATGTCGAAGTAGCGGATCTCGCGGAAGTTGAACAGTTTCTCGTAGAAGTCCGCCCAGTAGGCCATGCGGCCGCGGTACACGTTGTGGGTCAGGTGATCGATGAACTTCAGGCCGGCACCTTTCGGGTGGCGGTCGACACCTTCGATGAACTCGAAGTCGATGTCATAGATCGACGAGCCTTCGCCGAAACGGTCGATCAGGTACAGCGGCGCGCCACCGATGCCCTTGATTGCCGGCAGGCGCAGTTCCATCGGGCCGGTAGGGATCTCGATGGGCTGGGCACCCAGTTCCAGGGCGCGAGCGTAGGCCTGGTGGGCATTCTTCACACGGAAGGCCATGCCGCAGACGGACGGGCCGTGCTCGGCGGCGAAGTAGGCGGCCTGGCTCTTGGGCTCGTTGTTGAGGATCAGGTTGATCTCGCCCTGGCGGTACAGGTGCACGTCCTTGGAACGGTGAGTCGCGACCTTGGTGAAACCCATGATGGCGAAGATGGGTTCCAGGGTATTCGGGGTGGGGGATGCGAACTCGATGAATTCAAAGCCCTGCAGGCCCATGGGGTTTTCGAACATGTCAGCCATTTTTTGGCACCTCAAGCAATTGATTGGAAGTTATAGGTCAATGCGAGGTGGCGGCCGGTGGCGCGCAGGAAATGCCGCGTACGCTGCGGGCGAGATAGTCGCCGATGGTGACTTTGAATCCGAGGCTTTGCATGGACGTTGCCTCAGGCCGGTTTGTCGGCTTGCTGGTCAGGGTGCGCCTGGATGAAGGCCGGATGCTCGAGGGCAAGGCCTTCTACCCGGGCGATCTTCGGATAGTGTGACAGGTCCAGCTCGAAACGGCGGGCGGCATAGACCTGCGGTAGCAGGTAGACGTCGGCCAGGCCCGGTTCGCCGAAGCAGAAACCTTCCTCTCCTATAAGGGCTTCGACCGCGTTGAAGCCTTCCGCGATCCAGTGACGAATCCAGTTCATCACCTCGGCTTCCTCAATCCTGAGGCCGCGCAGGCGGTTGAGTACCGAGACGTTGTGCAGCGGATGGATATCGCAGCCGATGATCGCGGCCACCGCGCGCTGTTGGGCACGGGCTTCCAGGCCTTGGGGCAGGAGGGCGGGCTGCGGATGGCGTTCTTCGAGGTATTCGATGATGGCGGGGGACTGGGTCAGTACCTGGCCGTCGTCGGCACGCAGGCTGGGCACGCGACCCTGGGGATTGAGCGCCTTGTATTCGGGGCTGTGCTGCTGGCCGCCATCCTGGATCAGGTTTACCGGGATATGCCGGGCGTCCAGCCCCTTCAGCGCCAGGGCGATGCGCACCCGGTAGGAAGAGGTGGAGCGGTAATAGGTGTAGAGGTCCATGGCAATCGCTCGGCGGCAGGCGTTCCGATGTGAGGTCCGGATGCCAGAATTATTGTTTTCGTAATCAATTTACACTTTGCGTAATTTGCGGGCTGAGGGCGGGGCTGTCAAGCGGCGAGCGGAGCGAGGAAAACCTGTGGGGGCGAATTTATTCGCCAAGGGCTGCAACGCAGCCCGCGATGAACGCAGGGCAGACCGGCGGTCTGCTTGGCGAATGAATTCGCCCCTACAACAGAGAAAAAGGACCCGGAAAAAAAAGGCCCCGCATCGAGCGGGGCCTGGGTATCACTGGTTCTGCTTGGCGTCCTGTACGCCTGCCGTGTTGTTCAGCAGGCTGCCGGTCGCCGTCTGCAGGAAGGCTTCGAGGTACTTCTGCAGATGCGGGTCGCTATCGCCGGGGACGCGCTCCGCCTTGGCATCGGCGCCCAACTGGTACTGGTAGAGGCGCGCCGGGAAGTCCTTGGGCTGTACCAGGATGCGGTCGCTGCTGACGATGGCCACCGTCTGGTCGCTGCCGGACGGCTTGATCACGCCAATGCCCGGATCGCCTTCCGGCAGGTTGAGCAGGTCACGACCCCAGCACTGGTGACGCACATCGCCGCCCAGACGGCCCATGATGGTGGGCACGACGTCGATCTGGGTGCCGACGGTATGGCTGAGGTCGCCGAACTTCTCCCGCACGCCCGGGCCGATCAGCAGCAGCGGCACGTTGAAGCGGAACAGGTCCATCTCGGTGAGCTGCTTGTCGCTGCCGAAGCCATGGTCACCCACGACCACGAACAGCGTGTCCTTGAAGTAGGGCTCCTTGCGCGCTTTTTCGAAGAACTGGCCCAGGGCCCAGTCGGCGTAACGCATGGCGGTCAGGTGCTCGTCATGGGCGCCGTGGCCGGTGACCTTGTCTACCGGCAGCTCCACCGGCAGGGCATAGGGCGTGTGGTTGGAGAGGGTCTGCAGTAGCGCGTAGAACGGCTTGTCGGTGGGCATCTTCGCCAGTTCGGCGGCACCCCGGTCGAACATGTCCTGGTCGGAAACGCCCCAGGTCTTGTCCATGAACACCGGATTGACGAAGTCTTCGCGGCCGATGAAGCGGGTCATGCCCTGGTTGCTGAAGAAGCCGGACTGGTTATCCCACTGGAAGTTGCCGTTGTAGACGTAGAGGTCGTTGAACTCGCGGGCGCTCAGCAGTTGCGGCAGGCCGGAGAACTTGTGCGCGCCTTCCGGGGTGCGCATCAGGTACTCGAAGCTCGGCAGGTTGGGGAAGCAGGCCATGGTGGCGAACATCCCCTGGTGGGTATGGGTGCCGTTGGAGAAGAAGCGGTCGAACAGCAGTCCCTCCTTGGCCAGTTTGTCGAAGTACGGAGTGATGCCGTCCTGGCTGCCCATGGCGCCGACATAACGGCCGGCGAAGCTCTCCATCAGGATCACCACCACGTTCTTGATCGGCAGCGTGCCTTCAGCCGGCGGGGTGAAATCACGACGGATGGCGGCCGTGTCGGCGTCCACCAGCTTGTCGTTGGGAGTCAGCAGCATCTGGCGCACGGCGGCCAGGGCTTCGTCCTCGGGCAGCGTCGCCTTCCAGGCGTTGTCGCGGTGGGACGAGAAGCTGTTCTTGGCGGCGTCTACCAGAGTCAGGGTGCCGTTCAGGCCCAACTGGTTGGCGAACATCGAATCGGTGGTGAAGGCATCGCCCCAACGCAGCGGCGGCCCCTGGCGCAGGTGGCCACGGACGGCGACCACCGCAATCACCAGGCAGACCATGAAGATCGCCACGCGGCTGAACCAGGGCGCGGTTGCACGGGCGTTGGGCTGGGCGTTCACGACACTCGGCGCGCGCGGACGACTGACCAGGTCCAGGCCACGGAACATCAGGTAGAGCAGGGCGGTGGCGAGGGTCCAGGCGATCAGGTAGCGACCTACCGGGAAGCCGTTCCAGATCATGCTGGCGACGGTGCCCAGGTCTTCCTGCAGATACTGGAACACCAGGCTGTTCAGGCGCTGGTGGAACTCGCGGTAGAAGTCCAGCTCGCTGATGCCGAGGAACAGCGTGAGGCTGGCGAACAGGGTTAGCCAGAGGCGGTGCAGGCCACGTGCGGCCATGGCGCGGACGCTGAACAGCGATAGCAGCAGCGGAACCAGGGCAAATACCACCACCCGCAGGTCGAAGCGCAGGCCGTTGTAGAAGGCTTCGACGAAGACCGAGGCCGGGCTGTCGCCGATCTGGGCGCTGTTGTAGGTCAGCAATGCCACCCGCAGCAGGGTGTACATCAGCAGCAGCGCGAGGGCGCTGAGCAGGGTGAAAGCCAGGTGGCTCTTGACGGTCGGGGAGTCCAGGTTGAACGAGGACTGCCGGGTGGCTACGGGTTCCTGTGCGGTCATGCGATCAAGCATCCATTGGTCTACTCAGGGCGGGGCGGCACCTTTGGAGGTGAACGATGCCGGGGGTCAAGTAGATCACCTGATGGCACATTGGTTCCAGATAGGTCCGCCGAAAACGACGGACATTGCCAGAGGGAATGTGAAGAAAACGTCGAATGGCGACCTGCGACGGCGCCGAGATGTGTCGGACTGTTTCGTCGGATGGGGGTGGGCATCGTCAGTTGGGCACCCCGAGGCCCGCCAGTTTCTCCGGATTGCGCACGATGTAGATGTCACTGACCCGGCCGTCTTCGTCGTACGCGAAGGTGACCGAAGCCGCGATTTCGTCGCCGTGGGCGAGGATCACGCCGCGCCCGCCGTTGAGCTCGGCGGGTAGCCAGTCGTAGTCGCTCCAGTAGCCGCGCAGGGAGCCGAAGATGAAGTCCAGCACCTCGGCCTTGCCCTGGAGGATGTGGCCCAGGGTCGGTACTTTGCCACCGCCATCGGCGCACAGCTCCACTTCGTCCGCGAGCAGGGCGGTGAGCCCGGCAGTGGCGCCGCTGACGATGGCCGCGTGGAAGGCTTCGAGCAATTGCTCCTGGCGTTCCCGTGGCGGCTGGTGGCGCACCTTGCCTTCAGACAGGCCCATGCGGGCGCGGGACACCAGCTTGCGGCAGGCCGCTTCCTGCACGCCGATGGCGCGGGCCACGTCCGCGTAGTCCTGGTCGAATATCTCGTAGAGCAGGTAAGCCGCCCGCTCCCGAGGCGTGAGGCGTTCCAGCAGCAGGAGGAAGGCGGTGGACAGCGAGGAGGAGAGTTCCAGCAGCATTTCCGGCGATTCCGTGGTTTCGCTGTGGATGGGCTCCGGCAGCCAGGTGCCGACGTACTCCACCCGCGCCCGGTGGCCAAGGCGCAACTGGTCGATGCAATGGCGGGTGCAGAGGGTGGTCAGCCAGGCGCGCGGGTTGGCCAGGGTCGCGGGGTCGCTTTCGCGCCACTTGAGGAAGGTTTCCTGCACTGCGTCCTCGGCGTCGCTGCGCGAGCCGAGAATGCGGTAGGCCAGGTCCATCAGGAAGCGGCGGCTGTCTTCGAAGACAGCCGTGGCGTCGGCGGTTCTCACTTCAGTGCCTCGATATCTGGATGCGGTTCCAGAGGTTGATCATCGCCACGGTGGCGGTCAGAGCGCCGATTTCGACTTCGCTGAAATGCTCGCGCAGGTTGGTGCGCAGGGCAGCATAGTCGGTGCGCCGGTCGAGCTGGGTCAGCGCCTCGGTCCAGGCCAGCGCCGCTTTTTCACGCGGGGTGAAGTCGTTGCAGTGGTCCCAGACCACCAGACGATCCAGGCGCTCGCTGGTTTCGCCGTCTTCCCGCGCCTCGCGGGTATGCATCTTCACGCAGAAGGCGCACTGGTTGAGTTGCGAGGCGCGCAGTTGCACCAGGTGATGCAGGCTGCGTTCGAGGCCGAGGGCATCCAGTGGGGCGTGCACCTCGCCCATGGCGTTGATGACATCGGGGATGACCTGCTGGTAGTTGAGGGGGCTTGCGGGGCTCATGTCGTGTTCCTCGTTCGGGATTGGAAGGGGGTACACCTTCACGACGAACCAGGGATTCGAGTTGTGACATGCCCTCTCGGAATTCATGTAGGAGCGAGCTTGCTCGCGAAAGATCGTGCTCGGACTGTTCGCGAGCAAGCTCGCTCCTACAGGGCAGGGCTGCGCCCTGCTTGGCGATTGAAATCGCCCCTACAGAGGTCTATCTGCGTTCGCGGATTGCGGCTGCTTCACGGGTCACCAGGTCGATGAACGACAGTGCCAGGGGAGAGCGCTCGTCGCGCCGGCGCACCAGCCAGACGGCGGTGGTGGCGCCCGGGTCCAGCAGGGTCCGGTAGACCACGCCGTCGACGCGGGTGCGGCGGAACGAGGCGGGCAATATCGACACGCCAAGCCCGGCCGAGACCAGACCAATGATGGTCATGGCTTCGCTGGCTTCCTGGGCGACGCGGGGCAGGAAGCCGGCGTTGCGGGCGAGTGTGAGCATCTGGTCATAGAGCCCGGTACCGAAGGTGCGCGGGAAGAACACGAAGGGTTCCTCCGCCAGTGCGCTGAACTGGATGCCTTCCTCGCTGCCGGCGGCCAATGGGTGGTCGGCACGCAGGATGGCCACCAGCGGTTCGCTGAACAGCTCCACCGCCAGCAGGTTGTCCGGCAGGCTGAGGGGCCGGATCACGCCTACCTGCAGGCTGTCCTCCAGCAGCGCTTTGACCGTTTCCGCGCTGCTGCCTTCGGTCAGTTCCAGGTGGACATCGGGATAAGCCTGGCGAAATGCGTGGATGCTGCGGGGAATGGTGGAGGTGAAGGGGGCGGAGGAGGTGAAGCCCACCTTCAGTTCTCCCAGCTCGCCACGGTGGGCGCGGCGCGCGAGTTGCACCGCCTTGTCCACTTGCACCAGTACCTGGCGGGCTTCATCGAGGAAGCGGCGGCCAGCTTCGGTCAGCTCGACGCGGCGATTGGTGCGTTCCAGCAAGCGTGCACCGATCTCTTCTTCCAATGCCTGAATCTGCTGGCTCAGCGGCGGCTGGGAAATGCCCAGTTGCTCCGCGGCCCTGCCGAAATGCAGCTCTTCGGCCACGGCAATGAAATAGCGCAGATGCCTGAGTTCCATGGGGATCTCCTTTGATATCTAAAACATATCAAATGTGTCGAACAATATATTGGAGATAATATAAACCGCTCGATATCCTTCGGCCCATAACCCCAACAACGAATATCCCCAGCCCCTGATCCAGGCGGCACGGCCTCGTTGTGCCTGCTCGCCGCTACATTCCGAAGGTGCCCCGTGAGCAAATCCCAGGCAGTACTCAAGACCGAAGACGAACCCGCGTTTAGCGAGGCGGCCCGTGACGCAGCCAGCAAGCTGCCGGATGCCGCCGCCAATGACCCTGAGCTCTCTACCTACATCCGCAAGGGCACGCCGCAATTCATGCGCACTTCCTTGGCGCTGTTCTCCGGCGGCTTCGCCACGTTTGCTCTGCTGTATTGCATCCAGCCCATGATGCCGGTGCTGTCCAAGACCTATTCCATCACCGCCGCGCAGAGCAGCCTGGCCCTTTCGGTGTCCACCGCCATGCTCGCCCTCGGCCTGCTGGTAACCGGTCCGCTGTCTGATGCCATCGGCCGCAAGCCGGTGATGGTGGTGTCGCTGCTCGCCGCTGCGCTGTTCACCCTGGCCAGTGCCGCGATGCCGACCTGGGAAGGTGTGCTGCTGATGCGTGCCCTGGTGGGCCTGGCGCTGAGCGGCCTGGCCGCCGTGGCCATGACGTACCTCAGCGAGGAAATCCACCCCCATCACCTCGGCCTCTCCATGGGCCTCTATATCGGTGGCAATGCCATCGGTGGCATGAGCGGGCGCCTGATCAGCGGGGTGCTGGTGGACTTCGTCTCCTGGCAGGCGGCCATTGGCGTGTTGGGGGGCCTGGCGCTGGTCGCCGGGCTGGTGTTCTGGCGCGTGCTGCCCGAGTCGAAGCATTTCCGCCCGCAGCCGCTTAAGCCGTCCACCCTGGTGGAGGGCTACCGCATGCATTTCCGCGATGCCGGCCTGCCCTGGTTGTTCCTGACCGGCTTTCTGCTGATGGGGGCCTTCGTCACCCTGTTCAACTACATCGGCTATCGCCTGCTGGCTTCCCCCTACCAGATGAGCCAGGCCGTGGTGGGCGTGCTTTCGGTGGTTTACCTCACCGGTATCTACAGCTCGGCCTGGGTCGGCTCCCTGGCCGACAAGCTGGGTCGGCGCAAGGTGCTCTGGGCCTCGATCCTGCTGATGCTGGGTGGCCTGGTGCTGACCCTGTTCAGCCCGCTGGGGATGATCCTGGCCGGCATGGCGATCTTCACCTTCGGCTTCTTCGGCGCGCACTCGGTGGCCAGCAGCTGGATCGGCCGGCGTGCCCAGCGCGCCAAGGGCCAGGCGTCCTCCCTGTACCTGTTCTGCTATTACGTCGGTTCCAGCCTCGCCGGCACCCTCGGCGGTCTGTTCTGGCACCACTACGGCTGGCAGGGCGTCGGCCTGTTCATCGGCGGTCTGCTGGTGATCGCCGTGGCAGTCGCCCTGCACCTGGCACGGCTGCCGGCGCTGCCGGGCAACGCCATCGTGCAGCCGGCGCACTGATGTCGCCACGCGGGATCGCCACTGCGGCCCCGGGTGCGACAACGCGCCCCTCGCGGCGATATCCCCGGTGATGACGAGGGCTGGCAGAATGGCCAGCCTACCCACCGACCAGAGTGGGAACCCACTGCCTTTCATGCGTGCACCACCCCTTCGAACCGATCAGGGAAGTACTGCATGAACATCACCTCCACCGATATCTGCAATGCCGCCGATGCCCTCAACGGGTTCGTCGGCTTCAACCGCAAGCTGGGCAAGTACATCGTGCGATTCAGCGAGGACTCGTTTGGCATGGACGTGCCCGACGACAGTATCACGCCAGCCTGTGAGTTCGTCTGGACGGTCAAGGCCGACCAGGTCATGAGCTTGAGCCGCGAGTGCCTGCAGATCCTGCTGGAACAGAACATCAACGATCGCCTCAATCTGAGCGACGTGCTGCTGGTCTATCTGCGCCGCACCGACCTGCCGGAGATCAGCGCCGAGCGCCGGCGTCTCTGACCTGTACGGGCATCGCCGGGGACGCTTCCCCGGCAACGAACTCAGGGCAACCAGCGCAGCCCCATCACCCCGCCCACGATCAGCCCCATGCAGGCCAGCCGGCCAGCGGAGGCGGAATCCCCCATCCAGATCACGCCCGCCAAGGCGGTTCCCACTGCGCCGATACCGGTCCAGACGGCGTAGGCCGTGCCCACCGGAAGATGGCGCAGGGCCAGGGTCAGCAGCCCGAGGCTGCCGCTGAGTACCAGCAGGGTGCCGGCCAGGAGCCAGGGCCGTTGCAGGCCGTTGGCGCTTTTCAGGCCAAGGGCGAAGGCCACTTCCAGCACGCCGGCGGCGAGCAACATCAGCCAGGAGCTTGTCGGGGTCATCGGCTATCTCTCATCTCAAAAAAGAACGAGCCCCGCAGGGCTCGTAAAGTGGGGGAGGAATCGCTCAGCCGGCGAGCAGCTTGCCGCGTACCAGGCTGCCCAGGGTCTTGAAGGTCAGCACCGCCAGGGCAACGCTGAGGAACAGCAGGCTGGCCCAGGCGATCACCTGCAGCGGCAGGCTGCCTTGCACATGGGCGTACTTCAGGGCTGCGTTGGCCAGTGCCGCCAGGGGGAAGCTGATGGCCCACCAGGACGGGGCGAAGGGTACGTCGCGGCGGAACACCTTGAAGCCCAGGACAACGGCCAGGAACAGGCCGAAGTAGAAGAGCAGGGCGGCGAAGCGGTCGATTCCGAACAGGTTGGCGTAGGCCAGGAAGCCGACTTCGAAAGGCGCAATCAGGATCATCAGCGACGGGATCATGGGTTTGGCCAGCGCTTCCTGATGCACCAGTCGCGGGAAGATGCTGGTGAAGAAAACCAGAGCCAGGGTCGCACCCACTGCCGTTGCCAGCAGGTTCAGCTCGCCTGCCCAGGCCATGGGCATATGTCCGCCGGTAACGGCGATGTCCAGCGTGGCGACACCCGGGATCAACCAGGCGGGCACGGCGTGCTGCGGGTCCTGTTTGCCCTTGAGCAGGCGCGAGAGCACCAGGCCACCGAGTAGCACGGCGAGCACGCTGCCCAGGGTCCACATGGCCTGGCCCAGGGTTTCGTTGTAGGGCGCTGCGGTCACCGACAGCAGCAGTATCGAAATTACGATGGTGCCGAAGAAGTTGCCGGCGATGGGATGGGTGAACTCGTTGATGACGGCCTGGCGGTGACGCAGCAGCTTGGTCAGGTAGCCGGCAACGAGCACCACGAAGACCAGCGCGGCGAACAGGCCGATGGCTTCGCCGATCAGCGGGCTCACGCCGAAATACTGGTGGGCCAGGCGCCAGCCGATGCCGAGGCCGGCCAGCCCCATGACGGAGCCGAACAGGTTGACCGGCAGGTGCTTGATCGAGGTATTGCTTACCGGCTTGGCCTGGACGTCTTCTTGCGGGGGGATGAATACGGTGTTCATGGCGGACTCCGTTGGGCTGGATTTGTCGTTGGAGATAGTTTCTGCCATGCTCGTTTTGGCTTAAATAGCCGTGTAACGACGTATTCAGCCAACCTCCCGACAGTGACGGACAAACCCATGCGTATCGCCCTGCTGGCCTTTCCCCGCGTGCAATTGCTGGACATCGTCGGCCCGGCCGACGTCTTCGCCGAAGCGGCGAAGCAACTGGGCAATCCCCGTGCCTACCGGGTCGAGGTGATTGGCACCGAGCCGGGGCTGCTCAAGGGCAGCAGCGGCTTGCGCCTGGCGGTGGACTCCACTGTCGAAACCCACAAGGGCAAGCTCGACACCCTGCTGGTGGCGGGCAGCCCCTTTGTCGACGACATCGCCGGTAACCCGGCGCTGCAGCAGTGGCTGCGCCAGCAGGCGGGTTCGGTGCGGCGGATTGGTTCGGTGTGCAGCGGTGCTTTCGTCCTCGCCGCGGCCGGCATGCTGCGCGGGCGCCGGGTGACCACCCACTGGAACAGCAGTGCGCGCCTGTCGGAAGAGAACCCCGAGACCCATGTGGAGGCCGACAGCATCTACGTCAAGGACGGCAACCTCTATACCTCCGCCGGTGTCACGGCGGGCATGGACCTGGCGCTGGCCATGGTGGAGGAAGACCACGGCCGAGAGCTGGCGCTACGCGTCGCGCGGGAGATGGTGATGTTCTTCAAGCGGCCGGGCGGCCAGTCCCAGTTCAGTGCCCACCTGGCGGCGCAGACCGCCGAGCGTTCAGTGATCCGGGATATCCAGGACCACGTGCTGGCCAGTCTGAAGGGCGACCTCGGCGTGCCTGCCCTGGCGGCGCGGGCCGGGATGAGCGAGCGCAATTTCGCGCGTGTGTTCAAGCAGGAAACAGGTACCACGCCGGCCGAGTTCGTCGAGCTGGCGCGCATCGACGCGGCACGGCGCCTGGCGGAGGAGTCCGACGTTCCCCTGAAACGGCTTGCGGATGAGGTGGGCTATGCCAACGTGGATGGTTTCCGGCGTGCTTTCCAGCGACGCCTGGGCGTGACGCCAAGCGATTACCGGGCGCGTTTCAAGCTGGATGACTGAGTTCGGCGCCGATGCCGATCTGGTTGCCATCCGGATCGCGTACGGAGAAATCGCGCATCCCGTAATCTGCCAAGGGGATCACTGCCGCGGTCCTTGCTCATCGGGAAATGCGTGCAGGATAGCGGGTCGCCGTAGAAGTGCTCTGGACTTGGCGGGCGCAGCTGCATCAACTACTGCATGGGGCCTGAAGCTGCGCCCCGCCGGGATCAGACGTAGGGTTGGTTGCCGAAGCCGCGCGGCAGACGTTGCCGGCCCGGCATTTGTCTGAGTCGTTCTACCCACACCGAACGCCAATCGCTGGCGGCGTGGGCGGCCTTGGCCTGACGTGCTGCGCGCCTTGCGGCATTTCGGGCGTCTCGACGAGCCTCCTTGAAGGCCTCGGTATTCTTGCAGTTGCGGCATTTCACCCGCGCCAGTTCGGTGGTGGCGATCAGGTTGCTACCGTGTCGGCCGCAGGCAAGGTTTTTGCCGATCTTGTAGTGAGTGATCATTCGCAGATCTCCTGAAACTCAGCGCCCGGCTATTCGCAGGAGGAGCGCAGGGCACCAGTGGGGGTTGCATGCGTTTTGACCGGGCACGAATCCCCAGGGTTCGAGTTGTTGGGCCGAACGGTCTAGTACACGCCGGGAATCAGGCGGGAAGTTCGCGCGCAGTAGGCTTCGTACTCCTCACCGAATTCGGTACGCAGCAAGGCTTCTTCCGCATGGATACGCGCCAGCAGCGGCGGCAGGGTCAGGACGACCAGCATCAGGCCGATGCCGGAACGGAAGGCAAGGGCCCAGCCGAGCGAGGCGATCATCAGGCCCAGGTAGCTGGGGTGGCGGATCACGCCGTAGATGCCGTCGGTCACCAAGCGGTGGCCGGGCTGGATCGCCACCAGTCCACTGAAGCGGTTGCCCAGCACGAAGACCGGCCATAGTCGCAGCGCGCCACCGGCGGCGAACAGGAAGACGCCCAGCCAGCGAACACCGTCGCCGCCGAAGGTCCAGACATCGAGGCGATCGGTGTAGGCCGGCAGGAAGGCACTGAGGATGCCGATGATGCCGAACACCGGGAGTACCCAGCGATTGCGCCGGTCTTCGCGCATCCCACTGCTGAGATTGCCGCCGGAGAAGGGCGCCAGCCCCGCCAGTAGGAACAGCACCAGGGTCAGGACCACCAGCGGCGGATGCCCGAAGAAGGCTGCGAAGCCGCCGAGGCCGAGAATCGCGAGCCCCAGATAGGCGAGGGTGCTGGCAAGGGTAACGAGCAGCAGGCCGGGCCGGGACATGGTGGCGCACCTCCGATCAGCGTCGACAAGGCATTGGACAGCAGGCCGTGTGGCCGGTGCTATAACTGAAGTCCTTGGGGGATTTACCGAGGAGGGCACCGTCATGGGATGCCGCGGAATCCTGCTGCTGGTATTGCTCGCGCCCTTTGCCCGGGGTGAGGGCTATGGCGATTCGTACTACGGGCTGGGGCCTTACCTGGGCACTACCTACTACCCCAGCAGCCCGCTGCAATCCTATGTATCGCCGCCTCCGAGGCCCTTCGCCGACCTGCCGCCGCAACCCTTTGTCGTCGTTCCCGACTACCACCCGTTTCGCGATGCCCAGTTACCCCGCGTCAGCACTGAAAAGCCGCAAGTGCTGATTCGCACCTTCGACCCGGCGCTGGGGGTGTATCGCGATGTCGAGGTGCGGGACGGGGAGGGCGTGCTGGCTGAAGAAGTCTGTGAGGGGTGGTGGTGCAGTGAGGAATGAATGCGTGTGCTCGCGGAGATTGTTCGCGAGCAAGCTCGCTCCTACAGTCAGTAGCTTCACGACGCCCCTAAGTTTCGCCGTCCGAACCGCCGTCGGTAATCCGTGGGCGATAGTCCGACCATCTTGTTGAATACCTTGCGGAACGCCGCCGGGTCCTGGTAGCCGACCTCCCAGGCGATCTGGTCCACGGAGCGGTTGGTCAGCTCCAGCAGCTCGCGGGCCTTGGCCGCGCGCAGTTGCTGGCAGTACTCGGTGGGGCGCAGGCCGGTGGCCTGCTGGAAGCGGCGCAGGAAGGTGCGCTCCCCCAGCCCGGCCTCGGCGGCCATGGCGGGGAGGCTGACCTGGCGCGCGTCCTGGCGTTGAAGCCAGCGCTGAACCTTGAGCACCGCTTCGTCGCCGTGGGTGAGACGCGGCGTGAAGCGACGGAAATACTGCTGCGAATGACGGGTCAGGTCGAGGGCAAGGAAGCTGGCGGTATTCGCGGCGATGGTCGGTCCCAGCAGCCGATCCACCAGGGTCAGCCCCAGGTCGGTCCAGGCCATCACACCCCCAGCGGTGATGATGTCGCCGTCGTCCACCACCAGTTTATCGGCATCCACTTCCACCTCCGGGTAGCGCTCGCCGAGGTCCTTGGCCAGGCTCCAGTGGGTGGTCAGCGGACGACCGGCGAGCAGCCCGGTCTGGGCCAGCACGAAGGCGCCGGCACACACCGAACACAGGGTGACGCCGGCGGCGTGCCGCAAACTGAGCCAGTCGACGAAGGGTTGCAGGGTTTCGGCCGGGGGCAGGGGGCCAATGCAGGGCAGGGCAATCACCACAGAGGGCCGGCTTTCGGTGTCCGGGTGGCTGTCCCAGGTGCAGCGGATTTCCCCATCTGGGGCGGCGCTCCAGTGGCGCACCCGCAGGGTGGGCAGGTCGGCATCGGCGTGCTCGGCGGCCAGGCGATTGGCGACCGCGAACAGATCGGAGAGGCCATGGGCGGCTGCCAGCTGGGCGCCGGGATAGAGCAGGAGGCCGATCTCCAGCATGGTCTTCATTGTCAGTTTTTCCTGCGAATTTGTCGGTTGCGCCGATCCTCATCCGGCGCGGGGAGGAGCACCTTAGGCCCCACGTCTCCACCCCCACAACCTGAGGTGAAAATCATGAGCAAGCAAGCCGTCATCGTAGTCGACATCCAAAAGGACTATTTCCCCGGCGGTCTGTGGACGCTGAGCGGTGCTGACGCCGCTGCCGACAACGCCGCCCGGATCATAGGCGCTGCCCGTGAGGCCGGCGACCTGGTGGTGCATATCCGCCACGAGTTCACCAGCCCGGAGGCGCCGTTCTTCCGTCCCGGCTCAGAGGGTGCGGAGATCCATCCCAAAGTGCTCAACGCCGACGGCGAGCCAGTGGTCCTGAAGCACTTCGTCAACTCCTTCCGGGAAACCAATCTGAAGGAGATCCTCGAGGGTAGCGGCGTGGACAAGTTGACCGTGGTGGGCAGCATGAGCCACATGTGCGTCGACGGCATCACTCGTGCGGCGGCCGACTTCGGCTACGAGGTCACGGTGATTCACGATGCCTGCGCCTCGCGGGACCTGGAATTCCAGGGCAAGACGATCCCCGCCGAGCAGGTCCACGGGGCGTTCATGGCCGCCCTGGCCTTCGCCTACGCCAAGGTGGTTTCCACTGACGAATATCTCGCCCAGCAGGCTTAAAGGGGCTGGGGGGACTGCGGCGAAAGCGGAGGAGGGTTGTGCACGTCGATACGAGCGGCGTTTCGCTCTACTATCACCTGCTGGATTTCTGCTGATACGCCTGACCCGGAGTCCCCCATGAACGACCAAACCCTTCCCCCCGAGTACCTGGAATTCGCCGAAGAACTGGCGGACGCGGCGGCCCGGGTAACCCTGACGTATTTCCGTCTGCCGCTGGAGGTGGAGAACAAGGAGGCTGAGCGTTTCGACCCCGTGACCCTGGCCGACAAGGGCGCCGAGCGGGCCATGCGCGCGCTGATCGGCGAGCGCTATCCCAGCCACGGTGTCCTGGGAGAGGAAGAAGAGAACATCGCGGGTGAAGCGCCCTGGACCTGGGTACTGGACCCCGTGGATGGCACGCGCTCCTTTATCAGCGGCATCCCGCTCTGGGGCACGCTGATCGCCCTCAACGACGGCACCCGTCCTGCGCTGGGTGTAATGGACCAACCCTTTACCCGCGAACGTTTCGTCGGCGACGGCAGCAGCGCTTCGCTTAACGGCCGGCCCATCCAGACCCGCGCCTGCGGCAAGCTCACCGAGGCGACGCTGATGGTCACCAGCCCCGAGCACTTCCGCGAGTCGCCCTATCGTGAGGTCTTCGAGCAGCTTGCCGGCCAGGTGCGTCTGGTGCGCTACAGCGGCGATTGCTACGCCTACTGCATGTTGGCCCTGGGGCTGGTGGATGTGGTGCTCGATCCCGGGCTCAAGCCTTATGACATCCAGGCGCTGATGCCGATCATCCAGGGCGCCGGTGGCGTGGTTACCCGCTGGGATGGTGGCGACGCGCAGGACGGTGGCGATGTCATCGCCTGCGGAGATCCGCGCTTGCATGCACAGATCCTGGAGCTGATGCAGTCGGCATAAGTGCTGGGTGCGGGGTGGGAAACCGAAATACGAGGAGTTCCGCCTGTGGGAGTTTCTGGGTTTCCCGCCTAAGCACATGAATGCCAAGCGTATTCCGCTGCTCGAATTATTGGCCGGAAAATAAACCTGTACTTCCTGGTCGAACCGCGTATAGTCCCGCCCACTGCACTGCAAATGTCTCTGCGATACTTGGCTCGATGTTCTGATTTGAAGTTATTTCATCTCCTCGATTCGTTACAGCTTTAGCACTCAGTAGTTCCTGATCAGTTATCAGGGTTGTTTCTTTTTATCCTGGAGATATGAAATGTCCAATCGTCAATCCGGCACCGTCAAGTGGTTCAACGATGAAAAAGGCTTCGGCTTCATCACCCCCGCAGAAGGCGCTGACCTGTTCGTTCACTACCGTTCGATCGAAAGCTCGGGCTTCAAGAGCCTCAGCGAAGGCCAGCAAGTGACTTTCGAAGTCGTACGTGGCCAGAAAGGCCTGCAGGCGGACAAAGTTCAGGTAGTCTGATACTTTTCCTCTAGAAGAGCCCCGCAAATGCGGGGCTCTTTCATTTATATCTCACGAAAGTTCAACTTGATTCTTCGGCGTAGAGTGCTGGAGGGTTTTGTATTTTTATTCATCGCCTCCATGAATCATTGATAGTGGAAAGTTAGCTATTTGGTTCTGCGCTTCTGGCGGCATCACTCGCTGTATTGGAGAGTTCTGCATGCCAGGCTATCAGGTCAGATTCCAGGATATATCCGTCGGGGATATGGACTTTCATATCCGCTCGTTGCTCGATCATCAGCAGTATCATGATCCGGAGTTCGAGGCTGAGAATCTCGGAATATCCCCCGAAAGTTGGCCATTGTTCGGTCAGGTCTGGCCGTCCGGCCACGTCCTGGCGCACGCCATGCTGACGATGGAACTGGAAGGTAAGCGCATCCTCGAAGTGGGGGCTGGGCTGGCCCTCGCCAGCCTCGTCGTGCACCGACGGGGCGGCGATGTAACGGCCAGCGACTACCACCCGTTGATTCCCGCCTTCCTGACGGAAAACTTGCGCCTGAATGATCTCGGCCCGATCAATTACCAGGTCGCCAAATGGTCCGACATCAATGACGACCTCGGGCTGTTTGACATGATCATCGGCAGCGATGTCATCTACGAGCACGAACAACCGGCGCAGCTTGCCGACTTCATCGACCGCCATTCGGCCGACGTGGTGGATGTCTACATCGTCGATCCCAATCGCCCGAACCGCTCGAAGTTCTGCCAGGAAATGGCGGAACTCGAATACGACTCGGAAATCACCTGCATGAACCGCGTGATGAACAACGGCGAAGCCTATAAAGGTTCTCTGCTGCACTTCCAACGCGACGATTCCCGCTTCAATCAATGATTGGCGGCGGCATGCCGTAGTCGCGGGGCGATTCGGCCAGGGCGCTCTACACTGGCACAGGTTATCGACTGCACCGAGGCGCGGCGTCATGACCTATCCACGCGAAAGCACCGGCTTGTTGCTGGTGGACCCGTATAACGATTTCCTCAGCGAAGGCGGCAAGCTCAACGGCCTGGCCAAGCAGGTGGCCGATGCCGTGGGCACCCTGGACAACCTGCGCCGAGTGGTGGCGGCGGCGCGCAACGCCGGCATCCAGGTGTTCTACGTTCCCCATCACCGTGCACGCCCCGACGATCTCAAGGGCTGGACGCATCCCAGCCCTTACCAGCTCGGCGCCGCCCGCGCCCAGGTATTCGCGGCGGGTAGCTGGGGTGGCGAATGGCACCCGGACTTCCAGCCCCGGGAAGGTGACGTGCTGGTGCATGAGCACTGGGGCGGCAGCGGGTTCGCCAACACCGACCTGGACTTCCAGCTCAAGCAGCATGGCGTGCAGCAGGTGATCCTGGTGGGCATGCTGGCCAATACCTGCATCGAATCCACAGGGCGATTCGCCGCCGAGCTGGGCTACCACGTCACGTTGGTGACGGACGCGACGGCGGCGTTTTCAGCGGAAGCCATGCACGCGGCCCATGAGCTGAATGGGCCGACCTATGCCCACGCGATTCTCAATACCGAAGAAGTGCTGGCGGCGCTCACGACCGACCCGTCTCTCTGAAGTCGGTGCGCACAGGACCCCTACGGTCCAGAGCGGTGGTGCTTTATGTAGGAGCGAGCTTGCTCGCGAAAGGTCGGGCTCCGAAGGTTCGCGAGCAAGCTCGCTCCTACACGTTCGGTGGTGAGCCAGACGCCTCAGTAGCTGTACTTCAGCGTCGTCATGAAGTTGCGCGGGGCGCCGTACACGCCGGTGCTGTTCGCGCTGCTGAAGTACTCCTTGTCGAACACGTTGTTCAGGTTGACCGACGCAGTGAGGTTTTCGCTGACGTCGTAGCGGGCCATCAGGTTGGCGACGGCGTAGCTGTCCTGGGCGAAGACGTGCAGGTCGTCACCGTACTTGCTCTGCCAGTTGAAGCCGCCACCGACGGTCAGCTTGTCCAGGGCTCCGGGCAGGCGGTAGGAGGTGAAGGCCTTGACGTTGTGGCGCGGCACGAAGGTGCGGATGCGGTCGCCGTCGGCGCCTTCGGTGATGTTGTAGGCGTAGCCGGCGGAGACCTGCCAGCCTTCCTGCAGCTCACCGTTGAGCTCCAGTTCAACGCCTTTGCTGGTGGCGCTTTCCTCGGAGGTGTAGGCGGCAACGCCGTCCCAGATCGCCAGGTTTTCCTGCTTGGTCTTGAACAGCGACAGGCTGGAGTTGAGGCGTTCCTCGAAGAAGCTGCCTTTCACCCCGACTTCGTAGCCGGTGCCTTCCTCCGGTGGCAGGGTGCCGTTGTCGGCATCCCGGACCCAGAAGCCCTGCGGGTTGAAGATCTTGGTGTAGCTGGCATACACCGACCAGTTTTCGTTCAGGTCCTGGACCACGCCCGCATAGGGAATGGTGACGCCGGTTTCCTTCTCACTGGTCTTGCTGGTGGTATCGGGGAACGTGGTGGACTCAGTGGTGCGCTTCCAGTCGATCACGCGGCTGCCGAGGATCAGGCTGGTGCTGTCGGTCAGGTGCAGTCGGGTAGTCAGGTAAGCCGCGTACTGGTCTTCCTTCATGTCGCTCTCACCGACCTTGCTGAATGCCGGTACGTTAGCCTCCCCACCCCAGTTGTAGATGCTGTCGATGGTGCCGTCGTAGGGGGGCGTCGACCACGAACCGAGCCAGCCACCGTAATCCGGGCTGTCCATTTCGCGGAGTTGGGACAGGGTGACGCCGGTGATCAACTCGTGCTCACGGCCGAACAGGCTGAAGGGCCCGGTCGCATAGACATCCAGGTTGTCCTGGGTGGGCGAGCCGCCCCACTTGGTGGGCATGAGACTGGCGCCAGCACCGGTGGCCGGGTCGATGTCCCCGGACAGGTAGCTGACGACAGCGTCGTACTTGTTCTCGGTATGGCCGACTTCGACCTTGCCGCTCCAACCATTCTCGAACTGCTGCTCGATAGACGCGAAGACGTTGGTCTGCTCACGGTCGTAATAGGACCAGTCCGGCGCCGTGTTGGCCGAGCGCGGCATGTTGGTCTTCTGGCCGTTGCTGAAGAACATCGGGAAGCCGCCGCGCATGGGCGAGTCGGTATTGGTCTTCAGGTAGCTGAAGCCGACGGTGAGCAGGGTGGATTCGGTCAGGTCGAGTTCGGTGATGCCATAGACCAGGCCGATCTGCTGCTCGAAACGGTCGATCCAGGCGTTCTGGTCCTTGTAGTCGAGCACCATCCGGCCGCGCACGTTGCCGCTGTCGGTGAGCGAGCCGGAAACATCCACGCCACTGCCGTAACGGTCCCAACTGCCGGCTTCGGCGGTGAGGCTGATCTGCGGATCGAAGGTCGGGCGCTTGCGGATCAGGTTGACGGTGGCGGCGGGGTTGCCCATGCCGCTGATCAGGCCGGTGGCGCCGCGTACCACTTCGATGCGGTCGTAGATGGCGGTGCTCTGGGTGTAGTTATCCAGGCGCGGCGAGGTCGGCACGCCGTCCACCTCGAAGTTGTTGATCTGGAAGCCGCGCGACCAGTAGGCGTCCGAGTCGGCGCCGAGTCCGTTGCGAACCACGGTGATGCCGGACGTGGCCTCCATGGCTTCGGTGAGGTTGGTGAGCTTCTGGTCCTCGATGCGCTGGCGCGTCAGCACGGTGACCGCTTGCGGGGTTTCCTTGGGGGTGAGGTTGAGCCGCGTGGAGCTGCTGGAGGAATAGGTGGTGTAGGAACCGCTGCCTTCGGTGGTGGAGCCCGGAGCCTTGCCGGAAATGCTCAGCGTGGTCAGCTCCAGCGCCATGCCGGCGTCCGGTGCCGGTTGCAGCTCGTAATGCCCGCTGCCGGTAGGCACGGCTACCAGGGAGTTGCCGCCGAGGAGGATTTGCAGCGCCTGGTCCGGGCTGTAGTTACCGCGCAGGGGCTGGCTGGTCTTGCCCGCAGTCAGCGCACCATCTCCGGCCAGCAGAATGCCCGTCTGCGCCGCGAACAGGCCAAGCTGGGTCGCCAGCGGTCCGGCAGGGATGTCGAAGCTCTGTACTTGCTGCTCGGCGGCGAGGACTGTGGAGCTGGCCAGGAAGGACGGGGCGCTGGAAACGGCCAGGCCGATGGCGAGCGCCAGCGGGCGAGCGGAGAAGCGTGGTGACATGCTGAAAATCCTGTGGAGTCGTGAAGGCTGAACGCCGTTGTCACCAGCTAGTTCGGATGGCTCGCGAAAACCGGACATGCGAATGAGAAATATTGTTGATGATGCCTGGGATCAGCGGGGTTCCAGGCTGATCCACCAGGGCAGCGGACGGTTGATACGAATCGGCAGCACGCCTTCCAGCATCGCCAGGGCCTGCTCGCCGTCATGCAGCGGGAAGCTGCCCACCACCCGCAAGTCGGCGACTTCCGGCGCCACGACCAGGTGGCCATGGCGGTAGCGCGAGAGCTCTTCGACGAATGCCGAGAGCGGAATGTTGTCGGCCAGCAGAACGCCCTTGCTCCAACTCTGTCGCGCCGGGTTCACCGGCAAAACGGCGCTGATCCCTTGGCGGCCCAGGTGTAATTGCTCGCCGGCGCGAGCCACCGCCCTGGCGTCACCAGCCTGGTTGCGGGCCTCCACGGCGCCCTGGTAGACGCTGAGTTCGGTGCGACCTTCCCGTTGCAACACGCTGAAGCGGGTGCCCAGGGGGCGCAGTCGGCCCTCCACCGTTTCCACCAGCAGCGGGCGCGGGTCGCTGGCGGTCTCGATCAGGACCTCGCCCTGGATCAGTTTCAGCAGGCGCAGGTCGTCGCGATAGTCCACGTCCAGCGCGGAACCGCTGTTCAGCCAGAGGCGGGTGCCGTCGGCCAGACGCAGTTCGCTGACCTCGCCGACGGCGCAGTGGTAGTCCGCGCGCCAGGCAGCCAGTAGGTCGGGCAGGCCGCCATGGCGCCAACCCAACCAGCCCAGCAGGGCGACGCCGGAGATAGTTGCCAAACCGCGTAGCACCTGCCGACGTGACGTCGGGCGACGGGCACCGCGCAGCGCCTGCAAGGCACCTTCGCCGTCCGCGTGAAGCGGCTCGAAGCGTTGGCCGACCCGCTCGACGTAGTGCCAGGCCTGGCGGTGCTGGTCGCACTGGCCATGCCAGTGCTGCCATTCCCGGTGAGTCTGGAGGTCGCCGGGATCGGCGTGCAGGCGCGCATACCAGTGAGCGGCCTGTTGCAGGACGGCGTGATCGGGCTTGATTGCACTCATGGTGTCAGGCCAGCGCCTCGTCGAGCTCCGCTTCCAGCAGCAGGCACTGGAACATGGCATCGGCGATGTAGCGCGTCACGCTCCGCTCGGAAACCCCCAGGCGCTGGGCGATGTCCTTGTAGCCCAGGCCGTGAAGCTGGGCCAGAAGGAAGGCCTCGGCCACCTTCGTCGGCAAACGGCAGAGCATCGCGTGCACCTGCTGCAGGGCTTCGAGCACCAGCAGGCGATGCTCCTCGGAGGGTGCGAAGGCTTCCGGTCGGGTGGCCAGCACCTCCAGCCAGGCCTGCTCCACCTGGCGGCGGCGCCAGAAATCCACGCAGACATTGCGCGACATGCCGCTGAGATAGGCGCGGGCATGGCTCTCGTTGTCGAAGGTGCGCGGCTTGCTCAGCAGGCGCACGAAAACATCATGTGCCAGATCCGCCGCATCGCTGGCGTTGCCAAGCTTGCGGTTGAGCCATGCGCGAATCCATCCGTGATTCTCGCGGTAATACAGCTCGACTTGCCGCTGGTAGGAAGGGGTCGACATCACAGGGATACGCCGGGTTTGGGATTCGGATGCATTTGAGAAAGATTTGCATCTTATGTGCTGCGTTACCGGCTGGCAATCTGAACGTCGCAAGAGCTGTAGGAGCGAGCTTGCTCGCGAAAGAGCGCGCGCTCGGACTGTTCGCGAGCAAGCTCGCTCCTACAAATGCGGCATGCGGCCTGTCTCTCAGTAGACATCCCTCACGTAGCGCTTCTCCTGCGCCAACCTGCCGACGTAGGCCTCCGCATCAACTGCACTGAGCCCGCCATGCTCGCGCACCACTGCCTTGAGCGCGGAATCCACATCCCTGGCCATGCGGCCGGCGTCGCCGCAGACGTAGAAGTGCGCACCATCCTCCAGCCAGCGCCAAAGCTCGGCACCTTGTTCGAGCATGCGCTGCTGCACGTACACCTTCTCGGACTGGTCGCGGGAGAAGGCGGTGTCCAGGCGATGCAGGTGGCCGCTGGCCTGCCAGGCGTGCAACTCGTCGCGGTAGTAGAAGTCGGTCGCTTCCCGCTGCTCGCCGAAGAACAGCCAGTTGCGGCCCTTGGCGCCGGAAGCTTCGCGCTCCTGGAGGAAGGCGCGGAAGGGGGCGATGCCAGTGCCCGGGCCGACCATGATCATTGGCCGCTGCGGGTCGGACGGCACGCGGAAGTGGGCGGACTTCTGGATGAAGATCGGCACATCGCCCTGGCCGGCGCGGTCGGCAAGGAAGGCCGAGCAGACGCCGTCTCGATCACGTTCCTCGCACCGATAGCGCACGGTGGAAACGGTCAGGTGGACTTCGTCCGGCGTAGCCAGGGGGCTGGAGGCGATGGAATAAAGGCGCGGTTGCAGGCGCTTGAGGCAGCCCAGCAGTTCCTCTGCGCTGGCGCGGATCGGGAATGCACGCAGCAGGTCGGGCAGTTGCCTGCCCCAGAGCCAGTCGCCCAGTTCCGCCTTGTTCGCCGGCTCCAGCAGGCGCTGGAGCTCCGCACTGCCGGTGCGCTCTGCGACGAAGCGCAGCACATCGGGTGTGACCTTGGCGATCTCGAAATGCCGGCCCAGCGCATGGGAGAGTGGCAGGACGCCCTGGTCTCTCACTTCAACCGAATGATTGCCGTCGAGGTCCAGGGCAGTCAGGACCTCATTCACCAGCGACGGACAGTTGCTGGGCCACACGCCCAGCGCATCCCCAGCCTGATAGCTCAGCCCGCTGCCCTTGAGGTCGAGGACAATCTGCCGGGTCTCCTTGCTCGAACCCGGCGCATTCAGCACGGGGTTGCGCAGCAGGCGGCTGGCGAGAGGGCGTTGGCGGCTGTAGGCCGGAATCTCTGCGTCCTCGACGGGAGCTCCAACGGTCTCCAGAACCGGTTGCTCCACCACGGCACCGGCCAGGGCCCCCAGGACGTTGGCCAGCCAGGCGCGCGCCGGTTCCTCGTAATCCGGTTCGCAGTCCACGCGCGGCACCAGGCGACGGGCGCCGAGGGCTTCGAAGCGGGCGTCGAGCCGGCGGCCGAAGCCGCAGAACTGATCGTAGTTGGAGTCGCCCATGGCGAGCACGGCGAAGTCCAGCCCGGTCAGCGAGGGCGCGTTTTCCGCGTTCAGGGCGCTCCAGAGTGATGCGCCGTTGTCAGACGGATCGCCATCGCCAAAGGTGCTGGCAATCACCAGCACGGTGCCGGCGCTGGCCAGTTCGGCGGGCTGGATGGCGTCCATCGAGCGCACCGTCGCGGCGCGACCTTCAGCCTTGAGCCGTTCCGCACAGACGGAGGCGAAGCTCTCGGCATTGCCGGTTTGCGAACACCAGAGCACCAGCAAAGGGTTATCCACAACGGTAGCGGGCGCTGGTTGCGTCGCAGGTGACTCCCAACTGCGGGAGAACAGCCCTGCGAGGATGCCGTCCAGCAGAAGGCGGGTATCCGCAGCCAGGGGCGCGCTGGCCGGCAAGGTAGGGACGCCACCTTGCTTGCGGCTCTCTTCACTGCGCAGGCCGAGCAGGTAACCCTGCAGGTAGCGCTGCTCGGTGGGCGCCAGGCTGAGGTCGGCACTGTCTTCGAGATTCAGCAGGCGGGCGAAGGCGTTGATCGGCATGTCGGCGAGTTCCTCCGAGAAACCGGCGGCGGCGCTGGCCGCGACCGACTCGACTTCTAGCAAGGGGATGAGCTGGGGGCTGGCCGGCGTGACGGGCGCCAGGGCGACGGCGCTGTACTTGAATTCCGGCTGCAGCGAAATAGGGTCGATGGCGTCGCTGGTTACGGCGTTGATCGCCAGGTCGTCGCCGTAACGGTCGTTCCAGTGGAAAGGCGCGAAGCAGTTGCCCGGCTGCACGCGGTCGGTGACCACTGCCGGCAAGATGGCGCGACCACGCCGCGAGCGCACTTCAACCGGGCCCTTGTCGACGATGCCCAGACGGCTGGCATCGTTCGGGTGAATTTCCAGGAAGGCGCCAGGGTTGAGCTTGTTCAGGGTGGCCACCTTGCCGGTCTTGGTCAGGGTGTGCCACTGGTGCTGCACGCGGCCGGTGTTGAGCACCAGCGGGAAGGCATCGTCGGGCAGGTCCGCCGGTTCCATGTGCGGACGGGGAAAGAACACCCCCTTGCCGTCAGCGGTGGCGAAGGCAATGGTCGGGCGGGTGCCGTCGGCGTTCAGCTTGAGCGCCTGGCTGACGCCGTCGTTGAGGTAGCGAATGGGGTTGCGCGCGTTGGCTTCACTGCCCGGTGCGCAGGGCCATTGCAGCGGCCCCTGGCGCAGTAGCTCGAAGCTGGCGCCGCGGATGTCGTAGCCGGTCTTGGGGTTCCAGGCTCGCTTGATCTCGTCGAACACTTCCCCTGCGGAGCTGTAGCCGAAGGCGTCGGCAAACCCCATCGCACAGGCCACGCGGGCGATGATCTGCCAGTCCGGCAGGCTGTCGCCGGGGGCGTCCACGGCCTTGCGGGTGAGGGTGAGATTACGTTCGGAATTGATCATCACGCCTTCCGACTCGGCCCACAGCGCGCCGGGCAGGAGGATATCGGCGTAGCGGTTGGTCTCGGTGTCGAGGAACGCGTCCTGGGTGATCACCAGTTCGGCGGCCTGCAGCCCCTCGACGGCATGGCGGCGATTCGGCACGGTGGCCACCGGATTGGTGCAGATGATCCAGCAGGCCTTGATGTCCCCGTCACGCATGGCCTCGAACATGGCGACGGTGCCGTTGCCGCCATCCTGGCGCAGGTGCCCGCGTGGGAGTTGCCACAGGTCTTCGATGAAGGCGCGATCGTCCGCCACCAGCAGCGAGCGCTGGCCGGGCAGGCCGGGGCCCATGTAGCCCATTTCGCGTCCGCCCATGGCGTTGGGCTGGCCGGTGAGGGAGAAGGGGCCGCTGCCCGGCCGGCAGATGGCGCCGGTGGCCAGGTGCAGGTTGCACAGGGCGTTGGTGTTCCAGGTGCCGTGGGTGCTCTGGTTGAGGCCCATGGTCCAGCAGCTCATCCACTCCGGTGCTTCGCCGATCCATTGGGCGGCCTTGTGGATATCCGCTTCAGGCAGTCCGGTGATGGCGGCGACGCGTTCCGGTGCGTAGTCCTCGAGGAAAGCCGGCATGGCTTCCCAGCCTGTTGTGTGGGCGGCGATGAAGTCGGGGTCGGTCTGGCCGTTGCGATGTAGCAGGTGCAGCAGGCCGTTGAGCAAGGCGAGGTCGGTGCCCGGCCTGATGGGCAGATAGAGGCTGGCCTTGTCGGCGGTGGCAGTGCGGCGTGGGTCGACCACGATCAGCTTCGCCCCGGCCTTGACCCTGTCCATCATGCGCAGGAACAGGATCGGGTGGCAGTCGGCCATGTTGGCGCCCGTCACCAGGAACAGGTCGGCCTTGTCGAAATCCTGATAGGAGCCGGGCGGACCATCCGAACCCAGGGAGAGCTTGTAGCCGCTGCCCGCGCTGGCCATGCACAGCCGGGAGTTGGATTCGATGTGACGGGTGCGGATGAATCCCTTGGCCAGCTTGTTGGCCAGGTACTGCGCTTCCAGCGACATCTGCCCGGATACATAGAGGGAGATGGCGTCCGGGCCATGGCTATCGAGCAGGGTGCGGAGGCGTCGCGCGGTGTCGTCGATGGCCTGGTCGATGCTGGTGCGCACCGGGTCGCGGCTGCGTTCGTGGCGCAGGTAGGCGTGCTCCATGCGGCCGGAATCGGCGAGCGGCTGGGCGCAGGTATTGCCCTTGGTGCAGAGGCGGCCGAAGTTGCTCGGATGATCCTTGTCGCCCGTCACCCTGATCACGCGGTTGTCCGCGACTTCCATGACGATGCCGCAGCCGACGCCGCAATAGGGACACACGCTTCGCACTGTCTTGTTCGCCATAACCGGTTCCTGCCGCGGAAACGAAAAAGCGCCATGCCACCCTCCGTCGGAACGGGGGAGACACGGCGCCTTTGTCGTGGGGTAGGGCAATCGGCATTGATTGCCTTGGCGGTGCTATCGCAAGGCACATGCCAAGTCTCCAGCGATGCGCGTGAAGGCTTGGCGGGACGGTGCTTGCGGGTAATTTCCCGCTTGATTCGCAACGTGCTGGATGAGCTTCAGGATGGGGCGCGGAAGCTGCATTCGCACCGTTTTGGTTCTTGTCCGGATGCTAGCGGGATTCGCCGGTGGCAACGCTCGAGGCAGCTGCCGGACCTGCTGGAGGCCGCGCCGTTGCTGGCGTTGGCAAGGGAGCGCAAAACGCGATTCGGCAATCTGGCACAGCCACTGCATAGGCAGGACCAGGCCCACCGCGAACAATGCGGAGGGCGGCCCGGCAGATCAAAGGCGATCACTCCCCCGGGTTGACAGGTGTATCAGGCAGTGCGGCCCGACTACACCCATGAACGAACAGGCAAAGGCGCCTGGGACGAGAAGTCCCAGGCGCTTTTTTTTGCCCCCAGAAAACGTGATTGGCTTGGGCCGGGTGCTACCTATGAATTCCAACGTCGCTTCCACTGATGTGCAAACGCTGATCGTCATTGGCAATGGCATGGTCGGCCATCATTGCGTCGAGCAATTGATCGAGCGCGGCGCCCTGGATCGCTACCGCATCGAAGTCTTCAGCGAAGAGCCGCTGCGTGCCTATGACCGCGTGCACCTCTCCGAATACTTCACGGGCCGCGATGCCGAATCCCTGGCCCTGAGCGAGGCCAGCCTCTATCAGACGCCGGGCGTGACCCTGCACCTGGGCGTGCCCGTGCTGGGCATCGACCGCGAGCGGCGCGAAGTGATGACCGCCAACGGTAGCCTGGCCTACGACAAGCTGGTGCTGGCCACCGGTTCTTATCCTTTCGTGCCTCCTATTGAAGGCGCCGAAGGTGACTCGCGCCTGGTCTACCGCACCCTGGCGGATCTCGACACCATTCGCGCGGCTGCCGCCCAGGCACGTCGTGGCGTGGTGGTGGGCGGCGGTCTGCTGGGCCTGGAAGCGGCCAACGCGCTGAAGTCCCTGGGGCTCGACGCCCACGTGGTGGAGTTCGCCCCGCGCCTGATGCCGGTCCAACTCGACGACCTCGGCGGTGCGGCCCTCAAGGCGCGTATCGAAGCGCTCGGCGTGGGTGTGCACCTCTCCAAGGCCACCCAGTCCATCAGCGCCGGCGAGGACTATCGCTATCGGATGAACTTCGCTGGCGAGGATTTCCTGGAAACCGACCTGATCGTCTTCTCCGCCGGTATCCGCCCGCAGGATGCCCTCGCCCGCCAGTGCGGCCTCGAACTGGGCGCGCGCGGCGGCGTGGCCATCGATGGCCAATGCCTGACCTCCGATGCGGACATCTACGCCATCGGTGAGTGCGCCGCCTGGAACGGCAGCATCTTCGGCCTGGTCGCCCCCGGCTACCAGATGGCCCGCAGCGTCGCCACGCAGCTCTGCGGTGAAGACGCCGATCCCTTCATCGGCGCCGACATGTCCACCAAGCTGAAGCTGTTGGGCGTGGATGTGGGCTCGATCGGCGATGCCCACGGTGCGTTGCCTGGCGCGCGCAGCTACCGCTTCATCGACGAAGCTACTTCCAGCTATCGCCGCCTGGTGGTTTCGGCCGACGGCAAGCAGGCCCTGGGTGCCGTACTGGTCGGCGACAACAGCTACTACGACACGCTGCTGCAATACGTGCAGAACGGCATTGCGCTGCCGGCCGACCCGTCCAGCCTGATCCTGCCGGCGGGCGAGGGCGCTCCGGCCCTGGGCGCGGACGCGCTGCCGGCCACCGCCACCATCTGTTCCTGCCACAACGTCAGCAAGGGCGCGATCTGCTCCGCCATCGACGGCGGCTGCACCGACGTCGCCGGGGTCAAGACCTGCACCAAGGCGGCCACCGGCTGCGGCGGTTGCGCGGCGCTGCTCAAGCAGGTGGTGGAGCACGAGCTGTCGGCCCGTGGCGTGGCGGTGGACAAGAGCCTCTGCGAGCACTTCGCCTACACCCGTCAGGAGCTCTATGCACTGGTGCGGGTGGAAGGCATCGAGACCTTCGAGGAAATGCTCGCCAAGCATGGCCGTGGTCACGTGGGCTGCGAGATCTGCAAGCCGGCCATCGGCTCCATCCTCGCGTCCTGCTGGAACCGGCCGATCCAGGACCCCTGGCTGGTGCCGCTGCAGGACACCAACGACACCTTCATGGCCAACATGCAGAAGAACGGCACCTACTCGGTGGTGCCGCGCATCCCCGGTGGCGAGATCACCCCGGAAGGTCTGATCGCCATCGGCGAAGTGGCGAAGAAGTATGGCCTCTACACCAAGATCACCGGCGGCCAGCGCATCGACCTGTTCGGCGCCCAACTCCACGAGCTGCCGGATATCTGGGCGGAGCTGATCGCCGCCGGCTTCGAGACCGGCCACGCCTACGGCAAGTCGACCCGTACCGTGAAGTCCTGCGTCGGCAGCACCTGGTGCCGCTACGGCGTGCAGGACAGCGTGAAGATGGCCCTGGATATCGAGCACCGCTACAAGGGCCTGCGTTCCCCGCACAAGCTGAAGTTCGCCGTCTCCGGCTGCACCCGTGAATGCGCCGAGGCGCAGAGCAAGGACGTGGGTGTGATCGCCACCGAAAAGGGCTGGAACCTCTATGTCAGCGGAAACGGCGGCATGCGCCCGCGCCACGCCGAGCTGTTCGCCACCGATCTCGATGACGAAACCCTGATCCGCTACATCGACCGCTTCCTGATGTTCTACATCCGCACCGCCGACAAGCTGCAGCGCACCTCGGTCTGGCGCGAGAGCCTGGACGGCGGCCTGGACTACCTCAAGGCGGTGATCATCGACGACAGCCTGGGCCTGGGGGCGGAGCTGGAAGCACAGATGCAACTGGTGGTGGACCGTTACGAGTGCGAGTGGGCCAACGCCATCAACGACCCGGAGAAGCTCAAGCGCTTCCGCACCTTCGTCAACGACGCGAGCGGCGACCCGGACATCCATTTCGTCAAAGAACGTGGGCAGATCCGTCCGGCGCGGGCGGCCGAGCTCACCTTGATCCCAGTAGCCGAGGAGGTGGTCTGATGATCGAAGCAAGCCTGCAACGCAATGAAGTCCGGGGCCGTTGGCAAACCGTCTGCCGCCGGGAGGATCTGGTGCCCAACTCGGGCGTGGTGGCCCGGGTGAGCAACATCCAGGTAGCGCTGTTCTACCTGAAGGGCGAGGAGGGTGAGCAGTTGTTCGCGGTGCAGAACCACGACCCAATGGCTAATGCCAACGTAATCGGCCGCGGCATCATCGGCCACCTCGGCGGTGATCTGGTGATCGCCTCGCCGCTCTACAAGCAGCACTACCGTCTGGAGGACGGTTCTTGCCTGGAGTATCCGGAACAGAAGCTGCGGGTATGGCCAGTCAGGTTGCAGGGGGATGTGGTCGAAGTTGGGGTTGATTGAACGGCTGAGTTTCTACGCCGCGCCGGGGGACCAAAAGCGGTTCAGCCGCCCACCTGATCGTCAGCGGAAAGTCATCCAGAGTGAGCGGCTGTTTCTGTAGGAAGGACTTTCTACGTCGCGCCCTGGGCCCGCGCATACATCATGTGTGCGTCCATCAGCAGCGCTTCCATTCCCGAAAGCAGGGCTTCCTGGCGCAGGCGGCCGGCGGTGCCTGATCCCTGTTCAAGACGCAGGCGTTCGATCAGGCGGCAGACTTGCACCAGCCGGTAGTCGCCCAGCCGGTGGCAAGCCTCGGGGCTGGCGTCGGCGCGCACATCCAGAACGTCGACGGGGAAGTCTTCCAGGGTGGGAAAGCGGTGCGAAGTCATACGCGGGGCGCTCGTAGTTGCTGCGGGGTTCAGAACGCTACGCACGCGCCTTGTAGGGGTTCAAGGCTAGCGTATTGTGTGATTTTTCGGGTTGTCAGTAAGGAATCGGAGCCGCCAGGCAGCGATCGCAGGCGAGGAATTCGACTCCGCAGTGATCAACTGAAACTCAGCGCACCCTGCTTGCAGCAACGCACCAGCGCTTCTTCCAGCTTGCGGTCGGGCATGGCGTGGGCGCGGAGGGTGCTCGCGGTTTTCTCCACGTAGTCCCGCGTGCTGCCGTAGTGGCCGCTCGCGCCGTCGAACACCTGGCGCAGCACGTGGTCCGGCAGGGCGCCGGCATAACAGGCGAAGTCACGGCGCAACACGAAGCCAAGGGCCTGCACCTGGGGCCCGCCCTCCAACTGGCAGTTGAGCCATTTCGGTTGGTAGGCGGCGTCGGGCATTTCCCGCTGCCAGAGGGCGAACAGGTGCTCCTGCAGTTGCTCTTCCGGAAGGCGATAGGCGAAGCCCGCGCAGGAGCCGCCACGGTCCAGGCCCAGCACCAGCCCCGGCGTTTCCGGCGTGCCGCGATGGATCAGCGACCAGAGGTAGAGGCCGCGGTGATAGCCGTGGATACGCGCGCGGCGGGACTCCACCGCAGGACATTCCGGTCGCCAGATCAGCGAGCCATAGGCAAACAGCCAGACCGGCCCGCCGCGATGGCGCGCCATGGTGTTTTCCAGGGAAGCGAGCAGTTCCGCGCGAGTGAGCTGGACCGGCTGCTCGAGCAGGGGCGGGTAGGGCGTGAAAGTGGTTTCTGGAATGCTGCCGGCCATAAGTGAACTGCAATAGGGCTCGTTGTTTGTTTTAGCAGGTAGCGGGTCGTCGGCGAACTGACGGTCGTCGAATTCCGCACAAATTTCTCGCCAGCCGAGCTCAACACGTCCTGCTGATGAATGAAAGGAATGACTTGGCATGCCTTTATCGCGGGGAGTGATAAAGCGCGGCTCGTATTCAGTCGCGCGCTGTCTCCGACGAGGTGATGCGGATCGACATGTTTTGTTGCAAGGAACTGCGTCACGCTGTCATCAAATGCGAAATTTTTGTCGTGAGATGCAAAGAGCCGGTTGGCGGCTATCCCTAGGCTTTGCGACCCGGTTCCAAGGGGTGGAAAGCGTGTGCGTCCGCCCCGACAAACTCCTGGAGTCATTCATGGCGAAACCGCTTTGCACCCTTGCGCTGGCAGGCGTTGTCCTGCTCGGCAGCGGCTGTTCCAGCAAGATCACCCAACCCGAGGAGTACTCGGGTTTCCTTGGGGATTATTCAAAGCTCGAAGAAACCATGTCCGCCAGCGGCGAGCCCGTATTGCGCTGGACCGCGCCGGACTTCGATCCGAAGCGCTATGGCACGCTCCTGGTGGAAAAGCCGGTGTTCCATCCGACCCAGGCCCCCAGTGACCAGATGAGCCAGCAGACCATGGACCAGATCGCCGCCTACATGCGCATGTCGCTGCAGCGCGAGCTGATCGGCAAGGCCCGCCTGGTGGGCACACCGGAGGCGGACACCCTGATCGTGCGTCCGTCCATCTCCGCCGTGGCGATCTCCAACGAGCACCTGAAGGTCTATGAGGTCATCCCGATCGCTCTGCTGGCGGCTGCTACCACCACGGCGGCGGGAGCGCGCGACCAGGAAGTGGCCATCTACGCCGAAGTGGAAGCGGTGGATGCAGCCAGCGGCAAGCCTGTCGTCAGGACGGTGCGCAAGGGCAAGGGATTGAGCCTGGAAAACCGCAAGACTCCGCTCGTACTGGACGACCTCAAGCCCGTGCTCGATGACTGGGCGCGGGACGCGCGCAACTTCAGGCCCTGACGGGCCTCCCCCGATAAATACCCAGGTGGGAGCCGGTCGATGGCCGGTTCCTTTTCGCGTGCGCCGGAAACACTGGCGCACAGCGGCCTGGCCTCGAATCCGCAACATCTCCGGCGCCTTGCACAACCCGGCCGGATGCGGACGTCTTCCCCCCGAAAACCAGGTGATGAAATGGTAAGTGACGGGATTCTCGATTACTTCGCCCTTGGCGTGCTGTTCTTCGTCGTGATCGTGCTGTTCTACGGCATCATCGTGATCCACGACATCCCTTACGAAATCTCCAAGCGGCGCAACCACCCGCACCAGGACGCGATCCACGCCGCCGGCTGGGTGAGCCTGTTCACCCTCCATGCGCTGTGGCCGTTCCTGTGGATCTGGGCCATGTTGTACCGCGAGGATCGCGGCTGGGGCTTCGGCACACCGAAGGCCGAACTGGAGCAGCAACTGGCCGAGATGCGCCGGCGTCTGGAACGCCTGGAAGGACAGGGCGCGCCCCGTTCTGCCCATGCGGTAGAGGAGGCCTGACATGGACCTGCTGTTGATCCTCACCTACACGGCCATTTGCGTTGCCATCTTCAAGATCTTCCGCATCCCGCTGAACAAGTGGTCGGTGCCCACCGCCGCACTGGGCGGCGTGGTGCTGATCGGGACCTTGATCTTCCTGATGAACTACAACCACCCGTACTCGGAAGTGGCGCGCAGCTACTTCGTGTCGACACCGGTGATTCCGACGATCAGCGGCCAGGTGGTGGAGGTTCCGGTCAAGACCAACCAGCCGCTGGAGAAGGGCGATGTGCTGTTCCGCATTGACCCGACGCCGTTCGAGAACAAGGTGAAGTCCATCAAGGCGCAGCTGGTTTCAGCCCGTGCCGACCAGTCCCGTGCCCGTGAACTGGCTGCCCGCAATGTCGGCAACCGCCGCGACGTGGACCTCACCACCGCACGGGTGGATGACCTGCAGGCGCAGCTGAACATCGCCCAGTTCGACCTCGACCACACGGTGGTGCGCGCGCCGAGCAAGGGCTTCGTGACCCATGTGTCGCTGCGCCCGGGCATGATGGCCACGCGGTTGCCGCTGCGTCCGTCCATGGTGTTCATCCCGGACGAGGGCCACTACATCGCCGCCTGGATGCGCCAGAACAGCCAGTTGCGACTGACCCCCGGCGACGAGGCCGAAGTGGCGTTCGACGGCATCCCGGGCCAGGTGTTCAAGGGCAAGGTGAAGCAGGTGATTTCGGTGATCGGCGAAGGGCAGGTGCAGCCGTCCGGCAACCTGCTCAGCTTCACCGGCACGCCGCCCCCTGGCCGGGTGCCGGTGATCGTCGAGATCACCGACCCGGACTATGCCCAGTACGCGTCCCTGATGCCTGGCGGCGCCTACGGCCAGGCGGCACTCTACAGCGAGCATTTCCACCACGTGGCAGTGATGCGCAAGATCCTCCTGCGCATGGCGGCCTGGATGAACTACATCTTCCCCTTCCATTGAGCGTTGCACCTGCCTTTCGCCTCGGAACCTTTGCGGGTGCCGGGGCGACGGGCAGGTGATTTTTTTCTGGCTGCGGGAAATCCGGCTTGGGCGGCGCAACGCGTTGTCGCCCTCCGGTTTCAAGGACTGGCGGGACGTTCCCGCCGGCCGGGTGCGGGACGGTCACAGGGAGTACCCGAGCGCGTCTGGACAACTGCATGGATTTCGCTGCGCGGAATCCGCATGTCTGACAGAGAGAGGGATGTATGACCGGGAAAACCGACAAGTCCAGGGAGTTGGCCAACGGGCTCAGGATGCCTCGCAAGCAGTACGAGGCGGAGCTGAAAAGGTTGCATGTCGAACTGGTGAAGCTGCAGCGTTGGGTGGTGCAGGAAGGGATCAAGGTCTGCGTCGTCTTCGAAGGCCGTGATGGGGCCGGCAAGGGCGGTGTGATCAAGGCCCTCACGGATCGCACCAGCCCGCGCATCTTCCGCACGGTCGCGTTGCCGACGCCCACGGAGCGGGAGAAGTCGCAGATGTACGTACAGCGCTACATCGGACACTTCCCGGCCGGTGGCGAAGTCGTGATCTTCGACAGGAGCTGGTACAACCGCGCGGGCGTCGAGCGGGTCATGGGCTTCTGCAGTGACAAGGAGGTCGAAAAGTTCTTCGCCTTCACGCCGCTGTTCGAGCGCGCGGTGGTCGAGTCGGGGATCATCCTGCTGAAGTACTGGCTGGAGGTCAGTCCGCAGGAGCAGGAGCGCCGGCTCGAGGACCGCATCCGCGACGGGCGCAAGACCTGGAAGCTGTCGCCGATGGACATCAAGTCCTTCACGCGCTGGGACGACTACACCCGGGCGCGCGATGAAATGTTCATGGCGACCGATACCTCGTGGGCGCCCTGGCATATCGCCCGCTCGGAGGACAAACGCCGCGTTCGCCTCAATGTCATCCAGCACCTCCTGGACCAGATTCCCTACGAGGACGTCCCCGAGGAAAGCGAAGCGAAGCTGCCCAAGCGAGGCAGGATCGGGACCGATCAATCCCCCGACTATCCCTTCCGTTACATCGCCCAGCGGTACTGAGCCGCCAGGCGCCGAGGCTCGCCTCACCGCCCCGGGCTGCGGTCATCCGGCTCGCGGGCGGATCTGAATCCGAATACAGGAACTCCCATGGCAACTCGTACAGGGCGCACCTCGCTGCGCTCGTTCCCGGGCGTGATCGCCCTGCCGGCCGGCCTGCTGCTGGGCGTCCTGCCGCTGGCCCACGCCGTGCAGCAGAACGTCGTGCCGATTGCAGCGCCGATGCTCGCACCCGAGCCGCCGCCGAATCGAACCTATGATTTCGAATGCCTTCGCGAGCGCCGCACCATCCGCATCCTGGTCCCCTACAGCCGCACCTTCTTCCACATCGAGCAAGGCCGCCAGAAGGGCGTCAGCCATGAAACCGGACTGGCGTTCGAACGCTGGCTCAATCAGCGATACCCGCGCCGGAGTGGTGGTCCGCGCTGGCACGTGATGTTCATCCCGGTAAGCCGCGATCAGTTGCTGCCCAGCCTGATCCGTGGCGTCGGTGACATTGCCGCAGGTGGTTTGGTGGCAGACGAGCGTGCACGCTTCGGTGGGCAGGTGGTCATGGCGTCCGGTGAGTTCCGCAGCGAACCGGTGCTGGTGAGCGGCCCCTTCGGCGCGAAGCTTGCGCGCCTCGATGACCTGGCCGGCAAGGAGGTCGCGGTACCCGCGCTGAGCCATGATTTCTGGGGACTGGTGGAACTGAGCCGGACCTTCAGCGAGCGTGGTCTGGCGCCGATTCATCTGTTGCCCCAGGCCGAAGGCATCGAGCCCGAGGAGCTGCTGGGACGGGTGAATGCCGGGACGCTCGCCGCAGCCGTGGTGGACCGGCGCGTGGCGAAAGCCTGGCAGCCGACCCTGGAAAACCTTGCGATCCAGCCCCTCCGGTTCTCCTGGGGTGGCCACTACGCCTGGGCCGTGCGCGACGGCAATCCCGAGCTGCGTGAAGTGTTGGCGGAATTTTTCAGTGATCAGCAGCGCGGCAGGCGCCCGGCACGAGCCTGGAAGGAGGAGCGGCTGGAGGCCGGACGCTTTCTCGATGAACCGGCTTCAGCCGACGAACTGCGTCGTTTCCACCGGCTCAATCGGGCCTTTATCGCGTCCGCCGAGCGCCATGGCCTGGACCCCCTGATGCTGATGGCCCAGGCCTTCCACGAATCGCGGTTCGACCAGCGTGCGCGCAGCAACCAGGGCGCGGTGGGGGTGATGCAGGTGCTGCCAAGTACTGCGGCGGACCCGAATGTGCGGGTGTCAGGCGTAGGCAGCAGTGCGGAAAGGAACGTCGAAGCTGCCAGCAAGTACCTGCGTTTTCTCGCCGACACCTACCTGGACGACCCGGCGCTGACTCCGGACAACCGTATGTTCCTGCTGCTTGCGGCCTATAACGCCGGGCCCGGCAATTTGCAGAAGATCAGGCGCATGGCGCGGGAAAGCGGTCTCGACCCGGATCGCTGGTACGGCCATGTGGAGCGGATGGCGGCCAGGGAACTGGGGCGTGAAACCCTCGATTACGTGAGCAATGTGTACAAGTACTACGTCTCCTACCGATTCGCCCAGGAGCGGGAGGAAATGCAGGCGGAAAGCCTGTTCGGCAGGCTGGAAAAAAGGGGCTGAGATGCAGCCCCTGGGAAGGAGCGGCTCGCTGCCGAGGCAGGAGCCGCACGGGGAATCAGAAGAGCACGTAGGCGCTGGCGCTGGTCTGGTCGAGTTCGATATCACCGACCTTCAGGACTTCCTGTTCCAGGCGCACGCCGACGTTGCGGAACACGTCCACTTCGACGCCGAGACCGTAGGTCAGGTCCAGGTCGCTGCTGTCACCGGCGCTGTCGTCGTCGGCCTCCCATGCATGCACGCCGGCACTGGCGAACAGGCGCACGCGGTCGCCCACCGGAACGCCGAAGTGAGCGGCGGCCTGCAGGGAGTGGCCGTCGAAATCGGCGCGCTCGCCTTCGAAGCTGCCCAGGTCGACCCATGCGCCTTCCACGGCCAGGTAGGGGTTGAAGCGGTAGCCGACGTAGGCCTTGTAGCTGTTGTCGTCGTCGCCGATGGTGCGCTCGTCGATTTCGACCCGGGTCACGCCGCCGCCCAGGTACAGGCCGCGGTCATCCGCGAGAGCGCTGAGGGAGCTGAAGGTGAGGAGGGCGGCTGCCAGTTGTTTGCCGAATTTCATCATTTGTCCTGTGGGGTTGGTTGGATTGGAGCGGGGGATCAGGCCGATCCTTTTGGCCGGAACTCTCTGTCCAGGCGTTCGCGAATCTGTAATGCGCTCGCGTCGAGGGCCGGGTAGATGTCCTCGACCGTGGGCTTGTCGGATTGCCCGATGTTGCGACCCTTGGCGCGGTCGACGGCGCGAGCGAGGGTTTCGCCGCTGGTGCCGTCGCGGACTTCGCTTTCGAAGAACACATAGAGGGTTTCATCGCGCACGCCGGTGACGTGCAGGGAGAGGCCGATCAGCATGCCGATCGGGATGTACTCCGTGACGTTCGGATCACGGGGCTTACGCTGGAGATCGGCGATCGATACACGCAAGGAGAGGGCCCCCGGTGTGGGGCGGTTCACCAGGCGGTAGCCGGCTGAGGACAATTGCCGTTCCAGCTGGCCACGGAAGTGGAGGAGCAGTTTGTTGATATCCGCATCGGACTCGCTGAAAACCTGCTCGTTATTGGCGAGTGACTTGGGCAAGTCGATGTATATCGATTTGTCGTGTTTGCTTGAAAGTGGCGCTGGATATTTCTTCCAGGCAATGGTGCCTTCGTCTCTTTCAATGATTTGCAACGGCGCAGTGGCGGGTCGCGTCGATAGTTCGGTCGTGTCGATGGCGGGAGCCATCGAACAGCCACACAGCGCCATCGAAAGCGAGAGGATGGAAAGTTCTTTGATATGCATGTGAATTCCTGTTGGGGTCGCGCCGGCCGGCCTGCTCGATGCACCGGGGAGTGGTCGCAGGCACGAACGGCAGTCCGGCTTGCCGCAAGCGGTTCATCCGGATGAAAGAGCACGTGAAGCCTTGCTTTCGCGCCCTTTCCGGCGCCCATGCACTGTGGGCCAAGGGCGGCCAGAGCAAGAATCAAAAATCGTTATTTGTGCCGTGTGGTGCGCAGCTGGGAGTCGATGTGCGAGAGAATCCGCATCATTCCTGTGGTTAATGAAATCAATAAGCTCAGAAAAGATTCATGAAAAACCAGTTCAAGTTCTTCCTGAAGAGTGGCGGCGCCGTGTTGTTCGATGCCGCAAACAACCAGTTGCATATAAGTTCGAATGTGGGTGAGCCGCGCACGGTGACACTTTCCTATTCGGAGTCCCGCTTGTTGCAACTTCTGCTGGATAAACCGGGGGAAACCCGCAGTCGCAACGAAATAATGGAATACGCCTGGGATAACCGTGTGGTTGCCGCCGGAAGTCTGAACCAGGCGATATTCACCCTGCGCAACCTGATCGAAGACGGCACCGACCACGAGTTGCTGCAGACCGTCCCGCGCCGGGGTTATCGATTCAACGCGCAACAGGTCGCCGAAGAAGCCACGCCGCCGCCCGCATCGGCGCCCGCGCCGGGCGTCGCCGAAGTCGTGGCCGGGGCGGACGCGGAGCAGGCCCCGACGACCGCCGATTCTCCATTCACCGCCCCACGGCATCGGCTGGCGAACCTGCTCCGCTCGCCGAAGCTGCTGGTGCCTGCCTATGCATTGATGTGCTGCCTGCTCGCGCTGGTGGCGCTGTATCGCCTGGGCGTCTTCGATGACGCCGCGTCGGAGCTGGTAATCGAAGACGTGGCGGTCGGTCCCATGACCTACCACTTCATCGGCGACAGCGCCGAGGAGAACGCCAGGATTCGCGAGACCTTCAAGCCGGCGCTGGATGCCCGCGAGGAAGGCCTTGCCGGACATATCTGGATCAACCGCTCGAACCGCCTCTATGACCTGGCCTGCGTGCGTACCGATGGCACCACGGAGAACCTGATCTTTCTCGAGGACAACAAGATGGCCAACCTGCAACTGGAAATGGTCCGTCGCTGCATGAGGGGCTGGCCATGATGCTGCGCCGCTACAAACACGCCTTCATCCTCGGCGGGCTGGCCTTGCTGGCCGTGGCCGGCCTGGTGTTCGACCGTCCCGCCTACAGGCTCGGCGTTTCCTACCACGGCACCAGCGACATCGTGCTCAACGACGGTGCGCGGATTCGCCTGGAAGAGCGGCTCATCATCGGTGAAAAGATGAGCTTCGCTGCCATGGAACGAGTCGCTTCGGAGGTCAATTACGCGTCGCTGGTGGCGGATGTCCTGCATTTCGGACCCCGCAGTATCGATGTCCGCCTGCAGAAGGCCCAGACCAGTCGGGCCCGGCCCATGGAACGGATGAGTGAGATTCCCGATGTGATGTTCGGCCGTCAGTACGGCCTGGCGACGGGGGCGACGATGCGGCTGGAATTCCTGCCGGCGCCGGAGGGCGCGATCTGCTACTACGCCCGCGAGATTGACAACTTCCGCTGCCTGAACCGCTGAACTCCCGCCTGGTGCGCGGAGCGGTGGCAATGGCTGGCCACCCTCCGGTGCCTGCCCCTGTCAGGCGCTTTCCGGCAGGCGAAGTTCGGTCACTTCCTTGAGCTTCCCATCCAGGGTGCGGGTTTCCACGCTCAGGATGACCATGGGCCGCTCGGTGCGAACGACCTTGATGCGAGTGAGGGTATCCGAGGTGTTCTGGATGACCAGGGATTCCCCGACATTGCGACACAGGACCAGCATTTCAGGCACTCCGTTGAAGTAGTCACGGCATCGATTCTCGAAGCCGCTGCAGGCCTGATGCGAATCAAAAATGTTCATTGCTGTTGGGGCCCTGTAGCGGGCCGACTTCGGGCCGCTGGCTGCTTCAGGTTGGCTATTGGCTCGCTTGCGCGGGGCCGGGGCGGGCCGCGTTCGGAAGAGGGTGACTACCGGCTGCGCGGAGTATCAGGGCAGCCCTTCGGTCTGCTTGGCGATTGAAATCGCCCCCACAGGAAGGGTGCCCCCGGGAAGTACGGAGCCGCTGGCGCGAGTCACCCCTCGCCCTGCGGGAGAGGGGCCGGGGGAGAGGGTGGTTACCGGCAGCGCGGAGTATCAGGGCAGCCCTTCGGCCTGCTTGGCGAATGAATTCGCCCCCACAGGAAGGGTGCCCCCGGGAAGTACGGAGCCGCCGGCGCGAGTCACCCCTCGCC
>NZ_SSOL01000066.1:339898-358184 GCF_029871275.1 Pseudomonas sp. BN414
GGGAGAGGGGCCGGGGGAGAGGGTGGTTACCGGCAGCTCGGGGTATCAGGGCAGCCCTTCGGCCTGCTTAGCGAATGAATTCGCCCCCACAGGAAGGTTGCCCCCGGGAAAGTACGGAGCCGCCGGCGCGAGTCACCCCTCGCCCGCCTGCGGGAGAGGGGCCGGGGGAGAGGGCGGTGTCAGGCCAGTGCGGAAGCCACGAAGGCACGTGCTGCTCCGTTCAAAGCCGCACCACGCCGCTAACAGCAAATGAAGATTGCTGATTTTGATTTCCCCGCTCCCCCTTCAAGAATCCACTCGTCCCGAGGTCGATGACCCGAGGGGGCTCGGGCCTCCCTGAACATCCGGGGCCTGTCTTGCTACCAGAAGGGGCGTTGAATGAAGTTCGTACCTGTCATCCGGCTGATCTGCTGGATCGTCTGTTCGGTCCTGGTGGCCGTCTCGTTCGGGGTCATGTGCAACTCCGTCATCGGCGGCTTGCTGATGCTCTCCGGTGCGATCTGGCTGTGTCCCGCCAGTTGGCGGGCAATCGAAAGCCTTACCGGAAAAGGGTGCAGCGTCGCTGTGGTCGTGCTCTCGGTGCCGCTGTTCCTGCTGGGCCTGCACATCACCACCACCGCCCGCGAGCTGACCAGTACCCCCGTGCCACAGCGCATCTACTCCGAGGGTGAAGCCTCAACGCGACAGGATGCGGCGGACCATCCGGAAGTGAATTCGGGCGCCCTGAATTTCTTCCGACACATCATGGAGCAGGATTACCTGGTCGCCCTGGATGGGGGCAAGTCGGCGCTGAACGCGCTGGCCATGGTCAACCCGGTGGAGCGCATGCCCAGCTCGCGCCTGGCGCAGTTCTACGAAGGTGACGAGGATGCAGTGGACCCGTTCTTCAAAGGTCGCAAGCTCATCGTCACCGGCGAGGTCCTGGGCGTGCGGGTCGACTACGCGGACGACGTGGTCCTGGAACTGCCCGGCGCCCATCCGCAGTTGAACGTGCAGGCGGAGCTGCACAGCGATCCGCGCAAATACTCCGAACCGGTGGTCGAGGGCAAATATGTGGATCTCTACTGCACTGTTTTCGGCAAGGTCTCCGACGACAGCGCCAGCAGCCTGTACCTGAAGGACTGCACCCAGGTCGATTTCACCGCCGACGCCAAGGCCTATGCCGACAACCTCACTGAAGCCCTGCGCGGCTGGTTGCGCACCGGCGGCAAGCACATCTTCCCCAATGACAACGCGGCGACCTACTTCCTGGTTTCGTACCTGGCGGGCACCCAGTTGCCGCCTGACAACCCCTGCCTGCGAGAGGACGCCGCGCTGGAAGAGTGCGTGAAATCCCTGGACAACATGCAGGCCAGCGCCCTGTTCGAGAATGCGCGTGGCGACCTGCGGCGTTGGCAGGAATGGCTCGGCCTGCCGACCCCGGAAGGTTACGGCCAGCTGAGTAGTCGCTGATGGACGTGAGCTTTCTGGGCCTGGCGCTCTGCGGCCTGTTCGGGCTGTCGGCAGTCGGCCCGGTGCAGGCGGCGGACGTTCACCTGCGTGGACACTGGCAGCAATTCATTGACGAAGAAGACAGCCTCGTCGGCGTGTTGAGCCGCGACGAGGAGGGCGTGGCGGTGGCCGCGGAACTGTACTTGCAGGCCTTCCGCAATGGCGTCGCCATCGGTGAGGAGGTACATCGGTTCGCGCTTCCGGAGACCGTGCGGCTGTTCGCCATCCCCCTGGAGGCCGACGTCGACTGCTACCGCGTGCTGGGCGTCGTCGGCCTGGATGCCGAGGATGAACCGGTCAGCGCCCAGGACGATTCCCCTCCCGGCACGGGGGAGTGCGACGCCCCGGATTCGCTGCCCGTCGGCACCTTGCTACCGAGCTGAGCTTTCACACCGACAACTGCACTTCCCGCTGGCCATCGATACGCTGCGCGCCGCGCCGGCTCACCACCAGCTCGCCGATGGCGATCAGGCGGCTGCGGGTGACGTTGCGGCTGAGGCCAAGAAGGTTGGCGGTGTGAACCTGGTTGTAGTGGCAATGGCGATAGGCCGCGCGCAGCAGCGCGTCTTCGACCTTCTGGTGGAGGTCGCCAGCCTGTTCTTCGAACAGGCGCTGGAAGGCCTGTTGCAGTTGCGCCTCGGCACCACCTTCGACGCCGCGCAGTTCTTCCGGGCGGTCGATGCGCAAGTTGGACAGGTGCAGGTCGGCTGCCTGGATCACGCCATCGCGGCAGATCAGCAGGGTGTGGTGAATGACGTTTTCCAGCTCGCGGATATTGCCCGGCCAGGAGTAGCCGCGCAGCTTGCGTTCGGCGTCGGGGCTGAGCTCGCTGCGGCCATAGCCCAGGCGCCGGCTGTATTCGTCTATGAAGTGGCGGGTCAGCGGCAGGATATCGCCGGGGCGCTCGCGCAGCGGGCTGAGTTCCAGGCTGACGACGTTGAGTCGGTAGTAGAGGTCCTCGCGGAAGTGCCCGGCGTTGATGGCCTTTTCCAGTTGCACGTTGGTGGCCGCCAGCACGCGAACATCGATGGGAATGCTCTTGCGCGAGCCGAGGCGCACCACCTCACGCTCCTGCAGCACACGTAGCAGCTTGACCTGAATGGGCATCGGCAGGTCGCCGATCTCGTCGAGGAACAAGGTGCCGCCATTGGCCGCCTCGAACCATCCCGCCTTGGCCGCCAGGGCGCCGGTGAAGGCGCCTTTCTCATGGCCGAACAGTTCAGCTTCCACCAGGGATTCGGAAAACGCGCCGCAGTTGACCGCCACGAAGGGGCCGTCACGGCGACTGCTGAGGTTGTGCACATGGCGCGCCACCAGCTCTTTGCCGGTGCCGGTCTCGCCGATGATCAGCACGCTGGCCTCGCTCGGTGCCACTTGCTGGAGGTGCGCCAGCAGGGCCTGGGACTTGGGGTCCTCGAATACCTGGGCGGTGGCCCTGACCGAAGTGGCCAGGGCCGGGGAGGGGGGCAGCGTGAGCAGGTTGGAAGAGGCTTGGCGCGGTGCTTTCATGAGTAGAAGGTCGGCTTCGGCAGGGTCTGGTTGAGGGCCCACTCGCCCAGTTCGCGGACCTTGTAGTCCACCGGGTCGTGCAGGGTCTGGGTGCGCAGGTTGCGCCAGTGGCGATCCAGGCGCAGGGCGGCGTGGGTGGAGCGTGCGCCGGTGACTTCGAACAGGCGGCTGCACAGGTCGAGGCCGGTCCGGGTGGCAGCCACCTTGGCGGTGGCGATGGCCAGGGCCAGTTCGCCGCGCTGGGCCTCGCCGAGGTCGGGTCCCTGGTTCCACGCGGCGTCGAGCAGGCTGGAGGCGCGCTGCACCAAGGCGCGAACACCTTCGAGGCCAACCCAGAACTCGCCGTAGTGGGCCAGGACGTAGGGGTCTTCGCCGATATGGCTGGCGGGCGATTTGAACCAGGGCCGCGCCTCCTTGAGGGTGTAGGCGCGGGCGTCCTCGAAGGAGCCTTCGGCGATGCCCAGGTAGATGTTGGTGAAAATCAGCTGGGCGATCAGCGGGCGCAGGCAGGCGAATGGCGTGCTCAAGGGGCCCGGGTCCAGCAGCAGCTCGTTCTCTTCGACCCGTACGCGCTCGAAGAGGGCGCTGCCGCTGTCGGTCTGGCGCTGGCCCATGTTGTCCCAGTCATCCGCCAGGCTGATGCCGCTGCGGGCGGTGGGGATGGCTGCGATCAGCAGCTTGCCGCTTTCTTCGTCGAGGCCGGAGGCGATCAGCATCTGCGAATCCAGTGCGCCCGAGCAGAAGCTCTTCTTGCCGGAGAACTCGCGCCAGCCGGAGAACTTCTTCACCGTGGTACGGGTGTCCAGCGGATTCAGGGCGTTGCCCCAGAACCAGCGATTGCGTGCGGTGAGCTGGAACCAGGGCTGCCATTGTTCGGCGCGGGAAAACAGCCGCACGGTGGCCAGCATCAGGTGCTGGAAGCCAAAGACGTGGGCGATGGAACTGTCCACTCGGGCGAACTCGCGTATCACATCCAGGGTGGTCTGCCAGTCGTGACCCAGGCCGCCGTGTTCCTCGGGAATGATCAGCGACAGCAGGCCGCTCTGGCGGATGGCGTCGCGCTCGGCCTTGGGCGTGCCGCCACGGGCGTCGCGTTCGGCCGCGGATTCGGCGAAGCCGGCCGCCAGCTCGCGGGCGATCTGCAGCGGCGTGGGGAGGGTGAGATGCTGCGGGGCATTCACGCGGATTACCTCTTCAGGTGGATTTCTTGTCGTTGCATCGCCCCTTCGCCGGGAAGGGGCGTGGGCGGATCAGCGGGCGGCGGCGGTCTTGGGCAGCACGTCGTTGGCGATCATCTCGCCGAAGGGACCGGTGAGGTTGGTCACACCGCGTCCGGCCAGGCTCGCGTAGGGCTCGGGCAGTAGCGGGAACACCAGCTCGGCGAAGCGGTAGGCCTCTTCCAGGTGCGGGTAGCCGGAGAAGATGAAGCTCTCGATGCCGAGGTCCGCGTACTCCTTGATGCGCTCCGCCACCTGCTGCGGATCGCCCACCAGTGCGGTGCCGGCGCCACCGCGCACCAGGCCGACGCCGGCCCAGAGGTTGGGGGCGATTTCCAGGTTGTCGCGGCGACCACCGTGCAGCGCGGCCATGCGCCGCTGGCCTTCGGAATCGAAGCGGGCGAAGGATTGCTGGGCGGCGGCGATGGTGTCGTCGGAGATGTGTTCGATCAGCTTGCTGGCGGCGCGCCAGGCTTCTTCTGCGGTTTCGCGCACGATCACGTGCAGGCGGATGCCGAACTTCACCGTGCGGCCGTGGCGGGCGGCGCGTTCGCGCACATCGGCGATCTTCTTCGCCACTGCCGCAGGTGGTTCGCCCCAGGTCAGGTAGACGTCCACCTGCTCGCCAGCCAGGTCATGGGCCGCATCGGAGGAACCGCCGAAGTAGAGCGGCGGGTAGGGCTGCTGGAGCGGAGGGTAGAGCGCCTTGGCGTTCTCCACCTGAATGTGCTTGCCCTCGAAGTCGACCGACTCGCCCTGCAACACGCGACGCCAGATGCGCAGGAATTCGTCGGTGACTTCATAGCGCTCGGCGTGGCTCAGGTGGATGCCGTCGCCACGGTTCTCGTCGGGGTCGCCGCCGGTGACCACGTTGATCAGCAGACGGCCGCCGGAAAGGCGGTCGAGGGTCGCGGCCATGCGCGCGGAAACGGTGGGAGAGATGATCCCCGGACGGATCGCCACGAGGTAGCGCAGGCGTTCGGTCAGCGGTGCCAGGGCCGAGGCCACCACCCAGGAGTCCTCGCAGGAGCGGCCGGTGGGGATCAGCACGCCGTAGTAGCCGAGGCTGTCGGCGGCCTGTGCCACCTGCTTGAGGTAAGGCAGGGAGACCGGTCGGGCGCCCTGGCTGGTGCCAAGGAAATGACCATCGCCGTGGGTGGGGAGAAACCAGAAAACGTTCATGTCAGGTCCTTCAGGCAATCTTCAGCAGGTCGGCGGCAGCGCCGGGGAATAGAGGCGCTGCACGTTCGGCGGCGAGGCGGATGCGGGCTTTCAGCGCGTCACTGCTGATCTGGTAGTTGTCGAAATCGGACTCGGAGGCGTAGACGCCGATGGGCAGGGTCAGCGACTGGAAGAAGCTGAACAGCGGACGCAGCTGGTGGTCGAGGACCAGCGCATGGCGTTCGCTGCCACCGGTGGCGGCGAGCAGCACCGGGGTGTCGATCAGGGCGTTCTGGTCGATCAGGTCGAACAGGTGCTTGAACTGGCCCGGGTAGGTGCCGCGATAGACCGGGGTGGCCACCACCAGCAGGTCGGCGGACTCGATGGTGCGCAGTTCATGCTCGACGGTTTCCGGCAGTTCCTTGCGGGACAGGGCGCCGCCGACCGAGCGGGCGATGTCGCCCAGTTCGATCAGGTGACTCTGGATAGGCAGGTGCTGGCCCAGTTCGGCGACGATGGCCTGGGTCAGGACCAGGGTGCGGGAAGGACGGAAGGTGCTGCCGGTGACAGCGACCACTTTGATCGGCTTGGTCATGGGGAATCCCTTGTGATGTTGCTCTGTGTGCAGCAGGACAGAGCAAAGGGCGTACCAAGGCGCAAAGTGTGCTGAATCAGGGCAGTTCAGCGCTGTTTTCCGCTTTTTTGCTGGTGAATGGGCAACAGTTGTGCTGATGAAGTGTTGCTGAGGCAACACCTCTGCGGGCATTCGGATAATGCTTATATGCGAAATAAGAATATATAAAGATCAATCAATAATTTTTTTATCTATATGTGTTCGGGCATCATTTCCCTGCGCTATCGGCTGCCAGGAATGCACCATGTCTCTGCTTACTCTCCCCAATGCCCGTGAACTGACCAAGTCGGTGCGGGCCACCGTGCTGGTCTTCAAGGACCCGGCTTCCCAGGAACTGCTCGGCCGCATCGAGCGCCTGGCACCCAGTGAGGCCAATGCGCTGATCATCGGCGAGACCGGCACGGGCAAGGAGCTGGTGGCCCGGCATATCCACAATCTCAGTCGCCGCGCTGGCGGTCCGTTCGTGGCGGTGAATTGCGGCGCCTTTGCCGAAACCCTGGTGGAAAGCGAATTGTTCGGCCACGAGAAGGGCGCCTTCACCGGTGCCACCCAAGCCAAGGCCGGCTGGTTCGAAACGGCCAACGGCGGCACCTTGTTCCTCGATGAGATCGGCGATCTGCCGCTGAACATGCAGGTGAAGCTGCTGCGAGTGCTGCAGGAGCGGGAGGTGGTACGGCTGGGCTCGCGCACGCCGATTCCCATCGATGTGCGCCTGGTGGCGGCGACCAACGTGAACCTGGCGGATGCCGTGGTGGCGGGGCACTTTCGCGAGGACCTGTTCTATCGGCTGCATGTGGCCAGCATCAAGCTGTCGCCGCTGCGCGAGCGCAAGGGCGATGTCCTGCCCCTGGCGGAGTTCTTCCTCGCCGAACATTCGCGGCGACTCGGCTACACCCCGGCGAGCCTGAGCGAGGGGGCTGAGCGCAAGCTGCTCGCCCACAGCTGGCCGGGCAATATCCGCGAGTTGGAGAACGCCATCCACCACGCCCTGCTGGTTTGCCGCAATCGCGAAGTTCAACCCGGCGACCTGCAACTGGTGGACCTGCGTCTGGCCTCGACTCGCCAGGACGTGCCGTTACAGCCCGTTGGACTCGAGGCCGCGCTGGAAGCGCTGTTCGAGGAAAATCAGCCGGACCTCTACGAGAAGATCGAGGAACGGTTGTTCCGCACCGCCTACCGCTTCTGCCACGGCAACCAGTTGCAGACCGCCCGCTTGCTGGGCATCAGCCGCAACATCGTGCGGGCACGGCTGGAGAAGATCGGCGAACTGGAAGTGGTGAGTCGTACTCCCAGCGTGCGTCTGGCCTGATATCTATTCCCCGCGTCTCCCCCGTAGGAGCGAGCTTGCTCGCGAAGCTTCTGAGCCGCCCCTTTCGCTTCTGAGCCGCCTCTTTTCGCGAGCAAGCTCGCTCCTACACAAAAGCCCCCTTTCAGGCAAAAAGCACGGTTTTTTGACTCACCTATTCGCGGATTTTGCAAGCATTTGCCTGGTGCTTCCGGGCGGTGGCAAACAGCGGATCAACGGAAGATGGATCATTGTAAGGCTCTAGAACGGGCTTTTCAGCGTTGGGTGATGGCCCCGAAAAGGGTGGGGATGGCCCCGTAATGGCGTATTGTTCTCATCTTTGTAAGCACATGTTTCAGTTTTAAAGTATTAAAAAACAACGAGTTAACTCATCAAAAAGAGCAAAAACCGTAGGAATGACGGTCGCTTGACAGTGTTTTTGGCCGAATCTTTAGTCAGGTATGTAAGAAATTGTTTCGTGTCGTGGGCAGCTGCATCGTGAGGGCGTTGCAGCCTTAGCCGGGAAACAATAAAAGCTAGGGAGAACGTCATGAGCACTGTCCATCCAGCTTCATTCCAGGGGGCGATTCCGCCCATCTCTTCACATCTCTCCGAGTATCACGGCCCACCGGGTCGTTGACCCTTGTGCCGGTACATATTGCCGGCACCTTCAGGGATAGAACCTCCTGCTGAAGAGCATGAACTGCGCTAGCACCAGCGTCGCTTCAAGGTAGGCGTCATCTAGTCCCCCAAATCCCGAAGTCAAGTCGAAAGCGTGGCGCCTGACCTTGCTGCCATGGCGCACGCCCCTACGCAGTCGGAATTGAGGAATCAGCAAAATGGCCAATTTCAACCTCGCGGACCTGGATTTCATCCTCCAGCAGATTCTCATCGCTGAAGCACACGCTTCCGGCGAAGACCTTCGCGACTTGCTACCCAACGTGCAGGTGCCCTTCGGCCTGCGCACCATCGATGGTTCGTTCAACAATCTGTTCGCCGGGCAGACCGAATTCGGCGCTGCGGATAACATTTTCCCGCGCCTGCTGGACCCGGTGTTCCGGCCAGCCGATGCCGGTACGTCTTACGCGCAGACGACCGGCACGGTGATCGACTCCCAGCCGCGCACCATCAGCAACCTGATTGTCGACATGACGGCCAATAACCCGGCGGCCGTCGCGACTGCCTTCGACCCTGGCGTGGACGGGACCCTCGGAACCGCCGACGATGTGCTCAAGGACGGCGCCCAGATCGTGACCAGTCCTGGCCTCGATGGCCTGTTCGGCACGGCCGATGACACACCGACCTTCTTCATTCCCAACGTCGCGCCGGATGCCGGGCTCTCGGCCCCCTTCAACGCCTGGATGACCTTCTTCGGGCAGTTCTTCGACCACGGTCTGGACCTGGTGACCAAGGGCGGCAACGACATCATTTTCATCCCGCTGCAATCGGACGACCCGCGCTTCGTCGCCGGTAGCCCGACCAACTTCATGGTGCTGACCCGCGCCACCCAGTTCGGCGGCCCCGGCCTGAACCAGAACACCACCTCGCCCTTCGTCGACCAGAACCAGACCTACAGCTCGCACCCCTCGCATCAGGTGTTCCTGCGTGCCTACGAGATCGGCGCAGACGGCCATCCACACGCTACCGGCAAGCTGATCACCAACCGCTCGCTGGGCGCCGATGGTGCCTTCGGCACCGCCGACGACGTGGAAATCGGCGGCATGGCTACCTGGGCGGTGGTCAAGGCCCAGGCCCGCGACATCCTCGGGATCAACCTGACCGACGCCAACGTGTTCGATGTGCCGCTGCTGGCCACCGATGCCTATGGCAATTTCATCAAGGGCCCGAACGGCTTCCCGCAAGTGGTGATGAAGGGGGCCGACGGCCTCGCCGGCACTGCTGACGACATTCTGGTGGAAGGCAATCCGCTGGCGCCCATCAGCCTGGCCAATGCGGTCGGCACCGGCCACCAGTTCCTCATCGATATCGCCCACAGCGCCGACCCCTCGGCCGCAGCCGGCCTGGTTCGCGACAACAATGGCGTGATCGGTGGCGTACAGCCGGCCGGTACCTACGACGGCGAACTGCTGGATGCCCACTACATGGCCGGCGACGGCCGGGTCAACGAGAACATCGGCCTGACCACGGTGCACCATGTGTTCCACTCGGAACACAACCGCCTGGTGGAACAGACCAAGTCCACCTTGCTGGCTTCCGGCAACCTGGCCGAGCTGACTCCCTGGCTGATGCCGGGTACCGCACCCGCCGTGTTCCCCACCACGCCCGCGGCGATCGCCGCACTGGATTGGAACGGCGAGCGGTTATTCCAGGCCGCCAAGTTCGGCACCGAGATGCAGTACCAGCACCTGGTATTCGAAGAGTTCGCCCGGACCATCCAGCCCCAGGTCGACGAATTCCTGGCGCCGTCCGGTTATGACACCACCATCGATGCGTCCATCGTCGCCGAGTTCGCCCACACGGTTTACCGCTTCGGCCACTCGATGCTGACCGAGACCATCGACCGCTTCGACCCGAACTTCAACCCGATCACGGCCGACCCGCTGCACCCGACCAACGATCAGCAGATCGGCCTCATCGCGGCCTTCCTCAACCCGCTTGCCTATGCTGCCAGCGGCCCGAGCGCCGAAGCGGCGGCGGGTGCCATCGTGCGTGGCCTGACCCGCACCGTGGGCAATGAGATCGACGAGTTCGTCACCGAGGCCCTGCGCAATAACCTGGTGGGTCTGCCGCTTGACCTGGCAGCACTGAACATCGCCCGTGGCCGCGACACCGGTGTCCCGTCGCTGAACGCGGCGCGTCGCGAGTTCTTCCAGATGACCGGCGACGAACAGCTGACCCCCTATACCAGCTGGGTGGACTTCGCCGATCACCTCAAGCACATGGAGTCGCTGATCAACTTCATTGCCGCCTACGGCACCCACACCAGCATCACCGGTGCCACCACCCTGGTCGCCAAGCGTGCGGCCGCGACCCTGCTGGTGCTGGGTGGTGCCGGTGAGCCGGCCGACCGCCTGGACTTCCTGCACAGCACGGGCGCCTGGGCCAGTGCCGCCAACGGCGTGACCACCACCGGCCTGGACCTGGTGGACTTCTGGATCGGCGGTCTGGCCGAAGAGAAGATGCCCTTTGGCGGCATGCTGGGCTCGACCTTCAACTTCGTCTTCGAGACCCAGTTGGAGTCCCTGCAGAACGGCGACCGCTTCTACTATCTGTCGCGCACCGCGGGGATGAACTTCGGCACCGAGCTGGAGAACAACTCCTTCGCCAAGCTGGTGATGCTCAACACCGACGTCACCCACTTGCCGAATGCGATCTTCTCCACTCCGACCTGGACCCTCGAGGTCAACCAGGCTGCCCAGCACACCGGACTCAACGATGCCGGCCCGGACGGTATCCAGGGCACGGCGGACGATGTGGTCGGTGCCGATGGCATCGCCGGCAACTCCGACCCTCTCGGCGGCATCGTCATCAACGGCGTGGTTATCACCCCGCTGGTGATGCGCGACGATCCCAATACTGCCGCCGTGGAAACCAACTACCTGCGCTACACCGGCGAAGACCACGTGGTCCTCGGCGGTACCGCGCTCGATGACACCATCATTTCCGGCGACGGTGACGACACCCTCTACGGCGATGGCGGCAACGATGTGCTGGAGGGCGGCTACGGCAACGACACCGTCATGGGCGGCGCAGGTGACGACATCATCACCGATGCCGGCGGCGACAACCGCATGGAAGGTGGCGACGGCAACGACGTGATCCACGTCGGCAACATGATGGCTGGCGGCGCCGGCAACCTGATCCTTGGCGGCAACGGCAAGGACTTCATCGTCACCAGCGAAGACATGTCCACCACCTTCGGCGGCCAGGGCGATGACTTCATCTACAGCGCTAAGACCAGCCTGCCGCCCACCGGTAACGAGGGCAATGACTGGATCGAATGGGGTACCCAGGACGGCGCGCCCGGCGACAACTTCGCGCCCCTGCTGGCTGACAACGTGATCGGCCACGACGTGTTCATCGGCGGTGGCGGCTTCGACGAGATGATCGGGGAGGGCGGCGACGATATCTTTGTCGGCAGTGATGCCCAGGACAAGATGGACGGCATGTCCGGCTATGACTGGGTCACCTACAAGAACGACAACATTGGCGTTACCGTCGACCTGGCCCTGGCCGCGTTCCTCGGCATCGGTGAAGTGGGCGACCACATCGCCTTCCCCGTGGCCCAGTCGCCGGCCTCGATCTTCGACCGTTTCGCCGAAGTGGAAGGCCTTTCGGGTTCGGATTTCGCCGACATCCTGCGCGGTGACGACGTCGATCCGACCACCATCATCAACCACGGCGGCGCCACTGGCGGCGCGCTGACCAACCTTGACCTGATCACTGGCCTGCGGGCGTTCCTCGGTAACCAGGCCTCGGTCGGTGCAGACGCCATCCTCGGCACCGCCGACGATTTGGTGGATACCTTCATCGGCGGCAATATCATCCTTGGCGGTGGCGGCAGCGACATCATGGAAGGTCGTGGCGGCAATGACCTGATCGATGGCGACCTGTGGCTGAACGTGCGCATTAGCGTACGTGCCAACGCAGACGGCACTGGTGCGGAAATCGCCAGCTTCGACAGCATGGTGGACCTGATCCCGCTGATGCTGAACCACACCTTCAACCCCGGCCAACTGGTGGCCGTGCGTGAGCTGCTCAACGGCGGTGCTGATTTCGACACTGCCAATTACCAGGGGCTTGCCGACGAATACACCGTCGTCGCCAATGCTGATGGCTCGTTCACTGTGACTGACTCGGTGGCTGGCCGTGACGGCATCGACCGCCTGACCAATGTCGAGCGGATCCAGTTCTCCGACGCCCGCCAGGTGCTGGTCGCCGGCCTCAACGCCGAGCCGACGGGTTTGTTGACCATCAGCGATGCCAATGGCGGCGGCCTGCAAGTGGGCGATTTCCTCACGGTTTCGGCTGCGGGGATCAACGACAACGACAACCCCGGCGGTGACATTACCGACGTCAACTACGTCTGGCAGGTCGAGCGCAATCCGGGCACCGGCGTCTTCGAGGACATCATTGCCGCACCGGCGGGCGACCTGGCCTTCCAGAGCGCCAACGGCATCCGCTTCCGGATCACTCCGGACCTCGCGGGCCTTTCGCTCCGGGTCAAGGGCATCTACCAGGATGCCAACGGCGTGACCGAGCAGGTGTTCTCCGCGCCTTCCGCTGCCGTGGCAGCCTTCACCCCGCCGCCGCCCACCCTGGTGGTCGACCCGGGGCCCGGTGTCGCCCAGAGCGGTCCCGGCATCCAACTGGTGCGCGGAGACCTGAACTTCATTCTTGACCAGATCAAGATTGCCGAAGCCCATGCGTCCGGTGTAGACCTGCTGTCGCTGCTGCCCAACGTCCGCGCCTCCATGGGCCTGCGCACCGTCACCGGCGAGTTCAACAACCTGCTGAACTTCTCCGGTATCGACCAGAGCCAGTTCGGTGCGGCCGACAACACCTTCCCGCGCCTGTTGCCGCCGGAGTTCACCAATGAGCAGGACGAGGCTGCCTTCAACGGCGTCACCAACACCAACTACAACTCCTCCACCAGCGTGGTGGACAGCGACCCACGTACCATCTCCAACCTGATCGTCGACCAGACCAACAACAACCCGGCGGCGGTCGCTGCCGCGGCGGGTACCGATGGCTCCACCCTGGTGACCAGCCCCGGCCTGGATGGCCTGTTCGGCACGGCCGATGACCAGCAGGTGAACTTCATCCCGAACACCATGCCGGACGCCGGTCTGACCGCGCCGTTCAACGCCTGGATGACCTTCTTCGGGCAGTTCTTCGACCACGGTCTGGACCTGGTGACCAAGGGTGGCAGCGGCACGGTCTTCATTCCGCTGCAGCCGGATGATCCGCGCTTCGTGGTGGGTAGTCCGACCAACTTCATGGTCCTGACTCGCGCCACCCAGGTGGGCGGCGTACCCGGGCAGAACGAGAACACCACCTCGCCCTTCGTCGACCAGAACCAGACCTACAGCTCGCACCCGTCGCACCAGGTGTTCCTGCGCGAGTACGTGATGACGGCCAATGGTCCGGTGGCCACCGGTGAGCTGATCACCAACCGCAACCTGGGTGCCGACGGTCAGTTCGGTACCGCCGACGATGTGGAAATCGGCGGCATGGCCACCTGGGCGGTGGTCAAGGCCCAGGCCCGCGACATGCTGGGGATCAACCTGACCGATGCCAACGTGTTCGATGTGCCGCTGCTGGCCACCGACGACTACGGCAATTTCATCAAGGGGTCGAATGGTTTCCCGATGGTGGTCTTCGTGGGTCCGGATGGTCTGCCGGGTACTGCGGACGATGTGCTGGTCCAAGGCGACCCGACCGCCAACGGCGGTCTTGGGATCAGCCTGACCGGCGCGGTGAGCACCGGTCACCAGTTCCTCATCGACATCGCCCACAGTGCCGACCCCACCGGTGGCCTGACCGCTGACGCCGACAACATCGTCAACGTGGGAACCCCGCCGGCAGCGGGGACCTACGACAACGAGCTGCTCGACGCGCACTACATGGCCGGTGACGGCCGGGTCAACGAGAACATCGGCCTGACCGCCGTACACGCGATCTTCCACTCCGAGCACAACCGCCTGGTGGCGCAGACCAAGTCCACGGTGCTGGCCAGCAACGACCTGGCATTCCTTGCCGAGTGGCTGCTGCCGGATACGGCGCCGGCTACCTTCCCGATCACCGCTGGCGAGATCGCAGCGCTGCAATGGAACGGTGAGCGCCTGTTCCAGACCGCCAAGTTCGGTACCGAGATGCAGTACCAGCACCTGGTGTTCGAGGAGTTCGCACGGACCATCCAGCCGAACGTCGACCCGTTCTTCGCGCCGACCCAGGTCTATGACGTCAACCTCGATCCCTCGATCGTCGCCGAGTTCGCCCACACGGTTTACCGTTTCGGCCACTCGATGCTGACCGAGACGGTCGACCGCTTCGACGCCAACTTCAACCCGGTCACGGTCGATCCGCTGCACCCGACCAACGACCAGCAACTGGGCCTGATCGCCGCCTTCCTCAACCCCCTGGCCTATGCTGCCAGCGGTTTGACTCCGGAAGACGCCACCAGCGCCATCATCCGGGGCGTGACGCGCACCGTGGGCAACCAGATCGACGAGTTCGTCACCGAGGCCCTGCGCAACAACCTGGTGGGCCTGCCGCTCGACCTCGCCGCACTGAACATCGCTCGGGGTCGTGATACCGGCGTGGCAACGCTCAATCATGCTCGTGCGCAGTTCTACGAAGCCACCGGCGACGCCAACCTGAAGCCCTACGTCAGTTGGGCGGACATGGTGATGCACCTGAAGCATCCGGAGTCGCTGATCAACTTCATCGCGGCGTACGGCACCCACGACTCCATCGATGTGACGGCAACGACCTTGGCCGAGAAACGCGCAGCGGCCACGGCCATCGTCCTCGGCGGTGCTGGAGCACCGGCCGACCGGCTGGACTTCCTCAATGGCACTGGCGCCTGGACCGGGGTGGAGACCGGCCTGAACCTGGTGGACTTCTGGATCGGCGGCCTGGCCGAGAAAGTCACACCGTTCGGCGGCATGCTCGGCTCGACCTTCAACTTCGTGTTCGAGAACCAGTTGGAGAAACTCCAGGACGGTGACCGCTTCTATTACCTGGAGCGCACCGCCGGCCTGAACTTCAATGCCGAGCTGGAAGGCAACTCGTTCGCCAAGCTGATCATGGCCAACACCACCGCCACCCACCTGCCGGGCGTGGTCTTCCTGACCCCGGCCTTCACCCTGGAGGTCACCCAGGCCCTGCAACATACCGGTCTCAACGAGGCCGGGGCCGATGGTATCCAGGGCACCGCAGACGATGTGGTTGGCGCAGACGGCATTGCCGGCAACTCCGACCCGCTGGGTGACAACCCACTGCTGCCGCTGGTGGTTCGCGACAACCCGGACACTCCCGGGACCGATACCAACTACCTGCTGTATCGCGGCGCCGACCATGTGGTGCTTGGCGGCAGTGCAGGCAACGACATCCTGCGTTCCAGCGAGGGCGATGACACCCTCTATGGCGACGGCGGCAACGACCGTCTGGATGGCGGCTACGGCAATGACTTCATCAATGGTGGCGACGGCGACGACATCATCACGGACGTGGGTGGCGACGACAACATCAAGGGTGACAACGGCAACGACGTGATCCAGGGCGGCAATGGCGTCAACCTGATCCTCGGTGGCTTCGGCAACGACTTCATCATTACCGGTGAGGACGCCAGCGAAGCCTTCGGTGGCCAGGGCAACGACTTCATCCTGGGCTCGAAAGCCAACGAACAGGACATGGGTAACGAAGGGGACGACTGGCTGGAAGCCGGCACCTCCGACGGCGCCCCTGGCGACAACTTCGATCCGGCCGGCAACGACCCGATCGCCGGCAACGACGTCTACATCGGCAGCGGCGAGAACGACAAGTTCAACGGCGAGGGCGGTGACGACATCATGGTCGGCAGCGCTGGCCAGGGTGATCGCTACATCGGGTCTTCCGGCTACGACTGGGCGACCTTCAAGAACGATACCCGCGGCGTCACCATCGACATCAGCGATCGCTTCTTCGATCAGCCGCAACAACCGGGCTCGGGTGCCTCGGTGCTGGCCCGCTTCGACTTCGTCGAAGGCTTGTCGGGCTCGGCGTTCGGCGACGTACTCAGTGGTGACGATTCCGACGCCACCAGCCTGCCGACGGCAGGCGCCAAGGGCAGCGTGCTGACCAACATCGGCCTGATCGCCGGGCTGCAGGAGTTCCTGGGTGCCGGTGTCACCTTCTTCGACGGTGGCAACATCATCCTCGGCGGCAGCGGCAGCGACATCATCATGGGACGGGGTGGCGATGACCTGATCGATGGCGACAAGTGGCTGAACGTACGCATCAGCGTGCGCCAGAACGTCGATGGCAGCGGTCCGGAGATCGCCAGCTTCAACAATATGACCGACATGGTGTCGCTGATGGTCAACGGCACCTACAGACCGGGGCAACTGGTGATCGTGCGGGAGATCCTGCAGGGAGCTGCGGCGCTGGATACCGCGGCTTATCAGGGGCTTTCGTCCGAGTACGACTTCACCGTCAACCCCGATGGTTCGGTCAGCATCACCGACCGGGTGGTCGGCCGTGACGGCACCGACCGCCTGACCGGCATCGAACGCCTGCAGTTCACCGATGGGATCCTCGACCTGTCCGGCACCGATGCGCGCCCGGTGGGCGTCGTGAGCATCAGTGATGGCACGCCTGAGGTCGGCTCGCTGCTGAGCGCGTCCCTGGCCGGTGTCACCGACGCCGACAACGCCGGTGGCGCCATCACCGGTCCGGTGTCTTATTACTGGCAGGTGGAAACCAACCCGGGTACCGGCATCTTCGAAGACATCGTCTCCGTCGCCGCCGGTGAGGTGGCCCGCGCCACTGGCCGGACCTTCCGCATCACGGAAGACCTGGCCGGTCTGGCCCTGCGGGTGATGGCCATCTACAAGGACGCCAATGGTGTACTGGAGACCGTGCTGTCGAATGTGACCGATCTGGTTTCGGCCACGCAGACCAACGATGCACCGACCGGTGCGCCGGTGATCAGCGATATCACGCCGACCCAGGGCCAGTTGCTGACGGCCTCGCGGGGTACGGTGGAGGACGTCGATGGCACGACGACGTCGGTGTTCAACTTCCAGTGGCAGTCGTCGGTTAACGGCGTGACCTTCACCAATATCCCGGGGGCCAATACGGCCAACTTCACCCCGGGTGCAGCGCAGGCCGGCCTGTTCCTGCGGGTGGTCACCAGCTACGTCGATGACAGTGGGTTCAACAACTCAGTAGCGTCGGCGGCGACCGGGCTGGTGGGGGCGTTGTTCAGTGGTGGGGTGGGTGCTGATACCTTCCTCGGCACAGTGGGTGATGATATAGCCAACGGTGGTGACGGCAACGATGTCCTGTGGGGGGCGCTCGGCAACGACACCCTCAACGGTGACGCGGGTGACGATTTCCTCATCGGTGGAGACGGTGCAGATACGATGGCCGGTGGTGCCGGCAACGACACCTATGGCGTCGACAATGCCCTGGACCTGGTGAACGAGTCCGCCGGTGGTGGTACCGACATGGTGTTGACCATCTTGCCGAACTACACGTTGGCGGCCAACCTCGAGATCCTTCAGTTCATCGGCAGTGGTTCGTTCATCGGTTTCGGCAATGAACTGAACAACGGCCTCTTTGGCGGAGCTGGCAACGACTTCCTCATCGGTGGAGAGGGGGCGGATGCGATGGTCGGTGGAGGTGGGGATGATACCTATGGCGTCGACAATGCCCTGGACAATGTGATCGAGTTTGACGGCGGTGGCACTGACTTTGCCTTGACCATCCTGTCGAGCTACACATTGGCGGCCAACGTCGAGATGCTCGAGTTCATCGGTAGCGGTTCGTTCACTGGATTCGGCAATGACCAGAGCAACAGCCTCTTTGGGGCGGCTGGCAACGACGTCCTCATCGGCGAGGGGGGCGCAGATGCGATGGTTGGTCGTGGCGGCGACGATATCTACGGCGTCGACAATGCCCTGGACACGGTGATCGAGTTTGACGCTGGTGGCACCGATTCTGTCCTGACGACGCTGTCGAGCTATACGCTAGGCGCCAACGTCGAGAACCTCATGTTCCTCGGCAGCGGTTCATTCAACGGCACGGGCAATGAGTTGAACAACGGTCTCATTGGGGGTGCCAGTGCTGATGTGCTCACCGGTGGAGCAGGGAATGACTCCATGGTGGGTGGTCTGGGCAATGATACGTTCGTGTTCGCCGCGGGGTTCGGTAACGACAGCATCCTTGACTTCGACTCCGACCCGGTGGGTGGTCAGGACCTGATGAACATAGCTGCGCTCGGCATCACTGCAGTGAACTTCGCGACCAGCGTCGGCATCG
>NZ_SSOL01000067.1:0-72723 GCF_029871275.1 Pseudomonas sp. BN414
GTCAGAGCTTGATCCAGGTGGCTTTCAGCTCGGTGTACTTGTCGAAGGCATGCAGCGACTTGTCGCGGCCGTTGCCGGACTGCTTGAAGCCGCCGAAGGGCGCGGTCATGTCGCCGCCGTCGTACTGGTTGATCCACACGCTGCCGGCGCGCAGGGCCTTGCCGATCAGGTGAGCGCGGGACAGATTGCTGGTCCATACCGCTGCGGCCAGGCCATAGATGGTGTCGTTGGCGATGGCGACGGCTTCTTCTTCGCTGTCGAAGGCGATGACCGAGAGCACCGGGCCGAAGATCTCTTCCTTGGCGATGCGCATGGCGTTGCTCACGCCGTCGAAGATGGTCGGCTCGACGTAGGTGCCGCCGGTCTCTTCCAGCACGCGCTTGCCACCGGCCACCAGCTTGGCGCCGTCGTCATGGCCAGCCTGGATGTAGGACAGAACGTTGTTCATCTGGGTGGTATCCACCAGGGCACCGACGTTGGTCGCCGGGTCCAGCGGGTTGCCCGGTTTCCAGGCCTTGATCGCCTCGACCACCATGGGCACGAACGTGTCCTTGATGGAGCGCTCCACCAGCAGGCGCGAACCTGCGGTGCAGACTTCACCCTGGTTGAAGGCGATGGCGCCAGCAGCGGCTTCGGCCGCGGCCTGCAGGTCAGGGGCGTCGGCGAAGACGATGTTCGGGCTCTTGCCGCCGGCTTCCAGCCAGACGCGCTTCATGTTGGATTCGCCGGCGTAGATCATCAGTTGCTTGGCGATCTTGGTGGAGCCGGTGAACACCAGGGTGTCGACATCCATGTGCAGGGCCAGGGCCTTGCCCACGGTGTGGCCGAAGCCCGGCAGTACGTTCAGCACGCCCGCCGGGATACCGGCTTCGATGGCCAGCTGGGCCAGGCGAATGGCGGTCAGCGGCGACTTCTCGGAGGGTTTCAGCACCAGCGAGTTGCCGGTGGACAGCGCCGGGCCGAGTTTCCAGCAGGTCATCAGCAGCGGGAAGTTCCACGGCACGATGGCCGCGACAACGCCTACCGGCTCGCGGGTCACCAGGCCCAGTTCGTTGTGGGGGGTGGCCGCCACTTCGTCGTAGATCTTGTCGATGGCCTCGCCGCTCCAACGGATGGCGCGGGATGCGGACGGGACGTCGACGCTCAGGGAGTCACTGATCGGCTTGCCCATGTCCAGGGTTTCCAGCAGGGCCAGCTCTTCGGCGTGGGCGTCGATCAGGTCGGCGAAACGAATCATCACTTCTTTGCGCTTGACCGGCGCCAGGCGCGACCACACACCGGACTCGAACACGGCGCGGGCATCCTTCACTGCCAGCTCGGCGTCGGCGAGATCGCAGCTGGCGACCTTGCCCAGCAGACGACCATCGACCGGGCTGATGCAATCGAAGGTCTCGCCGGAAACGGCGTTGGTGTATTCGCCATGGATAAAGGCGCGGGTCTCGATCTGCACGGACTTGGCGCGTTGTTCCCAGTCTGCACGGGTCAGGGTGGTCATCGGAGCTTTCCTCTTATTAGAAGAGTGCCGCCAGCTCAGGCATGCACTGTCAAAAATTCTGCAAGGCCGACCTACATCTGGCCATCCTCGCAACCCTAAACCAGGGAGACTGGCCTTTTCAATATATTTTACAGTTGCCGGCCAAACGACCTTGTCATGTTCGTTATATTAAACATAGACTCCGCCAAAATCACTACAACACCTCACCTCGCCTTCCCTGGTGGTCACAATGACAAACGCCGTCGCACCTCAACCGGGCAGAATATCCAACAGCCTGGACGACTTCTGGATGCCCTTCACCGCCAACCGCCAGTTCAAGGCCAAACCGCGCCTGCTGGAAAGTGCCGAAGGGATGTACTTCACCAGCACCGATGGCCACCAGGTCCTTGATGGTACCGCCGGGCTCTGGTGCTGCAACGCCGGTCACGGTCGCCGCGAGATCACCGAGGCGGTGAGCAAGCAGATCGCCAAGCTGGATTTCGCACCGACCTTCCAGATGGGGCATCCCCTGCCCTTCGAGCTGGCAGAACGCCTGGCCGACATCGCCCCCAAAGGTCTCAACAAGGTGTTCTTCACCAACTCCGGTTCGGAGTCGGCGGATACGGCGCTGAAGATCGCCCTCGCCTACCAGCGCGCCATCGGCCAGGGCACCCGCACCCGCCTGATCGGCCGCGAGCTGGGTTACCACGGCGTAGGATTCGGCGGCATTTCGGTGGGTGGCATGGTCAACAACCGCAAGGCGTTCCCCGCCCTGCTGCCTAATATCGATCACCTGCCGCACACCCTGGACATCCAGCGCAATGCCTTCAGCCGCGGCCTGCCGGAGTTCGGCATCGAGAAGGCCGACGAACTGGAACGCCTGGTGACCCTGCATGGCGCCGAGAACATCGCCGCCGTGATCGTCGAGCCCATGTCCGGCTCGGCTGGCGTGATCCTGCCCCCGGTGGGCTACCTGCAGCGGCTGCGTGACATCACCCGCAAGCACGGCATCCTGTTGATCTTCGACGAAGTCATCACCGGCTTCGGCCGCGTCGGCCAAGCCTTCGCCGCCCAGCGCTGGGGCGTCACCCCGGACATCATCACCTGCGCCAAAGGCCTGACCAACGGCGCCATTCCCATGGGCGCAGTGTTCGTCGCCGAGGAGATTTACCAGGCCTTCATGCACGGCCCGGAAAGTGCCATCGAGTTCTTCCACGGCTATACCTACTCCGGCCACCCGGTGGCTTGCGCCGCCGCCCTGGCAACCCTGGACATCTACCAGGGTGAGCGCCTGTTCGAGCGCACCGTCGAGCTAGAGAGCTACTGGCAGGACGCGCTGCTCAGCCTGCGCGACCTGCCCAACGTGATCGACATTCGCGCCGTCGGCCTGGTCGGCGGCGTCCAGCTTGCACCGAGCGCCGAAGGCGTCGGCAAACGCGGCTTCCAGGTATTCGAACAATGCTTCCATGACGGCGTGATGGTGCGCGTCACCGGCGACACCATCGCCATGTCGCCGCCGCTGATCGTGGAAAAGGAACAGATCGACATTCTCGTCGGCAAGCTCGCCGACTCCATCCGCAAGGCCGTCTGAACAAGGACCGCACAATGAACATCCAGCAGATCGTCGACTTCGCCCAGGCCACCACCGCACCGGAGCATTACCGCCCGGCCCCCGAGAAGATCCTCAAGGGCGATCCCGAGCAGAGCGTGCGCAACCACTACGGCAGCCCCTGTGGCCAGTTCAACGTAGGGATCTGGGAAGGCGCCGCCGGCCACTGGACCGTGAGCTACAGCGAGCACGAATACTGCGAGATTCTCCAGGGCGTGTCGGTCATCCGCGATGCGGACGGCAACGCCAAGACCGTGCGGGCCGGCGATCGCTTCGTCATCCCGGCCGGCTTCTCGGGCACCTGGGAGGTGCTCGAGCCTTGCCGCAAGGTCTATGTGATCTTCGAGCAGGCTGCCGGCTAAGCCTGCCCTGCCCTGCCCTGCCCAATGCTTGTCACCCTTCAGCCCGCCATTGGCGGGCTTTTTTATGGGCAAAACCGAAGGGCTGCTTTTTCTCCACAAGGCAAGTCCGTAGCCCGGGACCATCAATCGGCAGAAAATCGCAGACATGAAAAAGCCCGCACTAGGCGGGCTTTCTCGACAAGGGCCGGATCAATTACTTGATCTTGGCTTCCTTGTACATCACATGCTTACGCACGACCGGATCGAATTTCTTGATTTCGATCTTGTCGGGAGTGGTGCGCTTGTTCTTGTCGGTGGTGTAGAAGTGGCCGGTACCGGCACTGGACACCAAACGGATCAGTTCACGCATGATTAGCTCCTTAAACCTTTTCGCCGCGAGCGCGCAGTTCAGACAGAACTACGTCGATGCCGCGCTTGTCGATGACACGCATACCCTTGGCGGAAACGCGCAGACGTACAAAGCGCTTCTCGGACTCGACCCAGAAGCGATGGTGCTGCAGGTTCGGCAGGAAACGACGACGGGTTTTGTTGTTTGCGTGGGAAATGTTGTTCCCAGTAGCCGGACCCTTACCGGTTACTTGACAGACTCTCGACATGACTCAGCCCTCTAAACCACATGCCCAACCCGGCATGGGTTGGCCGCTTGAACTCTCACATTTTTGGGCGCTTGAACGCCCGTCTCGTCGGGGTCTTACCGGCCGCATTGTGACTGCGAAAGACCGGGCCCCCAGAAAAGAGCGCTGCTTTATATCAGAAAGGCCCTAGTGCAGCAAGGGACGTAGCGTTTTACCCACAGGCCCCGAGAAGCCGCAATCATACCCGCGCCGCCGCACCAAGGGGGCTCCGGAGAGGTAACCGCTCGTCGCCCTCGCGCATTGTCCGCCGCCCTGGCTTGGTCTAGGGTAAGGCCTTTGGCCCGCCGCGGGCCCGCCCTCCCATGCAAAGGAGCTTGCCATGCGTTTCGCCGCCCTCCCGCTGCTGTTCGCCCCGCTATTTGCCCAGGCCGCCACATTGAGCGTCTGCACCGAGGCCAGCCCCGAGGGGTTCGACGTGGTGCAGTACAACTCCCTGACCACCACCAATGCCTCGGCCGATGTGCTGATGAACCGACTGGTGGAGTTCGACGCGCAGGCCAGCAAACTGGTGCCGGGGCTGGCTGAACGCTGGGATGTCTCCGCCGATGGACTGACTTACACCTTCCAGCTACGCCAGGGCGTGGCCTTCCATTCGACCGACTACTTCAAGCCGAGCCGCCCGCTGGCGGCTGACGACGTGGTGTTCAGCTTCCAGCGCATGCTCGACCCGGCCAACCCCTGGCACAAGGTTGCGCAAAGCGGGTTCCCCCATGCCCAATCCATGCAACTGCCCGGCCTCATCAAGAGCATCGACAAACTGGATGACCGGCAGGTGCGCTTCACCCTCAACAAGCCGGACTCCACCTTCCTCGCCACCCTGAGCATGGGCTTCGCTTCCATCTATTCGGCCGAATATGCCGACCAGCTGATGAAGGCAGGCACACCCGAGAAGCTCAATGCCCAGCCCATCGGCACCGGCCCGTTCGTCTTCCGTCGCTTCCAGAAGGACGCTGCTGTTCGCTACGCCGCCAACCCCGACTACTTCGGCGGCAAACCGGGCGTCGATGGCCTGGTTTTCGCCATCACCCCCGACGCCAATGTGCGCCTGCAGAAGCTGCGTCGCGGCGAATGCCAGGTCGCCCTGTCGCCCAAACCCCTGGATGTGCAGTCGGCAGCCAGCGACAAGAGCATCAAGGTGATCCAGACCCCCGCGTTCATGACTGCCTTCGTCGGCATCAACAGCCAGCATCCGCCGCTGGACAAGCCCGAAGTCCGCCAGGCGATCAACCTCGCCTTCGACAAGCCGAGCTACATCAAGGCCGTGTTCGAAGGCAGCGCCACCGCAGCCGACGGCCCGTACCCGCCGAACACCTGGAGCTACGCCAAGGACCTGCCGGCTTACCCGCACGACCTGCAGAAAGCCAAGGCCCTGCTTGCCCAGGCGGGCCTGAAGGACGGATTCAAGACCACCATCTGGACCCGCCCCTCCGGCAGCCTGCTCAACCCCAACCCGAGCCTGGGTGCCCAGCTCCTCCAGGCCGACCTGGCCAAGGTGGGCATTCAGGCCGAGATCCGCGTGATCGAGTGGGGCGAGCTGATCCGTCGCGCCAAGGCCGGCGAGCACGACCTGCTGTTCATGGGCTGGGCCGGCGACAACGGCGACCCGGATAACTTCCTCACCCCGCAGTTTTCCTGCGCCTCGGTGCAATCCGGGCTCAACTTCGCACGCTACTGCGACGCCGGGCTCGACAAGCTGATCGCCGACGGCAAGAGCCACACCGACCCGGCCGAGCGCACCAGCCTTTATACAAAGGCACAGCAGATCATCCGCGAGCAGGCACTCTGGCTGCCCCTGGCCCATCCCACGGCCTTCGCCCTGACCCGCTCGAACGTCGAGGGCTATCAGGTCAGCCCCTTCGGCCGCCAGGACTTCTCGAAGGTGAGGCTGAACTAGACCCAGCCCCGTTCGGCCATCGACAGCGGCTCACCATCCCCCACGATGAAGTGGTCAAGCACGCGCACGTCGATCAGCGCCAGCGCCTCCTTGAGACGCCGGGTCAGCTGACGATCGGCTTCGCTGGGCTCGGCGACCCCGGAAGGGTGGTTGTGGCTGAGGATCAGCGCCGCCGCGTTGTGCGCCAGCGAGCGCTTGACCACCTGGCGGGGATAGACGCTGGCGCCATCGATGGTGCCGTGGAACAGCACTTCGAAGGCCAGCACCCGGTGCTTGGCGTCGAGGAACAGGCACGCGAACTGCTCGTGGTGGGAATGGCGCAACTGCGCCTTGAGGAAATCACGCACCGCCTGGGGACTTTCCAGTGCCGAGTCACGGCGCAGCCCCTCGGCCAGGTGGCGACGTGACATTTCCAACACCGCCTGCAGCTGGGCGAACTTGGCCGGCCCGAGGCCCAGGTGCTGGCTGAACTCCTGCAATTCGGCCTCCAGCAATGCGCGCAGGCTACCGAAGTCGCTCAACAGGTGGCGCGCCAGGTCGACGGCGCTGCGGCCAGCCACCCCGGTGCGCAGGAAAATGGCGAGGAGCTCGGCGTCGCTCAAGGCCGCCGCCCCCAGTTCCAGAAGTTTCTCCCGCGGACGCTCCGCCGCGGGCCAATTGCGGATGCTCATGACACCTCCATGGTTGAGCCGCGCCGCTGTTCCAGTGCGGGCGCTGTGCTATCTTAACCCACCTTTTTTGCGCGACGATCGGCCTGGGGAGGCGCCTTCGCCGCAGCACATCTTCAACCTCATAAAGGCAGGCCTATGCAGCGGCTCTATCGGAAACGCATCCTTCTGGGCGTGGGCGGCGGCATTGCCGCCTACAAGAGCGCTGAACTGGTTCGCCGACTGCGCGACCAGGGCGCCGAGGTCCGCGTGGTAATGACCCAGGGCGGCCGCGAGTTCATCACCCCGCTGACCCTCCAGGCCCTCTCCGGGCATCCTGTTCACCTCGAACTGCTCGACTCCGCCGCCGAAGCGGCCATGGGTCATATCGAGCTGGCGCGCTGGGCCGACCTGGTGCTGATCGCGCCGGCCACGGCCGATCTGATGGCACGTCTGGCGCAAGGCATCGCGGATGACCTGCTGACCACCCTGGTGCTCGCCACCGATGCCCCGGTTGCCCTCGCTCCCGCGATGAACCAGGCCATGTGGCGCGATCCGGCCACCCAGGCCAATCTGGAGCTCCTCGCCAAACGCGGACTGCGCCTGTTCGGCCCGGCAGCCGGCAGCCAGGCCTGTGGCGACGTCGGCCTGGGCCGCATGCTCGAAGCCGAGGAACTGGCCCAACATGCTGCCGATTGCTTCGAGCACCGCGCACTCACCGGACGCCATGTGCTGATCACCGCCGGCCCGACCCAGGAAAACATCGACCCGGTGCGCTACATCACCAACCACAGCTCCGGCAAGATGGGCTTCGCCCTCGCCGAGGCTGCCGTTGAAGCCGGCGCCAAGGTGACCCTGATCACCGGCCCGGTTCACCTGCCCACGCCGGATCGGGTCAACCGCATCGACGTCGTCAGCGCCCGCGACATGCTCGCCGCCTGTGAAGCGGCCATGCCCTGCGACCTGTTGATCGCCGCCGCCGCTGTGGCTGATTACCGCCCGGAAGTGGTTGCACAGCACAAAATGAAGAAAGACCCGACCAGTGGCGAGGGCCTGCTACTGCAGCTGGTACGCAACCCCGATATCCTCGCGACGCTCGCCGGTCGCGTCGACCGCCCCTTCAGCGTGGGCTTCGCCGCCGAGACCGAGAACCTGCTCGAGTACGCTTCGCGCAAGCTCAAGGACAAGAACCTCGACCTTATCGTCGCCAATGACGTGGCCAACCCGAGCATTGGCTTCAACAGCGAGGAGAACGCCATCACCGTCATCGACCGTGACCTGGCCCAATCCAGCTTCGCCCAGACCAGCAAGGGCAAGATCGCCCGCCAGCTGATCGCCTTCATCGCCGACCGCCTCAACCAGGCCTGAGACTCCATGCACTCACTGCAAGCCAAGATCCTCGATTCCCGTCTCGGCAGCGAATTCCCGCTGCCGCAATACGCCACCCCAGGCTCCGCCGGCATCGACCTGCGTGCCATGCTCAAGGAAGAAGTCGTCCTCGAGCCGGGCCAGACCATCCTCATTCCCACCGGCCTGTCGATCCACATCGCCGACCCGAGCCTGGCCGCGCTGGTTCTGCCGCGTTCGGGCCTTGGCCACAAGCACGGCGTGGTCCTCGGGAACCTCGTGGGTCTGATCGACTCCGACTATCAGGGCGAGCTGATGGTGTCCTGCTGGAACCGCGGCCAGACCGCCTTCCGCATCGCCATTGGCGAACGTATCGCCCAACTGGTACTGGTGCCCGTGGTCCAGGCGCACTTCGAACTGGTCGACGAGTTCCACGAAAGCGAACGTGGTGCCGGCGGGTTCGGTCACACTGGCAGCCACTGACAGAACCACACCAGGACGAACCGCCCAGGAGACGTTCAGTGAAACTCTTCAAGCGCAGCAGCAAGGACGCCGCCACCAATGGAGCGGCCATCCGGCCGGCCGACTCCCGGGCCGTTCGCAAGGGCTCTGACGACCTGCTCCCCGGTGCGCTCGCCGCCCTCACGGGTGTCGCCGCAGCCGGTGCGCTGCTCTGGTTTGGTGTCCTCGGCCCTGCCGAGCAGGCCCGGATCGACCAGCTCGGCCAGGCCTGGGGCGGTAGTCAGGCCGCTACCCTGCGCCAGGCCATCGCCCAACTGCAGGCCGATACCAGTGCCGCCGCCCATGACCCCAGCCTGATCACCGCCCTCACCGGTGGCGACGCTGGCCAGTTGTTGGCGGCCGAACGTGGACTGGGTTATCGCGACGGCGTGGTCGATGCCCACCTCAACTTGCCCGGGCAGGCCCAGCAGAACACCCAGCGTGCCGCGCCGATGAACTTCGCTGCGCTCGACATGCTGCGGCGCCTGGAAAGTGGCCAGCAACCCAGCCCGGAAGCCTACAAGGTGGGAGAGCGCTGGCTGGTCTACAGCGCCGCGCCGCTGCGCCTGAATGAGCAGAGCGTCTCCCAGGGCACCCTGCTGATGGTGTTCGACCTGGATCGACTGCTGCGCAGCCTGCCGTCGGTATCGGCGGATATCGGCCAGTTGCAGCTGACCCAGCAATTCAGCAATGCCCCGATCCAGGTCCTCGCCCAGCGCGGCCAGGCTGGCGGCGCTGCACCCATCGCCCTGGACAGTGGCAATCCGAACTGGAAGCTCAGCTTCACGCCCGGCCAGGCCCTGACCCAGACCAACTTCTCGCCCCTGCTGCTGGCCCTGGCCGCCCTGCTCGCTCTTGGCGGTGCAGTGCTCGGTCTGAAACTCAGCCAGGGCGCCCTGCAACGCAAGTTGCGCGACGACGCCCAGCAGCTCAATCAACTATTGCAAGAACTCTCCAACGGCAAGAGCGTCAAAGCCTTCAGTCTGCGCCTGCCGGCGCTGGACAGCCTGGCCCAGGCGCTAGCCCGCCAACCCAGGCGCAAACCCGAGCCGGCGCCGGACAATGGCCTGGTCCAGGCGCAGGCCGGCAACCATGTTGCCCCGGCATCCGCCCGACCGACCGAATCGGCCGACCCGCTTTTCCAAGATACCGACATTCTCGATATCGACATCCTCGACGAAGACCAGGACCTCCTGGGATTGGAGCAAGCCCCCGCCATGACCAGCATCGAACAGATCGCTCCCCCCCTGCCCGCCAGCATTTTCCGCGCCTATGACATCCGCGGCGTGGTCGGCGATACCCTCACCACAGAAACCGCCTACTGGGTAGGTCGCGCCATCGGCTCCGAGAGCCTGGCTCGCGGCGAACCCTGCGTTTCGGTCGGCCGCGACGGTCGCCTGTCCGGCCCCGAGCTGGTCCAGGCGCTGATCCAGGGCCTGATGGATTGCGGCTGCCAGGTCACCGACGTCGGCATGGTGCCGACTCCGGCGCTCTACTACGCCGCCAACGTCCTGGCTGGCAAATCCGGCGTGATGCTCACCGGCAGCCACAACCCGCCGGACTACAACGGCTTCAAGATCATGGTCGCCGGCGAAACCCTGGCCAACGAACAGATCACCGCCCTGCACACCCGCATCCAGAACAACGACCTGGCCAGCGGCGTCGGCAGCATTGAAGCGGTCGACGTGCTGGACCGCTACTTCCGCGAAATCCGCGACGACATCGCCCTGGCCAAGCCCATGAAAGTGGTAGTGGACTGCGGCAACGGCGTCGCCGGCGTGATCGCCCCGCAGCTGATCGAAGCCCTGGGCTGCACCGTGATCCCGCTCTTCTGCGACGTTGACGGCACCTTCCCGAACCACCATCCGGACCCGGGCAAGCCGGAGAACCTGGAAGACCTGATCGCCAAGGTGCAAGAAGAGAAGGCCGACCTGGGCCTGGCCTTCGACGGCGACGGCGACCGTGTCGGCGTGGTGACCAACGAAGGCACCATCATCTACCCGGACCGCCTGCTGATGCTGTTCGCCAAGGACGTGGTATCGCGCAACCCGGGCGCCGACATCATCTTCGACGTCAAATGCACCCGCCGCCTGACCTCCCTCATCAGCGGCTACGGCGGCCGCCCGGTGATGTGGAAGACCGGTCACTCGCTGATCAAGAAGAAGATGAAGGAAACCGGCGCCCTGCTGGCTGGCGAAATGAGCGGCCACATCTTCTTCAAGGAGCGCTGGTACGGCTTCGACGACGGCATCTACAGCGCTGCGCGCCTGCTGGAAATCCTCAGCCAGGACAAGCGTGATGCCGAACATGTGTTCTCGGCCTTCCCGAAAGACGTCTCCACTCCGGAAATCAACATCACCGTCACCGACGAGACCAAGTTCCAACTGATCGAGCGCCTGCAGCGCGAGGCCAATTGGGGCGAAGCCAACCTCACTACCCTCGATGGCGTGCGCGTCGATTATCCGAAGGGCTGGGGCCTGTGCCGCGCCTCCAACACGACTCCCGTGCTGGTGCTGCGCTTCGAGGCCGACACCGAGGAAGAGCTGGAGCGCATCAAGCAGGTGTTCCGCAGCCAGCTCACCCTCATCGCCCCTGAACTCAACCTGCCGTTCTGATCCGTTTCACTGGAGCCCAGCATGACCCTCAGCCTTGACGCTGCTTCCCACGTCGCCCAGGTCCTGTCCGAAGCGCTGCCCTATATCCGCCGCTTCGTCGGCAAGACCCTGGTGGTCAAGTACGGCGGCAACGCCATGGAAAGCGACGAGCTGAAGGCCAGCTTCGCCCGCGACGTAGTGCTGATGAAGGCGGTCGGCATCAACCCCGTGGTGGTGCACGGCGGCGGCCCGCAGATCGGTGACCTGCTCAAGCGCCTGTCCATCGAAAGCCACTTCGTCGACGGCATGCGCGTGACCGACGCGCAGACCATGGATGTGGTGGAAATGGTCCTCGGCGGCCAGGTGAACAAGGACATCGTCAACCTGATCAACCGCCACGGCGGCAGCGCCATCGGCCTGACCGGCAAGGACGCTGAGCTGATTCGCGCGAAGAAGCTCACCGTCACCCGCCAGACCCCGGAGATGACCCAGCCGGAAATCATCGACATCGGCCACGTGGGCGAGGTCGCCAGCGTCAATACCGACCTGCTGAACATGCTGGTGAAGGGCGACTTCATTCCGGTGATCGCCCCGATCGGTGTCGGCGCCAATGGCGAGTCGTACAACATCAACGCCGACCTGGTGGCCGGCAAGGTGGCCGAGGCGCTGAAGGCCGAGAAGCTGATGCTGCTGACCAACATCGCCGGCCTGATGGACAAGCAGGGCCAGGTCCTCACCGGCCTGTCCACCGAGCAGGTCAACGACCTGATCGCCGATGGCACCATCTACGGCGGCATGCTGCCGAAGATCCGCTGCGCCCTGGATGCGGTGCAGGGCGGCGTGAATGCCGCGCACATCATCGACGGTCGCGTGCCCCATGCGGTACTGCTGGAGATCTTCACCGACAGCGGTGTCGGCACCCTGATCACCAACCGCAAGCGTCACTGAGCGGAGCGAAACCCAGACAGGCCGGAGTGATCCGGCCTGTTCTTTTTCAAGGAGCAGAAATGGCCAAGCTGTCCCGTGAGAGTTTCAGTTTCTTCCACCCCCTGCGTGTGCGCTGGGCCGAAGTCGACCCGCAAGGCATCGTCTTCAATGGCAACTACCTGACCTACGCCGACGTCGCCATCACCGAGTATTTCCGAAGCGTGGAAGTCGCCTACCCGGCCGACCTGCTGAAGGATGGCGGCGACTTTTTCGCGGTGAAGACGCTGCTCGAATACCTGGCGCCGGCGCGCTTCGACGACCTGCTGGATATCGGCGTGCGGGTCAGCCGCCTGGGTGGCGCGAGCATGGCCTTCGAACTGGGAATCTGGCGTGGAAACGAACAGCTCACCTCGGGCGAGGTGGTCTACGTGCATGCCGACGCCGGCAATCGCAAGAGCCTGCGCTTGCCGGACTGGCTGAGGGAAAGGGTGCGGGGTTTCGAGCGAGTCGCACCGGCCAACTGAGCCGCGTCAGCGAACTCCGCCGAGCAATTCGGCCAGCCGTGCACGATCGGCAGCGAATGCGGCCTTGGCCGACTCGCGGCTCTTCTCGTAGCGGGCGATATCCGTATCAAGGCCTTTCTGCTGGTCGCGCAGGTTGTTGATCTGCTCCACCAAGTGGGCCGGCACTTCACGTCCGGCCCGCTCGCTTTCCGCGGCCTGGCTCTGCAGGTTGGACTGCTGGGTGCGCAGCGACTGCTGGTTGCCCCGAGCAACGCCGATCATCCCATCCAGCTCGGCGAGCTTGCGTCCCAGGGCGCGGTCGACGTCCTCGACGCTGGTGTAGAGACGCAGCAACTGGGCATCGGAACTGGCGCGGGCCTTGGCGTCGAGCTGACGCTGCATTTCCTCACGGCTCGGCGCAGGCGGGATCACGCGAATGACCCGGCCCTGCTCGTTGAGCACTTCATAGCCCTTGCCGATGTATTCCGGCGGAACGCCCTGACGATCCAGGACGGTCACGCCTTTGTCATCGACGTAGCGATACAGCTCGGCCGCGCCGGCCAGCGCCGGCAGCAGCAGAACCAACGCCAGGCTGTGGCGGAATGCAGGCGACTTCAGCATGAGGACTCCCGGCCCCGAATGGTCAGATACCGAAGTTGGTGCGATAGGTTTCCACGGCTGGCAGGTGCTTCTTCAGCTCCGCGTCACCGGCCAGGTACTCCAGTACCTGCTCCAGGGATACGATGCTGATGACCGGCATGCCGAAGTCGCGCTCTACTTCCTGTATAGCCGAGAGTTCGCCCTGACCGCGTTCCTGGCGATTCAGTGCGATCAGCACACCGGCTGCCTGGGCGTCCTGGGCCTGGATGATCTGCATGACTTCGCGGATCGCCGTGCCGGCGGTAATCACGTCATCGATGATCAGCACGCGACCGGAAAGGGGGGCGCCGACCAGGGTGCCGCCTTCGCCATGATCCTTGGCTTCCTTGCGATTGAAGCACCACGGGGTGTCGATCTGGTGATGCTCGGCCAGCGCCACGGCAGTAGCCGCAGCCAGCGGAATGCCCTTGTAGGCCGGGCCGAACAGCACATCGAAAGGAATGCCGCTGTCGACCACCGCAGCCGCATAGAATCGGCCGAGCTGGGCAAGCGCCAGGCCGCTGTTGAACAGGCCGGCGTTGAAGAAGTAAGGGCTGGTACGACCAGATTTGAGAGTGAACTCACCGAAACGCAGAACTCCGCGCTCGATGGCAAAGCGAATGAAATCGCGCTGATACGCCTGCATGAAAAGCCTCGGACGGCACGGATTTAGCTAAATAGAAAGAGCTCGGGTATCATACACGCACGTGTTTTTGGGGGCCATTTATGCGGATCATCAGTGTGAACGTGAATGGTATTCAAGCGGCAGCCGAGCGAGGTCTCCTCAGCTGGCTGCAAGCTCAGAATGCCGACGTGATCTGCCTGCAAGACACCCGTGCCTCCGCCTTCGACCTGGACGACCCTGCCTTCCAACTGGATGGTTATTTCCTCTATGCCGGCGATGCCGAAGTGCCAGCCCAAGGTGGCGTGGCGCTCTATTCGCGGTTGCAACCCAAGGCGGTTATCTGGGGACTCGGTTTCGAGTCCTGCGATCGGTACGGACGCTACCTGCAGGCAGATTTCGACAAAGTGAGCATCGCCACCCTGCTGCTGCCATCCGGGCAAGGCGGGGACGAGAACCTGAACCACAAGTTCAAGTTCATGGACGACCTCACCCATTACCTCAACAAGCAGCGCCGCAAGCGTCGCGAGTACATCTACTGCGGCTCGCTGTACGTCGCTCATCAGAAGCTGGATGTGAAGAACTGGCGCGATTGCCAGCAGATCCCCGGCTTCCTCGCGCCCGAGCGTGCGTGGATGGACGAGGTGTTCGGCAACATGGGTTATGTCGATGCCCTGCGCGAGGTCAGCCGCGAAGGTGACCAGTTCAGCTGGTGGCCGGACAGCGAACAGGCCGAGATGCTCAACCTCGGCTGGCGCTTCGATTACCAGGTGCTGACCCCGGGCCTGCGTCGTTTCGTGCGCAGCGCCAAGCTGCCGCGCCAACCGCGCTTCTCGCAGCATGCGCCGCTGATCGTTGATTACGACTGGCTGCTGAGCGTGTGATCCAGACAGAAAAAAGCCGGCTTTCGAGCCGGCTTTTTCTTGTCCGCGATTCGGCCTATTTCACCAGGCGCCAGCAGAAGGGGTAGCGATACGCCTGACCTTCGTTGGCCTTGATCCCGGCGATGATGGTCAGCACCAGCGCACCGATACTCACCAGGCCGAGCAGCGGGAAGCCGATCACCACCAGCATCAGCAGGAAGCACAGCACAACGGCCAGTGCCACGGTGATCTGGAAGTTCAGCGCTTCCTTGCCCTGGGCGTCGACGAAAGGATCGAGGTCCTTCTTGATCTGCCAGACGATCAGGGGCCCCAGCAGGTTGCCGAAGGGAAACACGAGGCCGAGGAAGGCGGAGAAATGGCAGAACATCGCCCATTGCCGTACTTCCCGGTTCGGCTCCTGATACTGAGTAGGTTCGTCCATTCCCACGTCTCCTCGTGCGGATTTGCTGTCAGTCGGCCAGCGCGGCGCGCTGCAGCTCGAACAGCTCGTTCAGGCCCTTGCGCGCCAGGTCGAGCATGGCGGTCAGCTCTTCCGGCTGGAACGGAGCACCTTCGGCGGTGCCCTGGACTTCGATGAAGCCGCCGGCATCGGTCATGACCACGTTGAGGTCGGTCTCGGCGGCAGCGTCTTCCAGGTAATCCAGGTCCAGCACCGGCTCGCCCTGGTAGATGCCCACGGATACGGCGGCGACCATCTGCTTCAGCGGGTCGCCTTTCAGTGCGCCGCGCTTCTTCAGCACCTTCAGCGCATCGACCAGGGCCACCATGGCACCGGTGATGGAGGCGGTGCGGGTGCCACCGTCGGCCTGGATCACATCGCAATCCAGATAGATGGTGTTCTCGCCCAGCTTGGTCATGTCCAGCGCGGCGCGCAGCGAGCGGCCGATCAGACGCTGGATCTCCAGGGTGCGGCCACCCTGCTTGCCACGGCTGGCCTCGCGCTGGTTACGCTCGCCGGTAGCGCGCGGCAGCATGCCGTACTCGGCGGTCAGCCAACCCTGGCCCTGGCCCTTGAGGAAGCGCGGCACGCCGGACTCGACGCTGGCCGTGCAGATCACCTTGGTATCCCCGAACTCCACCAGCACCGAGCCTTCGGCGTGCTTGGTGTAGTTGCGGGTGATGCGGATCGGACGCAGCTGTTCGGCCGCGCGGCCACTGGGACGTTTCATTCGGGCTTACCTGTTCGGGAGAAATCTGCCCGCCATTATAGAGGCCCTCGGGCATGGGCGACATCGCCGCGTTGGGAGGCACAGGCCGCCTGGGCTACAATCCCCTCCTTTGATCGTCGAAACCGAGAGGAAACCCCATGGTGCACAGCATGACCGCCTTCGCCCGCGTTGAACGGGCCGGCTCCCACGGCACCCTGAGCTGGGAACTGCGCTCGGTCAATCACCGTTACCTCGAACCCCATCTGCGCCTGCCGGAAGCCTTCCGAGACCTCGAAGGGCCGGTTCGCGATGCCCTGCGCCAGGGCTTGTCGCGCGGCAAGGTGGAATGCACCCTGCGCCTGGCCGAAGAGAGCGCCGGCAAGCCGCTGCAGGTCGACCGCGAACGTGCCGGCCAGCTGATCAAGGCTGCCGAAAGCGTCGCCGCGCTGATCCAGCAACCCGCTCCGCTCAACCCTCTGGAAGTCCTCGCCTGGCCGGGCGTTCTGGTCGCCGATGCCGCGGACCCGCAGGCGCTCAACACTGCCGCCATGGAAGCGTTCGCCAACGCGCTCGATGAGCTGAAGAAAGGCCGTGCCCGCGAAGGGGCCGAGCTGGCTCGCTTGCTCAATGACCGCTTGGACGCCATGCAGGAAGACGTCACTGCGCTGCGCGCCCTGGTCCCGCAGATGCTCGCCGCCCAACGGCAGAAGATCCTCGACCGTTTCGCCGAGATGAAAGCCGAGCTCGATCCGCAACGATTGGAGCAGGAGCTGGTCCTACTGGCACAGAAGAGCGACGTCGCCGAAGAGCTGGACCGCCTCGGCACCCACATCAGCGAAGTCCGCCGCGTGCTCAAGGCTGGCGGTGCGGCAGGCCGCCGTCTGGATTTCCTGATGCAGGAACTCAACCGCGAAGCCAACACCCTGGGCTCCAAGGCCTTCGACCCGCGCAGCACCCAGGCTGCGGTCAACCTCAAGGTGTTGATCGAGCAGATGCGCGAACAAGTCCAGAATATCGAGTAAGAGACTGCCCCCATGACCGCCACTCCCGGCACCCTATACATCGTTTCCGCCCCCTCCGGCGCCGGCAAGACCAGCCTGGTCAAGGCGCTGATCGACGCCGAGCCCAACATCCGCGTTTCGGTTTCCCACACCACCCGCGGCATGCGTCCGGGCGAGGTAGACAGCGTCAACTACAACTTCGTGAGCCGCGAAGAGTTCGTGCAGATGCTCGAGCACGGCGACTTCCTGGAGCACGCTGAAGTCTTCGGCAACCTCTACGGCACGTCCCAGCGCTGGGTTCAGCAGACGCTGGCCGAAGGCCATGACCTGATCCTCGAGATCGACTGGCAAGGCGCCCAGCAGGTCCGTCGCCTGATGCCCCAGGCCAAGTCCATATTCATCCTGCCGCCGAGCCAGGAAGCCCTGCGCCAGCGCCTCGACAACCGCGGCCAGGACAGCGAAGAGATCATCGAGCGCCGCATGCGCGAGGCGGTCAGCGAGATGAGCCATTACGTCGAGTACGACTACCTGGTGATCAACGACGACTTCGCCACTGCCCTGGAAGACCTCAAGGCCATCTTCCGCGCGAACCAGCTGCGCCACGACTCGCAACAGGTCCGCCACGGCGCCCTGCTGGCCCGCCTGCTCGACTAGCCGCACGCGTCTCTATCGCCGCCATAGCTGGCTCCCGCACCTGCCTTGAGCCACACTCCACCCGCAAAGCGCCGAAAATCGGCGCTTCCCTAATTGCTGGCGATTTTTTAGACTATCCAGTCCGCTCGCCCAATTGGGCAAAGCATCAGCCATTCATTTCGTGCTACGAGGAACACCATGGCCCGCGTTACCGTTGAAGATTGCCTGGACAACGTCGATAACCGCTTCGAGCTGGTCATGCTCGCCACCAAGCGTTCCCGTCAGCTGGCCACCGGCGGCAAAGAGCCGAAGGTAGCCTGGGAAAACGACAAGCCGACCGTAGTCGCCCTGCGCGAAATCGCTGCCGGCCTGGTCGACTATGAAGTCGTCGCCCAGGAAGACATCGTTGAAGAAGAGCCGCTGTTTGCCGCATTCGAGGACGAGGCCAACGAGGCCCTCTGATTCCATGCCTGGTCGACGTCGCACGGCGCAGGGTAACCAAGGCCGGCAAGGAGAAATATCTTGCCGAGCATAGACGCCCTTGCCGAACGACTTTCGACCTACCTCGGCGCCGACCAGGTCAACCTGGTGCGCCGAGCCTACTTCTATGCCGAGCAGGCCCACGACGGCCAGCGCCGTCGCAGCGGTGAAGCCTACGTCACCCACCCGCTCGCCGTAGCCAGTATCCTCGCCGACATGCACATGGACCATCAGAGCCTGATGGCCGCGATGCTGCATGACGTGATCGAGGACACCGGCATCGCCAAGGAAGCCCTTTGCGCGCAATTCGGCGAGACCGTCGCCGAGCTGGTGGATGGGGTCAGCAAGCTGACCCAGATGAATTTCGAGTCCAAGGCCGAAGCCCAGGCCGAGAACTTCCAGAAGATGGCCATGGCCATGGCGCGCGACATCCGCGTGATCCTGGTCAAGCTGGCCGACCGCCTGCACAACATGCGCACGCTGGAAGTGCTATCCGGTGAGAAGCGCCGGCGCATCGCCAAGGAAACCCTGGAAATCTACGCCCCCATCGCCAACCGGCTGGGCATGCACAGCATGCGCGTGGAATTCGAGGACCTCGGCTTCAAGGCCATGCACCCGATGCGCTCGGAGCGTATTCGCGCCGCTGTGCGCCGCGCCCGCGGCAACCGCAAGGAAATCGTCAACAAGATCGAGGAATCGGTGACCAACTGCCTGCGCCGCGAAGGCATGGAAGGCGAAGTCATCGGTCGCGAGAAGCACCTCTACAGCATCTACAAGAAGATGCGCGGCAAGCGCCGGGCGTTCAATGAAATCATGGACGTCTACGCCTTCCGGATCATCGTCGACAAGGTCGACACCTGCTACCGCGTGCTCGGCGCCGTGCACAACCTGTACAAGCCGCTGCCGGGCCGCTTCAAGGACTACATCGCGATTCCCAAGGCCAACGGCTACCAGTCGTTGCATACCACCCTGTTCGGCATGCATGGCGTGCCCATCGAAATCCAGATCCGCACCCGCGAAATGGAAGAGATGGCCAACAACGGCATCGCCGCGCACTGGCTGTACAAGTCCACCGAGGACGACCAGCCCAAGGGCACCCATGCCCGGGCTCGCCAGTGGGTCAAGGGCATCCTGGAACTGCAGCAACGCGCCGGTAACTCGCTGGAGTTCATCGAGAGCGTGAAGATCGACCTCTTCCCCGACGAGGTCTACGTGTTCACGCCCAAGGGTCGCATCATGGAGCTGCCAAAAGGCTCCACAGCAGTCGACTTCGCCTACGCGGTGCACACCGACGTCGGCAACACCTGCATCGCCTGCCGTATCAACCGCCGCCTGGCGCCCCTCTCGGAGCCGCTGCAGAGCGGTGAAACCGTGGAAATCGTCACGGCACCCGGCGCGCGGCCGAACCCCGCCTGGCTCAACTTCGTCGTGACCGGCAAGGCGCGCACCCATATTCGCCACGCCCTCAAGCAGCAGCGCCGCTCCGAATCCATCAGCCTCGGCGAGCGCCTGCTGAACAAGGCCCTGGCCGGCTTCGAAAGCCATCTGGACAAGATCAGCCCCGAGCGCATCCAGGCCGTCCTCGGCGAGTACCGCCTGGACGTGATCGAAGACCTGCTGGAAGACGTCGGCCTCGGCAACCGCATGGCCTATGTAGTCGCCCGTCGCCTGCTGGCCAGCGACGGTGAGCAGTTGCCGAACCCCGAAGGTCCGCTGGCCATCCGCGGCACCGAGGGCCTGGTGCTGAGCTATGCCAAGTGCTGCACGCCGATTCCGGGCGACCCCATCGTCGGCCACCTTTCCGCTGGCAAGGGCATGGTGGTGCACCTGGAAAACTGCAAGAACATCAGCGAAATCCGGCACAACCCGGAGAAATGCATCCAGCTGTCGTGGGCCAAGGACGTTGCCGGCGAGTTCAACGTCGAGCTGCGCGTCGAGCTGGAGCACCAGCGCGGCCTGATCGCCCTGCTGGCCAGCAGCGTCAATGCCGCCGACGGCAATATCGAGAAGATCAGCATGGACGAGCGCGATGGTCGCATCAGCGTGGTCCAGCTGGTGGTCAGCGTGCACGACCGTGTGCACCTGGCGCGAGTGATCAAGAAGCTGCGCGCGCTCAAAGGGGTGATCCGTATCACCCGCGTGCGGGCGTAGCTGATCCCAAGAGCCCCAAGGAGTTCTCATGAGCAAGACCGTCATCAGCAGCGACAAGGCACCTGCCGCCATCGGCACTTACTCTCAGGCCATCAAGGCCGGCAACACCGTCTACATGTCCGGCCAGATCCCGCTGGACCCGAAAACCATGGAACTGGTCGAAGGCTTCGAAGCCCAGACCGTTCAGGTGTTCGAAAACCTGAAGGCCGTGGCCGAAGCCGCTGGCGGCTCCTTCAAGGACATCGTCAAACTGAACATCTTCCTGACCGACCTGTCCCACTTCGCCAAGGTCAACGAAGTCATGGGCCGCTACTTCGAACAGCCCTACCCGGCTCGCGCAGCCATCGGCGTTGCCGCCCTGCCGCGTGGTTCCCAGGTGGAAATGGACGCCATCCTGGTCCTCGAATAAGTGCCTCCCTGCCACGGGCCGTCCGGCCCGTGGCTATCGTTCCGGAAGGAATCCGTCATGCGTCACACCCTCCCCCTGCTGCTCTGCGCGGCCATTCTTGGCGGCTGCTCCAGCGCCCCGTCTGACCCCAGCGGCATCTGGATCAACCAGGCAGCCATCAATGCCGCAGCCAAAGAAGGCAAGCTGCGCGAGTCTCTGCTCGCCTACGGCCCGAACCTGGAGTGGCAGATCGACCAGAAGACAGGCGAAGCCCACTACAGCAATGGTTTCGAGCTGGGCGAAGGACGCCTCGCAGCCCAGGAAGATGGCGCCTGGCGAGTGGATTTCTACGGCGACTACCACGAAGAGCTCGAAGTGGACGGCCCGGAACTGGTGCAGAAAGCCAGCGAAAACCTCCCCGAGCAACGCTTCGTCCACCCGGACAAGTCTCCCGTAGACGGCGCACCGCCCGGCAGTGCATTCGAGCACGCGCTCTACACCGCCTACCTCGGTGGCACCTGGACAATCGTCGACGGCCAGGGCCAGGGCGGTGTGGTCAAGTTCAACCCCGATGGCAGCCTCGAAGGCTTCCCGGGCGCTGATCGCTATGCACTCTGCCTCGCTGGTGATTGCGCAGCCATGAGTGGCGAGAACGACAGCATCTGGCTGCAGAACGGCAACCAGGGCGCGGCATGGATCTTCGTCCACGACGGTGATGAGCTGGAAATCCTCGAAGCGCGTAACGGCGCGCATATCGACGAGATGCCCGAATACTCCCCCGGCAAGCGCGCCTGGCTGCTGGAGCGTGACTGAGCCTCTCCCGCAGATAACGTAGGAGCGAGCTCTGCTCGCGAAGCTCCCTACCGAGCCAATCGCGAGCAGAGCTCGCTCCTACACCCCTGCCACCAGCCATACCCCCAGCGCCAGCAGCAACGCACCGCAAAGCCTATCCAGCACCCTGACCCGCAATTGCAGCCAGTCGCGCCAGCGCGGATGGCCCAGCAACCGCACAAGGGCCATGTCCCAGACCAGCACCACCAGGGTCATCCAGCCCATGCTGAAGGCCAGGCCCCAGGCAGGCATGGACGCCGCGCGCAGCACTCCGAACAGTCCGGCATAAAAGATCGGCAGCTTGGGGTTCAGGCTGCTGGCCAGCAGGCCTTCGACGAATCCGCTCCGCCAACGCCCTTGCTCCCGGGCATCACCTTCCGGCAGCGCCAGGTCCCGCTGCGCTAGCAGCGCCCTGCTACCGATCCAGACGAAATAGCCTCCCCCTGCCAATTGCAGCAACTGCCAGACCGGCCCACCTGATTCGGGCAACAGGCTCAGCGCCAGCAACACCACCAGCATCGACAAGAGGTTGGCCAGGGCGATCCCGGCCGCTACGCCGTCGGCATGGCGCAATCCCTTGACCAGCCCGGCGCGGAGCAGCAGGAAGAAATCCGGACCTGGCGACAGCAGCGCGGCGAAATGAGTACTGGCGACCAACAGGAACAACGCGAGCATGGCTTTCGGACCTCCGTGAAATACGGCGGTCAGTGTCGAGGCGCTTTGGTCAGGTGGTCTTGGAGAAAACTCAGAGTCTGATCACGGTTTCGCGAGCTAGAGCCATGCAAGGCAAAAGGAGGCGAGGAAGCGGAGTTTACGAGTTGTAAATGAGCATTCCGACCGGGCTGGCGCTCCAGCCTGCTTTTAACGCGGCAGGGCCGACGCGCAGCAAATCGTGAGCGGGCTCTCAGGTGCGTGCAGCGCGGCGGAAGTGCCCCGGCGTCACGCCGGTGAAGCGCTTGAAGGTGCCGGAGAAATGCGCCTGATCGTAGAAGCCGAGGCTTAGCGCCACGTCCAGCGGTGGCTGCCCAACCAGCAACAGGCGCTTGGCCTCGCGTACCCGCCGCTGCAGCAGGTAGGTGTGCGGCGGCACGCCGTAGGCGCGGCGGAAGGCGTCGATCAGGTGACGCGGATGCCGCTGCACCAGCCCGGCCAAGTGTTCGAGGCTTACAGCATCGGCGTAGTGAGCCTCCAGATAGTCGCGCAGGAAACGCGTCACGCCACCATCCCGGGATGCGGGTGCCGCTGCACGCAGGCCGCCGTGACGGACGAACGCCCGTTCCAGCACGTCCAGCAATTCGCTCTCCAGCGCCAGCGCATCGCCGCGTTCGAACTCCGCCGCCAGGCGAGCCAGACCGGCCGCTACCTGCCCGTCATCGACCGGATTCAGCTCGCGGAACCCATCAGGCAAGCGCTTGCGCCCTAGCAGAGCGGGCAGGCGCGACTCTTCGACATAGAGCATGCGATAGATCAGCCGCTCGGACTCGGCATGTCCGGTATGGGGCTCCTCGGGGTTCATCAGCGACAGCGTGCCCGCCGGCAGCGCATGGCGTTCGCCCCGACACTGATAACCGCCTACGCCCTGCAGGATGGCGCCGATGGCGAAGGCGTCGTGGCTGTGGCGACCAAAGGGCTGTCCGGAAAAATCCGCATGAAACAGTTCCACCCCCGGTAGCCAGGGGCGCGCCAGCATGCGGTTGGCGTCCACGTTCAGGCGTCGCCGAGGATCGCCGCGTAGCCTTCGCGGTAGCTCGGGTAACGCGGAGCCCAGCCCAGGGCTCGGGCACGGGCGTTGCTGCAGCGCTTGCTTCCGGAGCGGCGCACAGTCGATTCGTCGGCCCACTCGGTGACGCCCATCTGCTGGCGCAACCAGCCGACCACCTCGTGCAGCGGCGCCGGCGCATCGTCGACACCGATGTAGCAATCGTCCAGCGCCACGCCGTCGGCATCAGCCTTGAGCAGGTGTGCCAGCAAGCCAGCGCAGTCGTCGACATGGATACGATTGGCATAGAGGGGCGGCTCGCTGACCACGCGATAGCCCATGCGCACCTGCTTGAGCAGCCATTCGCGGCCAGGCCCGTAGATGCCGGTCAGGCGCACGCAGGTAGCGGGAAGACTGCTTTGCAGGACCAGGCGCTCGGCTTCCAGCATCACCTGGCCGGAGAAACCTTCGGCCTCGGCAGGGGATGTCTCGTCGATCCACTCGCCGTCTCGCTGGCCATAGACCCCACTGCTGGAGACGAACAGGACGCGCCGTGGTACCTGTCCATGCTGGGCCAGCCAGGCAAGCACGTGGCGCAGGCCTTCGACGTAGGCCGAGCGGTAGCCCGCCTCATCGTGCTGATTGGCCGCCGCGCTGTAGACCAGGTAGTCCAGCGACCCCTGGGGCCAGTCTGGCGGGCACTCGGCACGCTCCAGGTCGCCGGCTACCGGCAGAACGCCCGTTGGCAAGGCCGACACCTGGCGCCGAAGCCCATGGACCGTCCAGCCGGCCTGCACCATTTCGGTGGCCAGGCGGCTGCCAACATCGCCGCAGCCGGCAATCAGGAGGGAAGCGGACATCGAGAGAACTCCGAAAAAGTCATCAGGATAGGGCCACGGCAGACAATCGCCAATCGCTCGCGCCGAGCCATTGAATCGCCAAACGGCAGTGGTATCGATACATAGTCACTTTTACAAACAAGAATTACTTGCAATAATGCAAGCCCTTCGGTCCAGGCTGATACCCCAATGCCGATGGACGAAACCGCTTTCATTCCTTCAGGTCCGGCCAGCATGAAACCCAACGCTCGCAACGTACAGCCCAACATTGCCTCTCGCCCGCCACGCCTGCTGGCGGCCCTGCTGATCAGCATGATGCTGGTGCCCGGCGCCTCCTTCGCCGAGGAGCCGACCGCCCAGAGCGCTCCGGCCACCGCCAGCCAGCCCGCCACTGCTCCGGCTAATGCCGCCACCCCGGCTGCGAACGGCAGCGCAGTACCGGCCGATGCTGCCGCACTGGACCCGAATGCCATTCCGACCGACCCGCTGGCCGCCGAGGCTGAAGGCGAGCTGATGCTGGCCCACGACCTGTCTCCCTGGGGCATGTACCAGAACGCCGATATCGTGGTGAAGGCCGTGATGATCGGCCTGGCCCTGGCCTCTGTCCTGACCTGGACCGTATGGATCGCCAAGGGCTTCGAGCTGGTCGCCGCCAAGCGCCGCCTGCGCCGCGAACTGGGCACCCTGAAATCCGCTCGCACCCTGATCGAGGCTGGCGAGAAGGTCAGCAACGGCAGCTGCGTCTCCCACCAACTGGTGCAGGACGCCCAGGAAGAGGTGAAGCTCTCCGCCAACACCCGTGAGAAAGAAGGCATCAAGGAACGCGTCAGCTTCCGCCTCGAGCGCCTGGTCGCCGCCAGCGGTCGCCAGATGAGCCAGGGCACCGGCGTGCTCGCCACCATCGGTTCCACCGCGCCCTTCGTCGGCCTGTTCGGCACCGTCTGGGGCATCATGAACAGCTTCATCGGCATCGCCAAATCCCAGACCACCAACCTCGCGGTGGTCGCCCCCGGCATCGCCGAAGCCCTGCTGGCCACCGCCCTGGGCCTGGTCGCCGCGATCCCGGCCGTGGTCATCTACAACGTCTTCGCCCGCTCCATCGCCGGCTACAAGGCGCAGGTGTCCGATGCTTCGGCCCAGGTCCTGCTGCTGGTCAGCCGCGACCTCGACCACCAGCCGGCCGACCGTGGCCAGTCTCCTCAAATGGCGAAAGTAGGCTGAGTCATGGGAATCCATCTGAACGATGGTGGCGATGATCTCCAGGAAACCCACGAGATCAACGTCACCCCCTTCATCGACGTAATGCTGGTGCTGCTCATCATCTTCATGGTGGCGGCCCCCCTGGCGACGGTCGACATCAAGGTCGACCTGCCCGCCTCCACCGCCAAGCCCGCGCCCAGGCCGGACAAGCCGATCTACCTGAGCATCAAGGAAGACAAGAGCCTGTACCTGGACAACGAGCAGGTCTCCGAGGAGCAACTGGCTGGCGTACTGGACAAGCTGACCAAGGCCGACAAGGAAAAGACCATCTTCGTGCGCGGCGACAAGATCGTCGAATACGGTCGCCTGATGGAAGTCATGGATGCCCTGCGCAACGCCGGCTATCTGAAGATCGGCCTGGTTGGACTCGAGACGGTCGGGACTAAATGAGCCAAGGCAAACGCAAGCTGTCGCAATGGGGCGTCAGCCTGGTGGTCGTGCTCGGCCTGCACATCGGCCTCGGCCTCTGGGCGCTCTACTGGCGCCCCCACGCCGAGCCGATCGAGCTGCCGCCCGCCGCCATGATGGTGGAGCTGGAGCCATTACCGGCCCCCGCGCCCTTGCCGGCACCACCGCCGCCGCCCCAGGTCGAGCCAGAACCCGAACCGCTGCCCAAGCTGGTGGAAGTGCCGAAGCCGAAGATCGCCATCGCGCCCAAGCCGAAACCCAAGCCCAAGCCGCCGAAGCCGAAACCGCCGGAACCCAAGCCTGAGAAGCCGCAGGAAACCGAGAGCGTGAAGGAAGCCGTCGCCGCGCCGACCACAGCTCCGAGCGACACCAAGCCCGCTGCCCAGCAGCAGGCCGCTTCCAGCGCACCGTCGGACGCCAAGCCGACCTGGCAGAGCAAGCTGCTCGCGCACCTGGCGCGCTACAAGCGTTACCCGGACGACGCCCGCCGCCGCGGCTTCGAAGGGGTCAACCGCCTGCGCTTCGTGGTCGATGGTGAAGGCAAGGTGATCTCCTACACCCTGGTCGGCAAGTCCGGCAGCGCCTCGCTGGACCGCGCCACTTTGGAGATGATCCGGCGCGCCCAGCCGCTACCGCCGCCCCCGCCGGAGCTGCTCAACAACGGCTCCCTCGAAGTGGTCGCACCCTTCGTCTACTCGCTGGACCGCCGCTGACTTCCGAGCGCCTGCGCACCTCGCGCAGGCGCTTGGTTCCATTGACTCCAGCCGCTATGCTTGCCGGACCTCAATGGATAAATGCTATGACCCTCACCGAACTGCGCTACATCGTCACCCTCGCCCAGGAACAGCATTTCGGCCGTGCCGCCGAGCGCTGCCACGTGAGCCAGCCGACCCTGTCGGTGGGGGTGAAGAAACTGGAAGACGAGCTCGGTGTGCTCATCTTCGAGCGCAGCAAGAGCGCGGTGCGCCTGACCCCGGTCGGCGAGGGCATCGTTACCCAGGCGCAGAAAGTGCTGGAGCAGGCCCAAGGCATCCGCGAGATGGCCCAGGCCGGCAAGAACCAGCTCGCCGCACCGCTCAAGGTGGGCGCCATCTATACCGTTGGTCCCTACCTCTTCCCGCACCTGATTCCGCAGCTGCACCGGGTCGCGCCGCAGATGCCGCTGTACATCGAAGAGAACTTCACCCACATCCTGCGTGACAAGCTGCGCACCGGCGAACTCGACGCGATCATCATCGCCCTGCCGTTCGCCGAAGCCGATGTGCTGACCAAGCCGCTCTACGACGAACCCTTCTACGTGTTGCTGCCGTTCGGGCATCCGTGGAGCGAGCGCGAATCCATCGACAGCGAGATGCTCAACGACAAGAGCCTGCTGCTACTGGGCGAGGGCCACTGCTTCCGCGACCAGGTGCTGGAAGCCTGCCCGAGCCTGCGCAAGGGCGGTGAGGACAGCGCCAAGCACACCACGGTGGAATCCAGTTCCCTGGAAACCATCCGCCACATGGTCGCCTCCGGCCTCGGCGTGTCGATCCTGCCGTTCTCGGCTGTCGACAGCCACCACTACGCCCCCGGCGTCATCGAGATCCGTCCGCTGACGCCGCCCGTGCCCTTCCGCACCGTGGCCATCGCCTGGCGCGCCAGTTTCCCGCGCCCGCGCGCCATCGAAGTCCTGGCGGACTCGATCCGCCTCTGCTCCGTGGCCCACCCGAAAACCCAGGGCGAACCGCAGCCGGCATGACCGAGCTGGCGCAAGTCCCGGTCACCGCGCTCAAGGGCGTAGGTGCCGCCCTGGCGGAAAAGCTCGCCAAGGTCGGCCTGGAAAACCTGCAGGACATCCTTTTCCACCTGCCCACGCGCTACCAGGACCGTACCCGCATCACCCCGATTGGCGAACTGCGCCCGGGCCAGGATGCGGTCGTGGAAGGCATCGTTGGTGGCGCCGACGTCGTCATGGGCCGCCGCCGCAGCCTGCTGGTACGCCTGCAGGACGGCACCGGCACCCTCTCCTTGCGCTTCTTCCACTTCAGCCAGGCGCAGAAGGAAGGCCTCAAGCGCGGCACCCAGTTGCGCTGCTACGGCGAAGTCCGCCCAGGCTCCACGGGACTGGAGATCTACCACCCGGAGTACCGCTCCCTCAGCGGCGATGAAGCACCGCCGGTGGAGCAGACCCTGACCCCGATCTACCCCACCACCGAGGGCCTGACCCAACAGCGCCTGCGCAGCCTCAGCCAGCTCGCCCTGGCCCGCCTCGGCCCACATAGCCTGCCGGACTGGTTGCCGAAGGAATTGGCGCGTGATTACCACCTGGGTTCGCTGGATGAAGCGATTCGCTACCTCCACCGCCCGCCGCCGGATGCCGACCTCGAAGAACTCGCCGAGGGCCAGCACTGGGCGCAGCAGCGCCTGGCCTTCGAAGAGCTGCTGACCCATCAGCTGTCCCTGCAGCGCCTGCGTGAAAGCCTGCGCGCCCAGCACGCACCGCAATTGCCGCCGGCGCGCAAATTGCCCGGACAATACCTGCGCAACCTCGGCTTCCAGCCCACCGGCGCCCAACAGCGCGTCGGCGCCGAAATCGCCTACGACCTGGCCCAGCAGGAACCCATGCTGCGCCTGGTGCAGGGGGATGTCGGCGCCGGCAAGACGGTGGTCGCCGCGCTGGCCGCGTTGCAGGCCCTGGAGGCCGGATACCAGGTGGCACTGATGGCCCCCACGGAAATCCTCGCCGAACAGCACTACGTCAATTTCACCAAGTGGCTGCAACCGCTCGGCCTCGAAGTCGCCTGGCTTGCCGGCAAGCTCAAGGGCAAGGCCCGCGCCGCCGCTTTGGAGCAGATCGCCGGTGGCACGCCGATGATCGTCGGCACCCACGCGCTGTTCCAGGATGAGGTGAAATTCAAGCGCCTGGCCCTGGTGATCATCGACGAGCAGCACCGCTTCGGCGTCCAGCAACGCCTGGCGCTGCGCCAGAAAGGCGTGGACGGACGCCTCTGCCCGCACCAGCTGATCATGACCGCCACGCCGATCCCGCGAACGCTGGCGATGAGTGCCTACGCCGACCTGGACACCTCCATCCTCGACGAGCTACCGCCCGGCCGGACTCCGGTGAACACCGTGCTGGTGGCCGACAGCCGCCGCATCGAAGTGATCGAGCGCGTCCGTGCAGCGTGCCACGAAGGGCGCCAGGCCTATTGGGTCTGCACCCTGATCGAGGAATCCGAGGAGCTGACCTGCCAGGCGGCGGAGACGACGTTCGAAGAGCTTTCTTCGGCCCTCGGCGAACTTCGTGTTGGCCTGATCCATGGACGCATGAAACCCGCCGAAAAGGCTGCGGTGATGGCCGAGTTCAAGGCCGGCGCCTTGCAACTGCTGGTGGCCACCACGGTGATCGAGGTCGGCGTGGACGTGCCCAACGCCAGCCTGATGATCATCGAGAACCCCGAGCGGCTCGGCCTTGCCCAGTTGCACCAGCTGCGCGGCCGCGTTGGCCGGGGCAGTGCCGCCAGCCATTGCGTGCTGCTCTACCACGCGCCACTGTCACAGCTCGGCCGCGAACGCCTGGCGATCATGCGCGAAACCTGCGACGGCTTCGTCATCGCCGAGAAGGACCTGGAACTGCGTGGTCCCGGCGAAATGCTCGGCACCCGCCAGACCGGCCTGTTGCAGTTCAAGGTAGCCGACCTCATGCGCGATGCCGACCTCCTACCCGCCGTACGTGACGCGGCACAAGCCCTGCTGGCCCATTGGCCTCAGCACGTCAGTCCACTATTGGAGCGCTGGCTGCGTCACGGTCAACAGTACGGCCAAGTGTGATGCAGTTCACAGCTCAATCGTCGCCTCGCCCCGACCTCTTCCGACCTGCTCGTTATACTCCGGGCAGAAAAATCAAAGCTGGATGCTGCCATGACTGAAGTCGCCCTCGTCCCGGATTCCTCGCCACAACCGCCCGAAGTGATAGTGCAGCTGCTCGAGAAACTCGGGCTGGCGTTCCAGGTTCGCCTGGAGCATCCGGGGCTGTCCGCTGCGCAGCGGGTCCAGTCGGTGTTGCTGGAAGACGCCGTCGGCGCCCTGCTGGTGCTTTTCCCGCGCAGCCAGTTGCTCGACCTCAATCGTCTCGCCGAACTCACTGGCCGCAAGCTGGTGGCGGTCAAGCCCGAGCGCCTCGATCGCATGCTCGGCAAACACCAGCTGGGCGCCCTGCCCGGCCTGCCGCCGCTGACCAGCTCGCCTTGCCTGTATGACGAGCGCCTGCTGCAGGAGCCACGCGTGCTGGTGGAATCCGGACAACCCGGCGTGCTGCTGGAACTGGCCAGCGAGGACTACCGAGGTCTGCTGAGCAAGGCCAGCGCCGCGCGCTTCGGCGAGCCCCTGGCGAGCATCCGCCCAAACCTCGACCGCCCGGCCGACGACCGCGCCGAGATCACCCAAGCCGTGCAGGCCTTCACCGCGCGCCGCATCCAGCAGCGCCTGGAAGAAACCATCGAGATCCCGCCGCTGGCGGAGTCCGCGCAGAAGATCATCAAGCTGCGGGTCGATCCCAATGCCACCGTGGAAGACATCACCGGCGTCGTGGAAACCGACCCGGCCCTGGCCGCGCAAGTGGTGAGCTGGGCGGCCTCGCCCTATTACGCCGCCCCCGGCAAGATTCGCTCGGTGGAAGACGCCATCGTGCGCGTGCTGGGCTTCGACCTGGTGATCAACCTTGCCCTCGGCCTCGCCCTGGGCAAGTCCCTGAGCCTGCCCAAGGACCAGCCGCAGCAAGCCACACCGTACTGGCAGCAAGCGATCTATACCGCCGCGGTCATCGAGGGCCTGACCCGTGCCATGCCACGTGCCCAGCGCCCCGAAACCGGCCTGACCTACCTCGCCGGCCTGCTGCACAACTTCGGCTACCTGGTCCTGGCACATGTCTTCCCGCCGCATTTCTCGCTGATCTGCCGGCACCTGGAGGTCAACCCGCACCTCTCCCACAGCTACATCGAGCAGCACCTGCTTGGCATTACCCGCGAGCAGATCGGCAGCTGGCTGATGCGCTTCTGGGACATGCCGGAAGAGCTCTACACCGCCCTGCGTTTCCAGCACGACCCCGACTACCAGCACGACAATGCCGCGTACCCCAACCTGGTATGCCTGGCGGTCAGCCTGCTGCGTAACCGCGGAATCGGCTCCGGCCCGGAAGTCGAGATTCCGGACGACCTGTTCGACGCCCTGGGGATTAGCCGCGAGAAGGCGGATGACGCGGTGAACAAGGTGCTCCAGGCGGAAGCCGCGCTGCGCGAACTGGCTTCCCAGTTCAACGGTCCGCACTGATCCTGCGGGCATGAAAAAGGGGCGCCAGTGGCGCCCCTTTTTTCATTCTCTTTCCGCACGCTGTGGGAGCGATTTCAATCGCGATGAATTCGCTCCTACAGGGGAAACGAGGTCAGGCGGCTTTCTTCTCGACGGCCTTCTTCTTTGGCACCAGGTGCTTGGTCAGCCCCTGGAACCAGATCACCAGCGCCGGGTTGCCCTGGATCTGGATGTCCTTGTTCTGGATGCCCTGCATGAAGGCCAGCTGCTTGTTCTTCGCACTCATGGTGGCGAAGCCGTAGGCACCGTCCTTGAAGCCGATGGCGAAGGCCGGCGAGTTGGCGGGGCCGCGCTTGCTGATGACGCGCTGTTCGCGAACGATGAAATGACGGGCGATCTTGCCGTCCAGGGTATGCAGCTGGAACACCAGGTCCTTGCCCGCCAGCTGCTGCTGGAACTCGGCATTATCACGGCTGGCCTTGGCCATCAGGCGGCCCAGCATCCAGAGAAGAAAGCGGAATTTCATGCGCGCACGGCCTCGAAGGATGGAGAAAGCGGCGCATTGTAGCGGTTTGCCGGCAGGACTACAGCCAGCTAAAGGAGGGTATTGCGAGGGTGCGGGTGAACTGCCCGGAACCTCCCCGGTTCCGGGCAGAAGAAGCTTAGTTCACGGCTTCTTTCAGCGATTTGCCCGGTTTGAAGGCGACAGTATTGCTGGCCTTGATCTTGACCGGCTGACCCGTCTGCGGGTTCTTGCCAGTGCGGGCACCACGATGACGTTGCAGGAAGGTGCCGAAGCCCACCAGCGTTACGCTGTCCTTGCGGTTCAGCGCGTTGGTGATTTCTTCCAGCACCGCATTGAGTACGCGATTGGCCTGATCCTTGGTGAGATCGGCCTTTTCGGCGATGGCGGCGGCGAGTTCCGGTTTACGCATAGATGCCTCATTGACGGTTTGTTGTTTTTGTGTCCGTGCTGTTCGTCCAGAACAGCGCCCAAGGCGCCGCAACGGCTCTGCGCTGCGGCAGACCACGGGGAGGATGGCACGCCGATTGGCACTCCGCCAGTGTCGTCAGCGGGAATTCCGAAAGAACAGAAGGATTAATCCGACAGAAGGGCTGCCATTTATGCCAGAAGCGGCGGCAGCTCCCGGTTCAGGGCCAGTTTCTCCTGCACCGCGGCCCCGGTGAGGGCATAGCCGAGCAGGCTTCCAGCCGCATCGCGGTAAAGCGCCTTGATGTCCGCCCCGGAGCCTTCAACCGTCCAGCTGCCATCCGTGCCACGAGGCGGCGGCGACACCACCAGCGGGCAGACCGGGGTCTTCACCGTGACCGGCATCGCGCCGTATGCCACCGCAGTAGGCGTGCCCGCCAGGGTCTGTGCCAGCGCGCGGGCGCAGGCCATCAAGGGCATCACGTAAAGCAGGTTGAGGCCATCCACCTCGGCGCAGTCGCCCAGGGCGTAGATGTTCGCGTGGGACGTGCGCAGCTGGCGGTCCACCGCCACGCCCCGGTTTACCGCGAGCCCGGCGGCGGCGGCCAGCTCGGTGCGCGGGCGCAAGCCAACGGCGGACACCACCAGGTCGCAGGCGATCTGGGTGCCATCGGAGAGCAGCGCCTCCAGGCCGTTCTCGCCGCGATCCAGACGGGCCAGCACCGGCCCGAGGTGGAAGCGCGCGCCGAGGCTTTCCAGCCCGGCTTGCACCGCAGACGCGGCAGCCGAATGCAGCAGACCCGGCATCACCTGCTCGCAGGGCGCGACCAGCTCCACTTCCAGGCCACCCAGGCTGAGGTCGTTGGCGAACTCGCAACCGATCAGGCCAGCGCCGAGGATCAATACCCGGCGCTTGCCGGCCGCAGCGGTGCGGAAGCGCGCATAGTCTTCCAGGTCGTTGATTGGGAAGATCGCGTCCTGGGCATCGCCCTCGACCGGCACGCGGATGGTGTCCGCTCCCCAGGCGAGCACGAGGTCGCGATAGGGCACGGCTTCCTCGCCTATCCACAGGCGCTGGTGACCCGGGTCGATGCCGGTGATGCGCGTGTGGGTGCGGATTTCCGCCTTGAGCTGCTCGGCCATGGCGCCGGCCTCGGCCATGGCCAGGCCATCGGCGTCCTTGTTCTTGCCGAAGCCCGTGGACAGCATCGGCTTGGAGTAGGAGCGGCCATCGTCGGCACTGATCAGGAGCAGAGGGGTTTCGCTGTCCAGCTTGCGAAACTCCTTGGCCAGGTTGTAACCGGCCAGGCCGGTGCCGACTATCACCACGGGTGCACTCATTGCTCACTCCTGCTCGCGAAACGACGCGACGGCCCCGAGGCCGTCGCTTGAATGGGGGTTGAATGGCGGGATCAGGCGATCTCGATCATCTCGAAATCGATCTTGCCGACGCCGCAATCGGGGCAGACCCAGTCCGGCGGAATGTCTTCCCAGCGCGTGCCCGGTGCGATGCCCTCTTCGGGCAGCCCCTCGGCTTCGTCGTAGATGAAACCGCAGACAACGCATTGCCACTTGCGCATGACCACCTCCGCCGGCGCGGAAAGCCGTACTGAACCTACTCCAATCGACCGGCGACCGCCAAGCGCCACCGGACCAGTCCAGACAGAGGATAGGCTCTTATTTCGGACACAAATAAGCCGGCTCATGGCCGGCTTATTCGGTGCGGAGATCAGTTGATTTCGATCATCTCGAAATCCAGCTTGCCCACGCCGCAGTCGGGGCAGATCCAGTCCTGCGGAACGTCCTCCCAGCGGGTGCCGGCGGCGATGCCGTCATCCGGCCAGCCCTGGGATTCGTCGTAGACCAGGCCACATACCACGCATTGCCACTTCTTCATCACTCAGCTCTCCGCACAATCAGGTGTTCTCGAACCGCAGCCTCTGGCGGGCATTTCGGTCACTTCAGGGGCGCTTTTTACTGGTTTATCCCACTCCCGGGCAAGAGGCAGCCGACAGGCACCGACCGTGCTAATCTGCGCCGTCTTCCATCGCCCAAGCCCCGTCCGTGCCCCACGCAGCCCTCGTCCATCCGCCCCGCTGGCTCACCGCCACCCAGCTCCATCCCGCTCCGGCCGCCAGCGTCCGCGACTGGCTGTTCGACCAGGGTTCGCTGACCCGCCGTCTGACCGCACTTTCCGATAACGCCTTCAGCGTCACGCCGCTGGAAGAAGGCTGGCAGACCCTGCGCACCGACGAATGCGCTGCCCTTGGCATTCCCGCCGGCAGCCAGGGCTGGGTGCGCGAGGTGTACCTGCGCGGCCACGGCGAGATCTGGGTGTTCGCCCGCAGCGTGGCGGCCCGCGCCGCCCTGGAAGGCTCCGGACTGGACCTGCATCAGCTCGGCAGCCGCTCCCTCGGCGAGTTGTTGTTCAGCGACCGCGCCTTCGACCGCGGCGCCATCGAAGTCACCCGGTATCCGGCCGCCCTGCTGCCGGTGGCCGTGCGCGCCGAACGCCTGTGGGGCCGCCGATCCTGTTTTTCGCGGGGTGCACTGGGGGTGCTGGTGGCGGAGATCTTCCTCCCTGCACTGTGGCGCCAGGCGGGCATCGAGGCCTTATAATCCGGCGCTTCGACGGGAGAGCCGGAGAGCCACCTGTGTACCTGACCCTGCTGCAATCGCTGAACCGCCTGCATCCCCGCGCGATGGATTTCATCCAGCTGACCCGGCTGGACAAGCCCATTGGTATCTACCTGCTACTCTGGCCCACGCTCTGGGCCCTGTGGATTGCCGGTGAGGGCAGCCCCAGTGTGGCCAATCTGCTGATTTTCGTCCTCGGCGTGAACCTGATGCGCGCCGCCGGCTGCGTGATCAACGACTACGCGGACCGCAACTTCGACGGCCACGTCACCCGCACCCGGGCGCGCCCCATGGCCAGCGGCCGGGTGAGCCCGCGCGAGGCGCTGGTGTTCTTCTTCATCCTGGTGGCCATCAGCTTCGTTCTGGTGCTGTTCACCAACACCACCACCATCTGGCTGTCTTTCGGCGGCCTGGCACTCGCCGCCTGCTACCCCTTCATGAAGCGCTACACCTACTACCCGCAGGTAGTCCTGGGCGCGGCTTTCTCCTGGGGCATGCCAATGGCCTTCACCGCGGAAACCGGTGAGCTGCCGGCCGCAGCCTGGCTGCTGTATATCGCCAACCTGCTGTGGACCGTGGCCTACGACACCTACTACGCCATGACGGATCGCGAGGACGACCTGAAGATCGGGGTCAAATCCACCGCGATCCTCTTCGGCGACGCCGATCGCCTGATCATCGCCACACTGCAGGGCCTGGCGCTGTTCTGCCTGGTACTGGCGGGGAACCGCTTCGAGCTGGGGGCGAGTTTCTACGTCGGCCTGATGGTGGCAGCCGCGTGCTTCGCCTGGGAGCTCTACAGCACCCGCACGCGTGATCCACAGGCCTGCTTCAAGGCCTTCCTGCACAACCACTGGGCCGGCCTGGCCATCTTCGCCGGCATCGTCGCCGACTACGCGCTGCGCTGAGGCGCAGCGCGCAGGTCACCTGCTCAACCAACCGGTTGAGAACCCCGGATCGATTGCCGGCGACTAGTAAGCTTCAGGCTTGGCGACGTGCCACACCCCCATCTTGCCGTCGCCGGTGACCTCTCCGGCTTTCTTGTCCATGACGAAGGTGTATAGCGGCTTGCCGTCGTACGCCCACTGCATGGAGCCGTCGTCGCGCTTGACCACGCTCCACTCGCCATCGGCCTTGGCGCTGGCATCGGCCATCAGCGGCGGCCAGTTTTCTGCGCACTGGCCGTTGCAGGCGGACTTGCCGTCTGAGTCCTTGTCGTAGGTGTAAAGCGTCATGCCCTTGGCATCCACCAGCATGCCGTCCTTCTCCATCGCCGGCTCGGCCGCCAGGCCCAACAGGGGCCAGCTCAGCAGCGCGCCGGCAAGCAGCGGAACGACTCGGGGGAACATTCTTCTCATTTTTCTAGCCTCTCCTCGGAATGAACAGCGAAAGCCTGGCGGCAGCTGGATCACGGCTTGAGGTCACAGCAGCACAGGACAGATGGAGCCACGAACACCCATCAGGGCGATGGGGTCCTGTGCCAGGCTCCAGGCCGCCCCAGGTTAGTGGCGGCCTCAATCAGAATAGACGAGGCCCATTCCACCGAGTTCCCTGCAAATGGTGGATCGGCAAGGGCTCTCCAAGGTCCTAACACTCACGTGTCACATCCCTGCAATAATTCCGTTATCTAATGCGGCGCAATCAGTCAAACACGCGACCTTTCTTGAGGCTTGAACATGGTTGGCAAGAACATCCTGATAGTCGACGACGAAGCGCCGATCCGCGAGATGATCGCCGTCGCCCTGGAGATGGCCGGCTACGACTGCCTGGAAGCCGAAAACACCCAGCAGGCGCACGCCGTCATCGTCGATCGCAAACCCGATCTGATCCTCCTCGACTGGATGCTGCCCGGCACGTCCGGCATCGAGCTGGCTCGCCGCCTCAAGCGCGACGACCTGACCAGCGACATCCCGATCATCATGCTCACGGCCAAGGGCGAAGAGGACAACAAGATCCAGGGCCTGGAAGTCGGCGCTGACGACTACATCACCAAGCCCTTCTCCCCGCGTGAGCTGGTGGCCCGCCTGAAGGCCGTACTGCGCCGTGCCGGCCCCAGCGACAGCGAAGCGCCGATCGCCATCGGCGGCCTCCTGCTGGACCCGATCAGCCACCGCGTGACCATCGACGGCAAGCCTGCCGAGATGGGTCCCACCGAATACCGTCTGCTGCAGTTCTTCATGACCCACCAGGAGCGCGCCTACACCCGCGGCCAGCTGCTGGACCAGGTATGGGGCGGCAACGTCTACGTCGAGGAGCGCACCGTCGACGTGCACATCCGGCGCCTGCGCAAGGCCCTCGGCGAGGTATACGAAAATCTGGTTCAGACCGTTCGCGGCACCGGCTATCGTTTCTCCACGAAAAGCTGACCCCGCCCTCCCACAAGGACGCGATAGGTGAATCAAGACTGGCGCGGCGTCGTTATCCGCCGCCTGCTTCTGCTGATCGGTGCCTGCCTGCTGGTGGGGCTGGTCACCGGCCACTATGCCTGGGCCCTGGTAGTCGGCCTTGGCGCCTACCTCGGCTGGACCCTGGCGCAACTGCTGCGCCTGTACAAATGGCTCAAGGAACACAAGCCCGATGAACCCCCGCCGGACGGCTACGGCTTGTGGGGCGAGGTGTTCGACAGCATCTACCACCTCCAGCGCCGCGACCAGCGCGTGCGTGGCCGCCTGCAGGCGGTGATCGACCGCGTGCAGGAGTCCACCGCCGCGCTGAAGGACGCCGTGGTGATGCTCGACAGCGACGGCAACCTCGACTGGTGGAACCGCGCTGCAGAAACCCTGCTGGGCCTGAAGACGCCCCAGGACAGCGGCCAGCCGGCGACCAACCTGATTCGCCATCCGCGCTTCAAGGAATATTTCGAGCAGGGCAAGTACAACGAACCCCTGGACCTGCCCTCGCCCGTCAATGACCGCCTGCGCCTGCAGTTCCACATCACCAAGTACGGCAACAGCGAGCACCTGATGCTGGTGCGCGACGTCACCCGCCTCCACCAGCTCGAGCAGATGCGCAAGGACTTCGTTGCCAACGTCTCCCACGAGCTGCGCACACCGCTGACGGTGATCGCCGGCTACCTGGAAACCCTGCTGGACAACGTCGAGGACGTGAACCCGCGCTGGACCCGCGCGCTGCAGCAGATGAGCCAACAGGGCAAGCGCATGCAGAACCTGCTCAACGACCTGCTGCTGCTGGCCAAGCTGGAAGCCACGGACTACCCCTCGGACAACCAGCCCGTGGCGGTGGACCTGATGCTGCTGCAGATCAAGGCCGACGCCGTCGCCCTGTCCGGCAACCGCCACCACCGCGTCAACCTGGAAGCCGACCACAACTACAAGCTCCGCGGCAGCGAGGCGGAACTGCGCAGCGCCTTCTCCAACCTGGTGTTCAACGCGGTGAAGTACACGCCCGACGAAGGTGAGATCCGTATCCGCTGGTGGGGCGACGAAGCCGGCGCGCACCTGTCCGTGCAGGACAGTGGCATCGGCATCGAGACCAAGCACCTGCCGCGCCTGACCGAACGCTTCTACCGCGTCGACTCCAGCCGCAACAGCAGCACCGGGGGCACCGGTCTGGGCCTGGCTATCGTCAAGCATGTGCTGATCCGCCATCGCGGCCGCCTCGACATCAGCTCGGTGCTCAACCACGGCAGTACCTTCACCTGCCATTTCCCCAGCAGCCAGGTGGTCCGGCGCAGCTGAATGCCCCTGTGCCCCGACTTGCAAACTCGGGGTGCAGCATTCAACCTTAGCCGTTCCTTCGTCAGCAAAAGCCCTCCATGGACCCTTCCCCTAGTAGTAACTTCCTCAGTTACTTTGCCGATTTCGGCCTGATTCTCTTTGCGCTTTTCCTCGTGGTGCTCAACGGCTTCTTCGTTGCCGCCGAATTCGCCATGGTCAAGCTGCGCTCCACCCGCGTCGAATCCATCGCCGACAAGCACGGCTGGCGGGGTCGCATCCTGCGCACCGTACACAACCAGCTGGACGCCTACCTGTCGGCCTGCCAGCTGGGCATCACCCTGGCCTCGCTGGGCCTCGGCTGGGTCGGCGAACCGGCCTTCGCCCACCTGCTCGGTCCGGTGCTGGAGTACGCCGGCATCGATTCGCCGAAGCTGCTCCACGGCATCGCCTTCTTCACCGCCTTCTTCATCATTTCGTACCTGCACATCGTGGTCGGCGAGCTCGCACCCAAATCCTGGGCCATCCGCAAGCCGGAGCTGCTGTCGCTGTGGACTGCCGTACCGCTCTACCTCTTCTACTGGCTGATGTACCCGGCCATCTGGCTGCTCAACGCCAGCGCCAACACCATCCTGCGCATTGCAGGGCAAGGCGAGCCCGGCCCGCACCACGAACATCACTACAGCCGCGACGAGCTGAAACTGATCCTGCACTCCAGCCGCGCCCGCGACCCCAGCGACCAGGACATGCGCGTACTGGCCTCGGCCGTGGAGCTGGGTGAACTGGAAGTGGTGGACTGGGCCAACTCGCGCGAAGACCTGATCTTCCTCGAGCACGACGCACCGCTGGCGGACATCCTCAGCGTGATCCGCCGCCACAAGTACAGCCGCTATCCGGTGCATGACGATCAGAAAGGCGAGTTCATCGGCGTCCTGCACATCAAGGACCTGCTGCTGGCGCTGTCAGCGCTGGACAGCCTGCCGGAGAGTTTCGACCTCGCCGAACTCACCCATCCGCTGGAGCGCGTCACCAAGCACATGCCGCTGTCGCGCCTGCTGGAGCAATTCCGCCAGGGCGGCGCTCACTTCGCCGTGGTCGAGGAAGCCGATGGCAAGGTGGTGGGCTTCCTGACCATGGAAGACGTGCTGGAAGTGCTGGTGGGCGATATCCAGGACGAACACCGCAAGACCGAACGCGGCGTGCTGGCCTACCAGCCGGGCAAGCTGCTGGTGCGCGGCGACACCCCGCTGTTCAAGGTGGAACGTTTGCTCGGCATCGATCTCGATCACGTGGAAGCCGATACCCTCGCCGGCCTGATCTACGAGAGCCTGAACCGCGTGCCGGAAGAGGAAGAAGTGCTGGAGACCGACGGCCTGCGCATCATCGTGAAGAAGATGAAAGGCCCGAAGATCGTCCTCGCCAAGGTGCTCAAGCTCGACTGATCACCTTGCTCCCGACCTTGCGAAATCATCGAAACACTCGTACAACAACGGTGTGTCCGGTGGACTGCGATGTTGGGCTTCGCATAGCTCAGCCACAACCTACGGTGACCACTGGCTGCGCGAAACCGACTAGGTACTCGTAGGTTGGGCAGAGCGCAGCGAAGCCCAACGACGGTGTATTCGGCGGAGGCCGATGTTGGGCTTCGCGTAGCTCAGCCACAACCTACGGTGACCACTGGCTGCGCGAAACCGACTAGGTACTTGTAGGTTGGGCAGAGCGCAGCGAAGCCCAACGATGGTGTATCCGGCGGAGTCCGATGTTGGGCTTCGCTACTCCCCGCCCACCGCGAAGTTCGGCAGCGTATCCACCGGCTGAGCGAAATCGAATGGGATGGACTCCAGCGCCAGACCCAAATTGCGCTGGATGACGAAGTGGAGGTGCGGGCCGGTGCTGTTGCCGGTGTTGCCGGAGCGGGCGATGCGCTCGCCAATGGACACCGCCTGACCTTCGCGTACCTGCACCGAGCCCCGCATCAAGTGCAGGTAGACGCCCATGGTGCCGTCGTCATGCAGGATGCGCACGAAGTTGCCGGACGGGTTGTTGCCCCGGCCGCTCTGGTCGTTCTCGATCTTCACCACCATGCCCGGCCGCGCCGCGACGATCGGCGTGCCTTCGGGCATGGCGATGTCCAGGGCATAGCGCCCCTTGGGGGTGAAATGGCTGTAGCGGCCATTGGCGCCTTGGGTCAAACGGAAGGGGCCGCCCTGCCAGGGCAGCGGGTAGCGATACACCACCGGCTGCACGCGCGGATCGCCCATGGCGTAGCGCAATTTGGGCTTGTAGCGCATGGGTCGGCTCGGGTCAGCCGGAGCCAGGGTGGCCATCCGCATGCTGCTGCGCGGCGCCAGCACCCAGCGTATCGGCTGGTCCGGGGCACCGGAGACGTTGTCGGCCTGGTCGATGCGCAACTCCACTTCCACCGGCGCGAACAGCTCATTGCGCAGCAGCAGGGTTTCGCCTGCTGCGTGCTTTTTGGTTTCCAGCTTCACCGACAGGTCCAGGCGCTCCACCATGCGGTCGCGGAAGACGAACACCTGGGCACCGGACACGGCCTTGTCGGTGTAGGTCACCACACCGTTGGCGTCGGTGTACTTGTAGATGGTCAATGCCGCCGCAGGCAGGCTTGCGCCCAGCAGCAGCACTAGAGAAAGGAATCGCCCCAGCATGTCGGCCCGTTTGTTCTTCTGTGCTCCGTGTTGCCGAAGACTAGCAGCGCGAATCTCGCCGGGCGAGACGTTGCCCGTCGGGCTGTGACGGGGTTGGCTGGACAGTCAGGCGCCGGGGACGAAATGCTTTTGGGCGGTGCCGCGGGCGATCAGGCGGGACAGGTAATCGAGTTTTTGCGGATCGCGGTCGACGAAGCGGAAACTCAGCAGCAGCCATTCGCTGTCGGGCCTGGGCTCCAGCGCTGCGACCGAGTGCAGGTAGCCATTGAGTCGCGCCACTTCGCCGCCCTCGCCCTGCTCCAGATCGAGCACCGCGCTTTCGAGAACCTGAGGCAGCGGATCGCCAGCGCGCACGACGAGTTGCGCGTCCTTCAGGCTCAAGGCCTTGATCACGCAGGCCAGCACACCAGCCGGCAGGCGCAGCTGGGCCTGTCCGCGCCCGCCAGGCGCCTGGGCAGCGGATTTGGCCGACGGTGCCGGCACGGCGGGCTTGGCCACGGGCGCAGCCGCTGCCGGCGCGGCAGCCGGGCGGACCACTTCGGCCTTGCCGCCGGTGAGGGCGGCCAGGGAATCGTTGGCGAAACCGCCGGCGTTGGGCAGCTTGACCGGCGCGCTGGACATCAGCGCCTCGAGCTTGCCGCTGCGGCTCAGGGCCCTCTTCACCTTGGTGACCAGCTGATCGTTGGAGAAGGGCTTGCCGATGTAGTCGGTAACGCCGGCCTGGATGGCCTGGATGACGTTTTCCTTGTCGCCGCGGCTGGTGACCATGATGAAAGGCGTGGCCTTCAGGTGGTCCTGCTCACGGCACCAGGTGAGCAGCTCAAGGCCGGACATCTCGGGCATTTCCCAGTCGCAGAGGATCAGGTCGATTGTCGTGCGGGCGAGCATCTGCTGGGCCTTGCGCCCATTGATCGCTTCTTCGATCTGGGTGCCGGGAAAGTTGTCGCGCAGTCCCTTTTTCACCAGGTCGCGAATAAAGGACGCATCGTCCACCACCAGCACATTGACCTTGCCCATCGACTACTCCTTGGAATCGGGGCTAAGAATAGCCTTGGCTGATAGCCAATTGCCAAGCCTGTTTACGACCCGCCGCCTGCCAGTGACCGACGGGTCACTCACGCGACCGGAAAGCAAAACGCCCGGCACGAAGCCGGGCGTTTCTGGCACAGACGGCAGGATCAGCTCTTGGAGGCGCCGTCGCCCGCACCCGCGCCATTGCCCTTCACTTCCTCGGCCATGCGCGCCAGGCCCAGGTGACGTACGTCGGTGCCGCGCACCAGGTAGATCACCAGTTCGGAAATGTTGCGCGCGTGGTCACCGATGCGCTCCAGGGAACGCAGGGCCCAGATGACGTTGAGCACACGGCTGATGGCACGCGGGTCTTCCATCATGTAGGTGACCAGCTCACGCAGGGCGGTCTTGTATTCGCGGTCGATGTTCTTGTCGTACTGGGCCACCGACAGAGCCAGATCGGCGTCGAAACGGGCGAAGGCATCCAGGGCTTCCTGGACCATCTTGCGCACCTGGTCGCCGATGTGGCGCACCTCGACGTAGCCGCGCGGGGCCACGCCCTCTTCGCACAGCTGGATGGCGCGACGGGCGATCTTCGACGCTTCGTCGCCAATGCGCTCGAGGTCGATCACCGACTTGGAGATGCTGATGATCAGGCGCAGGTCGGAAGCCGCCGGCTGGCGACGGGCGAGGATGCGCACGCACTCTTCGTCGATGTTGCGTTCCATCTGGTTGATCTGGTCATCGATCTCGCGCACTTGCTGGGCAAGGCCGGAGTCGGCGTCGATCAGCGCAGTGACCGCGTCATTGACCTGCTTTTCGACCAGGCCACCCATCGCCAGGAGGTGGCTGCGCACTTCCTCCAGTTCGGCGTTGAACTGCTGGGAGATGTGATGGGTAAGGCTGTCTTTGTCGATCATTTTGATGTCCTAGGGAAGGCGTCTTTCCCCCCTCTCCCCTGGGAGAGGGGGCGGGGCGGGCCGCATTCGGATGAGGGAAGTCCGGCCTAGCTCGAAGCTACCCTCACCCTAACCCTCTCCCAGAGGGAGAGGGGACGATCCGGCGTTAGCCATAGCGACCGGTGATGTAGTCTTCGGTCTGCTTCTTGTCCGGGTTGGTGAACAGGGTATCGGTATCGCCGAACTCGATCAGCTTGCCCATGTACATGAACGCTGTGTAGTCGGAAACGCGCGCTGCCTGCTGCATGTTGTGGGTCACGATGACGATGGTGTACTTGCTCTTGAGCTCATAGATCAGCTCTTCCACCTTCAGGGTGGAGATCGGGTCCAGGGCCGAGCAGGGTTCGTCGAGCAGCAGTACCTCGGGCTCCACGGCGATGGTGCGGGCGATCACCAGGCGCTGCTGCTGACCACCGGACAGGCCGAGTGCGGATTCGTGCAGGCGGTCCTTCACCTCATCCCACAGCGCGGCGCCCTTCAGCGCCCACTCCACGGCTTCGTCCAGCACGCGCTTCTTGTTGATGCCCTGGATGCGCAGGCCGTAGACCACGTTCTCGTAGATGCTCTTGGGGAACGGATTCGGCTTCTGGAACACCATGCCCACGCGGCGACGCAGTTCGGCGACATCTTCGCCCTTGCGGTAGATGTTGGTGCCGTCGAGGCGGATCTCACCTTCGACGCGGCAACCGTCCACCAGGTCGTTCATGCGGTTGAAGCAGCGCAGCAGGGTCGACTTGCCGCAGCCGGACGGGCCGATAAAGGCGGTCACGCGCTGCTTCGGGATATTCATGCTGACGTCGTGCAGCGCCTGCTTCTCGCCATAGAACAGGGAGAGGCCGGGCACTTCGAGGGCGACGGTTTCCTTATCCAGGCGCAGGTTCTGCTTGTCGCGGCCAAGGGCGGAAATGTTGACGCCGTGGCTGTGGGATTCGTGTTGCATGTGTTCACTCCGTTCGTAGCTTCGAGCTACAAGCTGTAAGCCTCAGGCAATGCGGTTCGCGGCGGACGATCAGCTGTCCAGCGCCTTGTATTTCTCGCGCAAGTGGTTGCGGATGGCGACGGCCGAGAAGTTCAGCAGGGCGATCACCAGTACCAGCAGCAGCGCAGTGGCGTAAACCAGCGGCCGCGCGGCCTCGACGTTCGGGCTCTGGAAGCCGACGTCATAGATGTGGAAGCCCAGGTGCATGATCTTCTGGTCCAGATGCAGGTACGGGTAGTTGCCGTCCACCGGCAGGCTCGGCGCCAGTTTCACCACACCCACCAGCATCAGCGGCGCCACTTCACCCGCGGCACGGGCCACGGCGAGGATCAGGCCGGTCATCATGGCTGGGCTGGCCATGGGCAGGACCACCTTCCACAGGGTTTCGGCCTTGGTCGCACCCAGGGCCAGGGAGCCTTCACGCACGGCACGCGGGATACGCGCCAGGCCTTCTTCGGTGGCAACGATCACCACCGGCACGGCGAGGATCGCCAGGGTCAGGGACGCCCAGAGCAGACCCGGGGTACCGAAGGTCGGCGCCGGGGCGGATTCGGGGAAGAACAGGCGGTCCAGGGAACCACCCAGTACGTAGACGAAGAAGCCCAGGCCGAACACGCCGTAGACGATCGCCGGAACGCCCGCCAGGTTGTTCACCGCGATGCGGATGACACGGGTCAGCGGGCCCTGCTTGGCGTACTCGCGCAGGTAGATGGCGGCGATCACACCAAAGGGGGTGACGATCACGGCCATGATCAGGGTCATCATCACGGTGCCGAAGATGGCCGGGAAGATACCGCCTTCGGTGTTGGCTTCACGCGGGTCGTCGGCGAGGAATTCCCAGAGCTTGGCGAAGTAGAAGCCGAGCTTGGCGCCCACGCCCATGGCGTTGGGCTGATAGGCATGGACCACGTTGCCGAGGCTGATTTCCTGCTCCTGGCCACCGGCTTCACGAACCACGACGCTGTCGCGGTTGAACTCCTTGTGCAGGCCCATCAGCTGCTCTTCCAGGCCCTTGTAGCGCTGTTCCAGCTCGGCGCGCTGGGCGGCGATGTCGGCCTGGGCCTCAGCGGTCAAGGCATCATTCAGCTCCAGCTTGCGGGTCTGCAGGCGCAGGCGCTCCAGGCCGTGGTTGATGCCGCCGATGTCCTTCTTCTCAAGCTGGTAGAGCTTGTCGTAAAGGGCATTCACACGTTCCAGGCGCTTCACCAGCTCGGCCATCGCGGCCTCGCCTTCGGCCACCACCTGGCCGTTTTCCTTCACCGATACGACGCGGCCGTAGAAGTTGCCCCACTCGCGGCGCTCCAGCGCCACCAGCTCAGTCGGGTACTTCTGGTCCCGCAGCCAGTCACCTACGACCCAGGTGAAGTCGCTGCCGTAGACGTCACGGTTGCCCACCTTGAGCAGTTCGCGGGTCATGAACTCCGGGCCGCTCTCCGGTACCGGCAGGCCGGCACCTTGCAGGCGCGCTCGGGAAACTTCCTCGATCTGCACCGCCTCGCCGATCACCGGCTTGGCGGCCTGGCCCGGTACGGAGTACTGCGCCTCTATCAGATCGGCCGGCCAGAAGTGGGCGAGGCCACGCACGGCGATCACCGAGAGCAGGCCGATGGTCATGATGACCGCGATGGAAACCGCGCCACCGCTTATCCAGACGCCCGGTGCGCCACTTTTGAACCAGTCTTTCAGGGAAACCTTTTTCACGGATTTCTCCACCGCTTGAGTCTTTCAGTTCCTCCCGCCAGGGGCCGGAGGTTTCGTGTATTTACTCCCTCTCCCCTACGGGGAGAGGGCTGGGGAGAGGGGGTTGCACGAGGCACCACCCTCTCCCGCCCTTCGGGCACCCTCTCCCTGAAGGGAGAGGGTCATCAGATGCGACGCCGGAGGCGTCGCGTTTTTAAAGAGACGCGTACTTCTTGCGCAGCCGCTGGCGGATCAGCTCGGCCAGGGTGTTCATGACGAAGGTGAAGGTCAGCAGCACCAGCGCCGAGAGGAACAGCACGCGGTAGTGGCTACCACCGACTTCCGACTCCGGCATTTCCACGGCCACGTTGGCAGCCAGGGTGCGCATGCCTTCGAAGATGTTCACTTCCATCACCGGGGTGTTGCCGGTGGCCATCAGCACGATCATGGTCTCGCCCACGGCCCGGCCGAGGCCGATCATCAGGGCGGAGAAGATGCCGGGGCTGGCGGTCAGCAGCACGACGCGGGTCATGGTCTGCCAGGGCGTGGCGCCGAGGGCCAGGGAGCCGTAGGTGAGGCTGCGGGGCACGCTGAACACGGCGTCTTCGGCGATGGAGAAGATGTTCGGGATCACCGCGAAGCCCATGGCCAGGCCGACGATCAGGGCGTTGCGCTGGTCGTAGGTGATGCCCAGGTCATTGCTGATCCACAGGCGCATGTCACCGCCGAAGAACCAGTTTTCCAGCAGCGGGCTCATGCCCAGGGCGAACCAGGCGGTGAGGCCTACGACCGGGATCAGGATGGCCGCTTCCCAGCCGTCCGGCACACGCAGGCGGATGGACTCCGGCAGGCGGCTCCAGGTGTAACCGGCCAGCAGGATGCCGAAGGGTGTCAGCAGCAGCAGGCTGAAGATGCCCGGCAGGTGGCCTTCCACGTAGGGCGCCAGGAACAGGCCGGCGAAGAAGCCGAGGATCACCGTCGGCAGCGCTTCCATCAGCTCGATCACCGGCTTGACCTTTCGGCGCATGGACGGCGCCATGAAGTAGGCGGTGTAGATCGCAGCGGCGATGGCCAGCGGGGCGGCCAGCAGCATGGCGTAGAAGGCCGCCTTGAGGGTGCCCCAGGTCAGCGGCGCCAGGCTCAGCTTGGGTTCGAAGTCGGTGTTGGCCGCGGTCGACTGCCAGACGTACTTCGGTTCGTCGTAGCTCTCGTACCAGACCTTGCTCCACAGCGCGCTCCAGGAGACTTCCGGGTGCGGGTTGCTGAGACGGAACGGCAGCAGCTTGCCGCCCTCTTCGACCACGATGCGGTTGGCGCGCGGCGACAGGGCGAGCATGCCGGCGCTGTCGGCAACCGGTTCCACCAGCAGGGTGCGGTGCGCGGTGCTGTGGAACACGCCGAGGTGGCCGGTGGCGTCGAGGGCGACGAAGCCCTTGCGGCGTTCTTCGGCACTGATCTGCACCACCGGGCTGGTGCCCAGCTGGAAGTCACGGATGTGCTTCAGGCGCGACGAGCCGTCCGGGTCGCGGGCCATGAACCACTGGGCGATACCGCCCTTGGAGTCGCCCACCATCAGGGAAATGCCGCCCAGCAGCATGTTGCTGGCGGTGACCTCGCGCTCGCCGTCTTCCAGCAGCTTGTAGCGGCCGTTCAGGGCGTGCTCGCGCAGGCTGAAGACGTCGGCCTGGGCTCGGCCGTTGAGCACATAGAGCCACTGGTGGCGCGGGTCGATGTAGATCGCCTTGATCGGCTCGACCATCTGCGGCAGCTCGACGCGGCTCTGCTCCTGGGTGGTTTCGCCGGTCAGCATGTTCTCTTCGCTGACTACCTGCTGCACGTGCAACTGGTTGCCGGTGGAACCGGCGAGGATCAGCGTCTCGTCATTGATGCTGAGGGCGACGTGCTCGATCGCGCGGCCCTGGGCATCCAGCGCCATGGGGGTTTCGCCGTAGGGGAAGCTGACCTGCGGCTCGATGGTCTTGTGGTTGTCCGGGTAGGTGATCTTGTAGCTGTGCTTGAAGATCAGCGCCTGGCCGTTGGACAAACCCAGGACCACCAGCGGGCTGCCCGGCTGGTCCTGGCCGATGGAGACCACGCTGGCGCCCGTCGGCAGTGGCAGTTGCTGGCGCTTGAGCGCGCTGCCGTCCTTGCTCGAGAAGAACTGCACCTCACCCTTGTCGGAAACGCGCATGCCGACCATGTTCTGCTCTTCCAGGGCCAGCAGCAGGGGCTTGCCGGCATCCTGTTGCAGCCAGGCGGGGCTCTGCTCCTTGCGCGCGGTCAGTTCCGCGCCCTTGAACAGCGGCAGCACCACATAGGCCAGGTAGAAGAAGATCAGGGTAATGGCGCCCAGAACGGCGAGACCGCCCACCAGCACGTACCAGCGGGTCAGGCGATCCTTCAGCGCGCGCATCTTGCGCTTGCGCACCAGCGCAGGCGTATTGAAGTCGATGCGAGCGGGCGGGTTCTTCGGAGTATTCAGGGAGTTGGCCAGGTCAGTCATGGATTCGGGCTCTTGCCACAGTCAGCGCGCACAGGCTTTTACGATGGGGGCACAGACTACGGGCTTCGTGTGACAGAAAGATTACAGCGAGTTGACGTGGCGAAGCCCACCCGGAGGAGTCCTCGGGCGGGCTTCTGCGACGGGGGTCTCCCGTCGCCCTTTGCGTCCTTGCGGAGCGGCACGCATGAGGCGGCCGCTCCCTTATCCGGCCTGGTTTACAGGCCCAGATCTTTCAGCGCTTTCTCGGCAACCTTGGCCGGGACCGGGATGTAACCGTCCTTGACCACGACTTCCTGACCCTGCTTGGACAGGACCATCTTCACGAACTCGGCTTCCAGGGGAGCCAGCGGCTTGTTCGGCGCCTTGTTCACGTAGACGTAGAGGAAGCGGGACAGCGGGTAGCTGCCGTTCAGGGCGTTCTGCTCGTTGTCTTCAACGAACTCGCCACCTTCTTTCTTGGCCAGGGCGACAGTCTTCACGCTGGAAGTCTTGTAGCCGATGCCCGAGTAGCCGATGCCGTTGACGGACTGGCTGATGGACTGGACGACGGAAGCGGAGCCCGGTTGCTCGTTCACGTTCGGCTTGAAGTCGCCTTTGCACAGGGCTTCTTCCTTGAAGTAGCCGTAGGTGCCGGATACCGAGTTACGACCGAACAGCTGGATCGGCTTGGAAGCCAGGTCGCCAGTCACGCCCAGGTCACCCCAGGTCTTGATGTTGGCGGTGCCACCGCACAGGCGGTTGGCGGAGAAGATCGCGTCGACCTGCTGCATGGTCAGGCCTTTGATCGGGTTGTCCTTGTGCACGAAGATCGCCAGGGCATCCACGGCAACCGGAACAGCGGTCGGCTTGTAGCCGTACTTCTGCTCGAAGGCCTGCAGCTCGACGTCTTTCATCTTGCGGCTCATCGGGCCCAGGTTGGCGGTGCCTTCGGTCAGAGCCGGCGGCGCGGTGGAGGAACCGGCGGCCTGGATCTGGATGTTCACGTTCGGGTATTCGCGCTTGTAAGCCTCGGCCCACAGGGTCATCAGGTTGGCCAGGGTGTCGGAGCCAACGCTGGAAAGGTTGCCGGAAACACCAGTGGTCTTCTGGTAGGCCGGAATGGACGGGTCAACGGCAGCAACCGCGCTGGCGGTAGCAACGCCGGCGGCGACGAAGGTGAGGGCCGCCATCAAACGCTTCAGTTTCATGCCTTGCTCCTAAGCAGGACGAGGGGGTGAATTCAACGGGGGCCAGTATCGAGAGGCCGTATGACCACTCTATGAATTGATTGTGACAATTGGATGAAAGGCCATCACCCGCTGTCCAACGAAGAATCACGACCCGTGAATCGTCCGGAGACCCCATCCATGAAGCCCCACCCACTGCTGCCCATTGCACTTCTGGCCCTCTGCACCGCATGCGGCGAAACGGCAACCTTGCAGGTAGAAGACGGCACTGGCCCGAACCCGCAGCTGCCGCCGCCGAACAAGACGCTCATCCCGACCGTTCACGTGGCAACGGCCACCGGCTGGCCCGACGGCGCCATGCCCGAGGCCACCCAGGGCACGAAGGTCAATGCCTTCGCCGAAGGTCTGCAGCACCCGCGCTGGCTCTATGTGCTGCCCAACGGCGATGTGCTGGTGGCCGAAAGCGCGGCGCCCGGGACGGACAAACCGCCGAGCCTGAAGAGCCGGGTGGCGAGCATGTTCATGAAGAAAGCCGGTTCCCAGGTGCCCAGTGCCAATCGCATTTCGCTGCTGCGCGACATCAACGGCGATGGCGTTGCCGACCTGCGCAGCACCTTCCTCAGCGGCCTCTACTCGCCCTTCGGCATGGTGCTGGTGGGCAAGGACCTCTATGTCGCCAACGCCGATGCGCTGATGCGCTTCCCCTATGAAAAGGGCGCCACCGAGATCACTGATCCGGGTACCAAGGTCACTGATCTGCCCGCCGGACTGAATCACCACTGGACGAAGAACGTCATCGCCAGCCGTGATGGCCGCAAGCTCTACATAACCGTGGGCTCCAACAGCAACATCGGCGAGAACGGCATGGAATCCGAAGAAGGCCGCGCCGCCATCTGGGAACTGGACCGCGCCAGCGGCAACAAGCGCCTCTTCGCCACCGGCCTGCGCAACCCCAACGGCATGGCCTGGGAACCGCAGACCGGCAAGCTGTGGACCGCCGTGAACGAACGCGACGAACTGGGCAGCGACCTGGTGCCGGACTACATCACCTCGGTCAAGGACGGCGGCTTCTACGGCTGGCCCTACAGCTACTACGGCCAGCATGTGGACGAGCGCATCCAGCCCCAGCGTCCCGAGCTGGTGGCCAAGGCCCTGGTTCCCGACTACGCCCTGGGCCCGCACACCGCCTCACTGGGCATCACCTTCGCCAAGGGCAGCAAGCTGCCGGCGTTCCAGAATGGGTTGTTCGTCGGCCAGCACGGCTCCTGGAACCGCAATCCCCGCAGTGGCTACAAGGTGATCTACGTGCCGTTCAAGGGCGGCAAGCCCAACGGCCAGCCGGTGGACGTGCTGACCGGCTTCCTCGACGAACAAGGCAACGCCCAGGGCCGCCCGGTGGACGTCAAGCTCGACAGCAAGGGCGCCCTGCTGGTGACCGACGATGTGGGCAACAAGGTCTGGCGGGTGAGTGCGGCGAAGAAGTGAAACTCTCGTAGGATGGCGTAGAGCGGAGCGAAACCCATCACCGCGGAACGATGGGTTTCGCGGGCTCTACCCATCCTACGAAGTACAGACGGAGCGAGAAACTCAGCGCTTCTTCGCGATCAGGAACAGCCCGATCAACACCGCCACACCACACAACGCCGCCACGTAATAGGCCGGACCGAGGCTGTCCCACTTCAGCAGCAGCGACACCACCATAGGCGTCAGGCCGCCGAAGATGGCGTAGGCCAGGTTGTAGGAGAACGACAGCCCGGAGAAGCGCACCACCGGGGGAAATGCCTTGACCATCACATAGGGCACGGCGCCGATGGTGCCGACGAACAGACCGGTGATGGCGTAGAGCGGGAACAGCCAGTCCGGATGAGCCTTGAGGCTGGTGTAGAAGGTCCAGGAACTGATGGCCAGCAGCAGGCCACCCACCAGGAAGGTGCGTCCGGCTCCGATGCGATCGGCGATCGCGCCCGACAGCACGCAACCGATGGACAGCAGCACAATGGCCAGGCTGTTGGCCTTCAGCGCAGTGGCGGCCTCAAAGCCGTACACGGTCTGCAGCAGGGTCGGGGTCATCAGGATCACGACCACGATGCCGGCGGACAGCACCCAGGTCAGCAGCATGGACAGCACCACAGCACCGCGGTGCTCGCGCAGCACGGTCTTCAGCGGTACCTCCGCCGCCAGCGCCTTGCGTTGCTGCATCTCGGCGAAGACCGGGGTCTCGTGCAGCCAGCGGCGCAGGTACATGGCGAACAGGCCGAACACCCCGCCCACCAGGAACGGCAGGCGCCAGGCCCAATCCAGGACCTCGGCCGGGGTGTAGATGCTGTTGATCAGGGTGGCCATCAGCGAACCCAGCAGGATGCCGGCGGTCAGACCCGAAGTCAGGGTGCCGCAGGCGTAACCCACGTGGCGCGCAGGGACGTGCTCGGCAACGAACACCCAGGCGCCCGGAACTTCGCCACCAATGGCCGCGCCCTGCACCACACGCATCAACAGCAGCGCCAGGGGCGCCCAGATGCCGATCTGCTCGTAGGTGGGCAGCAGACCCATCACCAGGGTCGGGATCGCCATCAGGAAGATGCTCAGGGTGAACATGCGCTTGCGGCCCAGGAGGTCACCGAAGTGCGCCATCACGATGCCGCCCAGCGGGCGCGCCAGGTAACCGGCGGCAAAGATGCCGAACGTCTGCATCTGGCGCAGCCATTCCGGCATTTCGGCGGGGAAGAACAACTTGCCCACCACCGCGGCGAAGAACACAAAGATGATGAAGTCGTAGAACTCGAGGGCGCCGCCGAGGGCCGAAAGCGACAGGGTCTTGTAATCGCTGCGGGTCAGCGGGCGCGAGGCGGGCGCCTCGGGGGCGAGCACGGAAGACATGGGGTGGAATTCTCGTCTGGGGGTGCGGGACGCTCTCCGCTACTTGGGCGGAAAATCGCCTCGCAACATATCAAAAAGCGTCAAATGCACACAGTCTCAGCCAAAAAACCGCCGCTGAGCCGCCACAGCGGTCGTCTGGCGCCTCGGCATGGCTATATACTGCGCGCAGTTCAGCGCATGTCGGCATGCAGTGGGTCGGCGGCGCACAGGGAAGGAAAGGGCAAGTCCCTTCCAGGCATTGGCGCCACACACACGAAACAGGCTATTCCGGCATGATCGACATCGAAGAAGAAGAAGAGAACCTGACCCCGCAAGGCGACCTCGCCCTGCAGATCACCGCGCTCCCGCGTGAAACCAACGGCTTCGGCGACATCTACGGTGGCTGGCTGGTTTCCCAGATGGACCTGGCCGGCACGGCCATGGCCAGCAAGGTGGCCGCAGGCCGCGTGGCCACCGTGGCCATCGACCGCATGGCCTTCCTGGTTCCGGTAGCCGTGGGCGCCCAGCTCTCCTTCTATACCCAGACCCTGGAAATCGGCCGCAGCTCGATTCAGATGCTGGTAGAAGTCTGGAGCGATGACCCGCTTTCCAGCGAATGGCGCAAGGTCACCGAAGCGGTGTTCGTCTTCGTCGCCATTGACGGCAGCGGCCGCACCCGCCCGGTCCCGCCGCGTCGGGGCTGATGGAAACCGCAAAGGGCCGCAATCGCGGCCCTTTTTCATGGAACGGTTGTAGGGTGGATGGCGCTTTTTTCATCCACCAGCGGTGCTACGCCGGGCCTCGAATGGTGGACCGGTGAAGCGTGGTCCACCCTACGACTGACACCATCCTTTGGCCCGCCATCAGTCCAGCCGCAACGCATCCACCGGATGCAGCCGCGCCGCTCGCCTCGCGGGTGCCAGACCCGCTCCGATGCCGACCACGACGGACAGCAGCAACGCCAGCAGCACCAGCGACAGGTCCAGGCTCAGCGGTAGCCCTGGCACCGCCCAGTGCAGCATGCCCACCAATAGAAAGACCATCACCAGTCCCAGCAGGCCACCCAGCAGCGAAAGCAGGGTCGCTTCCGTGAGGAATAGCGCCAGCACCTGGCGCGGCGCCGCGCCGACGGCCCGCAACAGGCCGATTTCGGCCGTTCGTTCCTCGACTGTGGTGGTCATGATGGTGAGGATGCCCACCGCGCCCACCAGGAGGGATACGCCGCCAAGGGCCGCGATGCCCAGGGTCAGGGTGGCGAGGATGCGATTCAGGCTGCCCAGCAGGTCACCCTGGGACGTCATGCGGAAGTCTTCGCGGCCGTGGCGCTCCACCAGCAAGCGGCGCACATCATCGGCAAAGGCCTCAGCGGGGGCGCTGTCCTCGAACAGCACGTGAATCTTCACCAGCCCTTCGCGATTGAACAGGTATTCCGCCCAGTCCACCGGGATGTAGGCGATGTCATCGAGGTCGAAGCCCAACAAGTTGCCCTTGCTGCCCATGACCCCGACAACCCGGAAACTCATGCCGCCCACCCGCACCCGCTGGCCGACCGGTGCGGCGCTGCCGAACAGCTCTGTCGCCAGTTTCGCCCCCAGCACCAGATAGGGCGGCGTGCGGCCATCCCGCGAGGGCGGCAGGAATTTTCCCGCTGCCATCTGCACCCGCCAGGCATCCGCCAACTGCGACCCCGTACCGAGGATATCCACACGCCGCTGCCGACCGGCCGCCTGGATATCGCCGTTGCCCTGGATGATGGGTACCACGGCTTCGGCATGGGGCAACCGCCCCAGGGCATCCGCGTCGGCAATGGTCAAGGGTCGGGCGCTGGCGAGAATCCCGCCGATACCGCCGGTGGGCAAGGTGCCGGGACGCACGGTGACGACCCGCGTGCCGAACTGCGCAAAGCTGTCCAGCACGCGAGTGCGCAAACCCTCCCCCATGGCGGTGAGCAGCGCCACGGCGGCGATGCCGATGGCCACGCCGAGAAGGGTCAGCAGACTGCGCAGGGGCTGGCAGGACAGGGACGAGCTGCACAGGCCAAGGCCATCGCGCCAGCGCATCAGTGGCTGCCTTGCGGGCGCAACGCCTGCACCGGCACCTGCGCCGCCGCGTGACTGGCTGGCAGCCAGGCGAACAGCAGGGCAGCCACCAGCGCCAGGGACGGCGCCCCCAGCCGCGCCCACCAGGGCGCATACAGCGGCAGGTCACTGGCCAGGCGGCCGATCCACAACAGCAACTCGCCAAGGCCCAACCCCACTGCGGCGCCCAGCAGCGCCAGCAGGGCCGCTTCGCCGAGGAACAGCAGACGCACCTGATCGGAACTGGCGCCCACCGCCTTGAGCAGGCCGATCTCAGCGGTTCTTTGCAGGACAGCGATCCAGGTGACATTCATGATCAGGATGCCGGCGACCAGCAGGCTGATAGCGGCGATGCCCGCCAGCGCCAGGGTCAGGCCGTTGAGGATGCTGTCGAAGGCGGCGAGCATGGAGTCCTGGCTGAGCAGGGTGACGTCTTCCTCTCCCTGGTGACGTTCGGTGAGGGTCGCCAGCACCTGGCGCCGCGCGCTGTCGAGGTAGCTGGGGCCACGGGCCTCGACGAAGACGCGGAACAACCCTTCCCGGTCGAACAGCGCCTCGGCGCTGGACACCGGCACGATCAGCGCCTCGGAAAAGTCCATCCCGAGGGATTCGCCGCGCTCGTCCAGCACCCCGATCACCCGGAAACGCCGGTCGCCCGCCCGCAGCCACTGCCCCAGCGCCGGCGCAGTGCCGAACAGCGCGGTGCGCAGGCGACTGCCGATCACGCACACCTCGTCGGCCTGCCCCGGCTCCAGTTCGGGCAGCGCCACGCCCTGGGCAAGGCGCAACTGGCGAATGGCGAAGAACGCGCGGGTGGTCCCTAAGGTGAGGGCTTCGCGGTTGCGGTTGTCACGGCTGACTTCCAGTTGCCCGGCATGCAGCGGCGCCACCTGGCGTATCGCCGGCAGGCGCTGCAGGGCGGCAGCATCCGCCTGGGTCAGCGGACGGGGTGCCATCCCGGTGATGGGCGGCATGCCGCCGGTGGTTTCATTGCGCCCCGGCAAGACGATGAGGATGTCCCGCCCGAGCAGCGAGAACTCGCCCAGCACATAGGTCCGCGCACCCTCGCCCAGCCCACCCAGCAAGGTCACGAAGAAGACGCCCACCGCCATCGCCAGCAACAACATGACACTGCGCGAGCCGTGGCCGCGCATGGCGCCCAGCCAGAATCGGCAGGCGTCCAGCGGGTCCATCAGGCGGGCGCTCCCTGGTGCCGGTCGCTGAGGATGCAGCCGTCACGCATCTGGATCTGGCGATGGGCGCGGGCGGCGTGCTGGGCGTCGTGGGTCACCAGGATCAGGGTCAGGCCGTCGGCATTCAGCTCCTCCAGCAGGGCCACCACTTCGGCGCCGGATTGGCTGTCGAGATTCCCGGTGGGCTCATCGGCGAGCAACAGGCGTGGCCGCATCACCATGGCACGGGCAATCGCCACCCGCTGGCGCTGGCCGCCCGACAGTTCGGCCGGGTGATGGCGCAAGCGCTCGGACAGGCCCAGACGCTCGGCCAGCTGGAGACTGCGGCGGCGACGCTCACACGGCTCGATTCCCGCCAGGAGCATCGGCAACTCGATGTTCTCCAGGGCCGTCAGGCGCGGGATCAGGTGGAAGGACTGGAAGACGAAGCCGATCAGCCGGCTACGCAGCGCCGCTCGACGATCCTCGCGCAGGCAGGCGGTGGCTTCCTCGTCCAACCAGAATTCGCCGCTGTCCGGTGCGTCCAGCAGACCCAGGATATTCAGCAGGGTCGATTTGCCCGATCCGGAAGCGCCGGTAATCGCCAGGTACTCGCCGTCGGCCACTTCCAGGTTGAGCTGGTCAAGGCCGCGCACGCGTTGTTCGCCCAACTGGAAGCAGCGGCTGACCTCATGCATGAGGATCACTGCGCGGCCTCCCCGACATCGCCGCTCGGGCTGACCACGCTGCCATCGGCCAGGCCTTCCTGCTGCAGGCTGGGCAGGATGCGGTCGCCGGGTGCCAGGCCGTTTTTCACTTCACTCCAGCGCCAGTTGGCGAGGCCGATCTCCACCTTCTGCTCACGCAAGTGCCCGTTGCTGGGGTCGTAGCGCAGCACCTTGCCACCTTCTAGCAGGCTTTCCGTCGGCACCCGCAGGGTCTGCTCACGCTGCGCCAGGAGGATTTCCACATCGGCGCTGTAACCGCTGAGCAGCAACAGGTCCGCCGGCACCCGCGCGAACGCGACTTCCACATCCACCGTGCGCGCCTGTTTTTCCAGCTCACGGACGAACGGTGCAATCCGGGTCACCCGGCCCTCGAAACTCTGCCCCCGGAAGGCATCCAGGGTGATGCGCACCGGCATGCCCGGCCGCACCAGGGCGGCGTCCACTTCGTCGATGGGCGCTTCGACGTAGAGGCACTGGTCATCGATCAGGTCCACCGCCGGCGGGGTCGGGATGCCCGGCGGCGAGGGCGTCACCACCTCGCCCAGTTCGCCGTTGATCTCCGCGACGATGCCGGCGAAGGGTGCGCGCAGGGTGGCCTGGTCCAGCTGCGCCATCTGCAGGTCGAGGCTGGCGGCGGCTTCGCGGATCTTCGCCTCGCCACCACTGCACAGCAGTTCGGATAGCCGGGCGCGGGTGACGCTCTGGTCCAGCAGGTCCTCGGAGGCCAGCTTGCGTTCGGCCAGGCGTTCCAGCCGTTGCTGGTCACGCTGATCCTGGCTGGCCTGGCGGCAGCTCTGCTCACGCAGGTTGCGCTGGGCATCGAGCCGCGCACGGGCTTCGTCCACCCGTGCCAGCAAGTCATCCTGGCGAAGGCGCATCAGCACGTCGCCGGCCTGTACGCGCTGCCCGGCATGGATCAGCAACTCGCTGACCTGGCCGCCGGTCTTGAAGGACAGATGGGCACGCCGGCACGCCTTAACCGTCCCCGCCCGGGTGTTGGCCACCAGTGTCTCCACTTCGCCCTTGGTCACTTCCACCAGCTGTACCGGCACGGGTTCGGGTCGCGCCCAGAATCCCAGCAGCATCGCCAGAGAAGCAAAAATGGGAATAATTATCAGTAGCTTGCGCATGGCATCGGCTCCACTTGCGAGCGGGTAAGCAGAGTCTAGGTGCGCCTCCGACGGCTCTTTTCAGCACCAACGTGCCGGCTTCCCCCGCTTCTGGGGGAGGACCGCTCATAAATGAAGACCTTAGCGACGCAATGCCTCAGCCCTCGCCGTCCAGGGTCTCTGACCACCCATGTCAAAATGCCGACAAATGGACCAGTCACTTGCGGACGCAAAATCATGACTCGTCAAAATAAGGTCATTCGCAACCTGAACAGGCTGCTTCTGGTCGAATGACGGGAAAGCCCTTGCCACCTCTGCCAAGCTATTCGGAATAGCAGGTGGCGCCCGGCCCCCGACAGCACAGCAAGCGGAGATTGCGATGTACGACGAAACCCTGCCCACCGTGGAACAGCTGGAGGTGGATGAACTGGTCTGCTGGCGGGTACATACCCGTCATGCCGAACTTCTGGTGGCCCAGCAAGGCGCCCAGGTATTGAGCTACCAGCCCCATGGCGAGGAGCCCGTGATCTGGCTGAGCGGCGAGGCGGATTACAGGAAAGGCCAGGCCGTGCGTGGTGGCGTACCGGTGTGCTGGCCCTGGTTTGGTGACCTGCGCCGCAACCCGGCCGAGGTCCAGGGCATGCACGAGGGCGGCCCGATCTGCCCGGCCCACGGCCTGGTGCGCGAACGCGACTGGCAGTTGCTGGGCATCGACAGCGACGGCCCTGCCGTACACCTGGAGTTCGCCCTGGATACCCGCGCCGAGCCCCTGCCCGGCTGGCCCCATGCCGCAGAACTCAAGCTTTCCATCGTGCTCGATGAGCAGCTGCAGCTGACGCTTTCCAGCCGCAACACGGATGACGTTCCGCAGGCCCTGAGCCAGGCGCTGCACAGCTATTTCGCCGTCAGCGACGTCCGCGAGGTTGAAGTCGAAGGCCTGGGCGGTTGCCGCTACATCGAGACGCTGGAGAACTGGCAACTGCGCCAGCAGGACGGAAATATCGCCTTCACCGGCGAAACCGACCGCATCTACCTGGAAACGCCGAGCCGCATGGCCATTCTCGACCGCGCCTGGAAACGCCGCATCCAGCTGGACGTGGAGAACTCGGCCTCCGCCGTGGTGTGGAACCCCTGGACCGACAAGGCCCGGCGCCTTTCGCAATTCTCTGGCGACGCCTGGCCAGGGATGCTCTGCATCGAGACTGCGCGGGTGATGAACGACTGCGTGGTGCTCAAGCCGGGTGAAGAGCAGAAGATGACGGTGCGCATCGCCAGCCTGCCGCTGTAACCCTGTGGGGGCGAACTCACTGGCGATGTGTAGGAGCTAGCTTGCTAGCGAAAAAGGGCCATTCGCTGGCAAGCCAGCTCCTACAGGCAATGCAGCCTCGTCGACCTACAGATCGCTCTCTTCCACCAATCGCACGCTACCGGCGTCCATGGCATAGGCGGCGTCAGCCAGGTCGTTGCTGACCTTCTCGACCTTGAGCGTGCCGTCGACCCAGATGGGCGCGTAGATGTCGTCGAGCTGGATGCCCTCGGGGTAGCGCACCAGCACGATCTGGTTGGGCGGCGGCGGTGGGACGTGGATGCAGGCGCCGGGGTAAGGCACCAGGAAGAACAGCGTACTGCGGCCATTGGCATTGCTTTCCAGGGGCACCGGATAGCCGCCGATATGGATCGTCTTGCCATTCAGCGCGGCCACCGTCTTGGCGGAGTACATCACTGCGGGCAGGTCCTTCTGCTGCTTGAGGCCGCCCTTCTGGTCGAAGTTGCCGTCGGCCTCGGGGCTGTCGTGGCTGATATCCGGCATCTCTTCCAGCGCCTTGCGGTCCTCCGGCGGCATCAGTTCGAGCCAGTCGGTTTCGGGAAGTTCGGCACGGGCGAGGGTGCAGCAGAACAGCAACAGTAGGCAGGCGAGACGGCGCATGGGGGACTCTTCAACGCATGGGGCGGGAACATCAGGCGCTAAGACTAACTGCGCGGGAAAGCGGTTCCCAGCCCCATCGAATGCAGGACTAGCTCTTACGCACCAGACCGTAAATCACCAGCAGCACCACCGCGCCAATCACCGCGCCGATGAAGCCCGCTACTTGCCCGGCCTGGTAGATGCCAACAGCCTGGCCACCGTAGGTCGCCAGCAGCGAACCGCCGATACCAAGCAGGATGGTCATAATCCACCCCATGGCGTCGTCGCCAGGTTTGATGAAGCGTGCAATCAGGCCAACGATCAGCCCGATGATGATGGTCCCGATGATGCCCATGTCATGCCCTCCGAAGGTAGTTGAGGCATGCCTGAGCCTAGATGCACCTGAGAATGCTTGCCATCGACCGCCCCAACGGGGCGGCCGGATGGACGTCAGGACTTGACGATCAGCGCTTCCACCGCCGCGATCTGGCGATCGAGGGTGGCGCGGTCCGCGCAGCGCAGGGTGGCGTGGCCCACCTTGCGGCCGGCCTTGAAGGCCTTGCCGTAGTGATGCAGGTGGCAGTCGGCGATAGAAACAGCCTTATCCACAGCCGGAACTTCGCCGATGAAGTTGAGCATGGCGCTTTCGCCCAGCTTGGCGGTCGAGCCCAGCGGCAGGCCGGCGACGGCACGCAGGTGGTTCTCGAACTGGCTGCACTCGGCGCCTTCGATGGTCCAGTGGCCGGAGTTGTGCACGCGCGGGGCGATCTCGTTGGCCTTCAGGCCGCCGTCCACCTCGAAGAACTCGAAAGCCAGCACGCCGACGTAATCCAGCTTCGTCAGCACGCGACCGACGTAGTCTTCGGCCAGGGCTTGCAGCGGATGGTCGGTACTGGCGATGGACAGGCGCAGGATGCCGTTCTCGTGAGTGTTGTGCACCAGCGGGTAGAAGCGGGTTTCGCCATCGCGGGCACGCACTGCCACCAGCGAGACTTCGCCAGTGAAGGGCACGAAGCCCTCGAGGATGCAGGGCACGCTGCCCAGTTCGGCGAAGGCGCCAGTCACGTCTTCCGGCTTGCGCAGGACCTTCTGGCCCTTGCCGTCGTAACCCAGGGTGCGGGTCTTGAGTACGGCAGGCAGGCCGATGCTGGCGGCTGCGGCGTCGAGATCGGCCTGGGACTGGATGTCGGCGAATTCTGGAGTGGGGATGCCGAGGTCCTTGAACATCGACTTCTCGAACCAGCGATCGCGGGCGATGCGCAGGGCCTCGGCACTCGGGTAGACCGGCACGAACTGCGAGAGGAACGCCACGGTCTCGGCCGGCACGCTCTCGAACTCGAAGGTCACCAGGTCCACTTCATCGGCCAGCTGGCGCAGATGGTCCTGGTCGCCGTAGTCGGCGCGGATGTGCTCGCCGAGAGCCTGGGCGCAGGCATCCGGTGCGGGGTCGAGGAAGGCGAAGTTCATGCCCAGCGGGGTGCCCGCCAGGGCCATCATGCGACCCAGCTGGCCGCCACCGATAACGCCGATCTTCATGGGTCAGGCCTCACGCGGGTCCGGGTTGTCCAGGACCATGTCGGTCTGCTCGCGGCGGAAATCCTTCAGCGCCACGTGGTATTTCGGGTATTTGCCGCCGAGGATGCTCGCAGCCAGCAGGGCCGCGTTGATCGCACCGGCCTTGCCGATGGCCAGGGTGGCGACCGGGATGCCGGCGGGCATCTGCACGATGGACAGCAGGGAGTCGACGCCCGAGAGCATGGACGACTGCACCGGCACACCGAGCACCGGCAGATGGGTCTTCGCAGCGCACATGCCCGGCAGGTGGGCGGCACCGCCGGCACCGGCGATGATCACCTCGATGCCACGGCCTTCGGCTTCTTCGGCGTACTGGAACAGCAGGTCCGGAGTGCGGTGGGCGGAAACCACCTTCACTTCATAGGGAATGCCCAGCTTTTCCAGCATGTCGGTGGTGTGGCTGAGGGTGCTCCAATCGGACTTGGAGCCCATGATCACGCCTACCAGTGCGCTCATCGTCGTGCCTCATCAAAGTGCGCCAGTTGGCGCGACCAAAAAACAACAAGCCACGCAATGGCGTGGCTTGTCTGCGATGTGGGGCCGGGCAGCGGGGCGCGCTGCCGGCCGAAGGCCGCGCAGTATAACGCAAAGCCACGTCTGGCGTGCATTTGCCCTTACCACTCGTCCAGAGCCGAAGCCGGAGAGCCCGAACGCGGCTAAACCTTGCTCCAGCGCAATGTCCGTCGGAGATGGCGGCGCAGAATCGGACATCTTTTCCAAGGAGGTGAATGCCATGAACCAGACCATGAAAGCCGCGGTTGTCCACGCCTTCGGCGAGCCGCTACGGATCGAGGAAGTCAAGGTTCCCCTGCCCGGCCCCGGGCAAATCCTGGTGAAGATCGAAGCCTCGGGCGTCTGCCACACCGACCTGCACGCCGCCGAAGGCGACTGGCCGGTGAAACCGAGCCTGCCCTTCATCCCCGGCCACGAAGGCGTGGGCTATGTCGCAGCGGTGGGCACAGGGGTCACTCGCGTCAAAGAGGGCGACCGCGTCGGCGTGCCCTGGCTCTACACCGCTTGTGGCTGCTGCGAGCACTGCCTGACCGGCTGGGAAACCCTCTGCGAAAGCCAGCAGAACACGGGCTACTCGGTGAACGGCGGCTACGCCGAGTATGTGCTGGCTGACCCGAACTTCGTCGGCATCCTGCCGAAAAACGTCGAATTTGCCGAGATCGCGCCGATCCTTTGTGCCGGCGTCACCGTCTACAAGGGCCTGAAGGTTACGGGTGCGCGGCCCGGCCAATGGGTGGCGATTTCCGGTATCGGCGGTCTCGGCCATGTGGCGGTCCAGTACGCCCGCGCCATGGGGCTGCACGTCGCTGCCGTGGATGTGGATGACACCAAGCTCGAACTGGCGCGCAAGCTCGGCGCCAGCCTGGTCATCAACGCCCTCGACGAGAACCCCGCCGAGGTGATTCAGCGGGACATCGGCGGCGCCCACGGCGTGCTGGTCACCGCCGTCTCCAACAGCGCCTTCGGCCAGGGCATCGGCATGGCCCGGCGCGGCGGCACCGTGGCCCTGGTGGGCCTGCCGCCGGGCGACTTCCCGACGCCGATCTTCGATGTGGTGTTGAAAGCCATCAGCATCACCGGCTCCATCGTCGGCACCCGCGCCGACCTGCAGGAAGCCCTGGACTTCGCCGGCGAAGGCCTGGTCAAGGCCACCATCCACCGCGACAAGCTGGACAACATCAACGGCATCTTCGAACAGATGCGCGCCGGAAAGATCGAAGGGCGCATCGTCGTCGAAATCTGACCCCTCTCCTCCCTCGATGACCCATTACAGCGTGCGGCCCAGCTGCACACCGTAATGGGTCTACTTCGCAAGCCTGTCCTCGGACAAGTGCAAGTCCCCGTCCTGGCATAGCGCCCCTTACATCCATCTCAGAATTTACTTACCACCACAACATACGACCGCCGGCATAAAAACTTTCCTGCGCATTTAATACTCCCCCGCATTCGCTTACCTCTAACCCCAGGCAATTGAAAAGCCCGAGCCCGGCGCCTTACACCCCGAAACAATGAATAAAACAAAGATATACGAAATCAAGGAAAAACCGTATTCAGATCCTTAAATAATACAAACCCCATATAAAACTAAGACTGCAGAAAATGACAACTTCCAAGACCATCACTTCCTTAATAGCTGTTCTACTTGCATTACTGAGCAATAACGCCTGTGCAGACATCAGCTTCGACGGATATACACGTTTCATTTTCGAAGGCAGCCATAAGCAACTGACCTTCAATGTCGTCAATGAAGCCAATGAAGCGGCACTGGTGCAAGTAACACTCGACTGGGGAGAAAAGCCGAGTTCGGCCCACGTACCCATGGCCTTGTCTCGACCATTGCTGGTGGTCCCGGCCAAGGGCAAAGCCTCTGTGGATATTCTTTACGAAGGCACAGGCCTGCCCGACAACCAGGAGTCCTTCTTCCTGCTGAGTGTGTTGGAAGTTCCGAAAGAGCCACCCGAGGAAAATGTTGCCCAGATTACCCTGCAACATAACCTGAAGCTGTTCTACCGCCCCCACTTCAGCGAATCCCGTGAAGAGGCAGTCGAGAAACTTCGCTGGACCCGGGCAAACGGCGACGCCCCCGCACAATTGCAAGCGAACAATGACTCGCCGTACTACCTGACGCTCACGGAGACCGCGCTACTTGACGAGCAGGGACAACCTTGTGGAACCCCGGTCAATCATCTGATGGTGGCGCCGTTCAGCACCTTCGACCTTGCCATCCCTGACTGTACCGAGCCGCCGAGCCAACTCTCCTATCAAGTGATCAGCGATGGGGGTGCTGCACACCAACGAAAGTACGACCTGACTCCAAATAAAGCCGCTCAACAACAATGACCAAATTCTTTTTTCTCTCAATTAACAAAACTATGGAAGTCTAACTCCATGAAAATAAAGCAATTGCCACTGGTCTACCTGACGTTTTTCCTGAGCATCCCAAACAGCTACGCAATGATTTGCCAGAAGTATTCTTCCGGCACCATCAATGACTCGGTCTCGCTCAATTTGCTTCCGGCAATTCCCAGCACACTGCCTAAAGGCACTATTCTCTGGCGACAACCCAGAGAAACCGTCACCGTGGAGTGCTGGGTAGACATAAATGGACGTCCTGGTGAAGCAATCTATATATACACGAATCCACGCAATGAAGATTTGGGCAAAGAAATCGAGGCCGGAATAACTTACCAAGGCAAAGACTATCTTTTTTCGTCGCTTGTAAATGGAAGGCTGAATATTGGCTGGTCTGTCAGCGGTTGCGCCGAGGGTGATACCTGTGGCTGGAAGAAGGAGAAAAAAACCTTGGCCTATTCAGTATTTTTCGCGAAGAAATCCCCTCCCGCTGAAAACAAGGAAGGGTTTCTTGTACCCACCCACTATAGTTACCCAGCATTCCAAATTGACGGTAACTCCGGAGTTCGCCCAGGCAAAAGTTACAACGTCAGCATCACCGGTATTATGTACGCTTTCAAATACATGCCTTGTGCGTCGACCTTCAGCATATCGCCAAGCACCATCGACTTCGGACCAATCAGCACCTCCGGAGCCAAGGCCGGCGCCACGATCGAGGAGGCCCCCTTCACCATCACTGAGCAGCGGTCATGTGACGCCGTTTACGGCATCAGTGGCAATCTGCAACCTTTGACCGCAACGTTGTCGTCAGACGCGGAGACCCTCATACCAACCGACAACGACTCCGTGGGCATCACTATCCTCGACGCCAGCGACCAGACGGTGATCCCTTTCAATCGGGAATTCGTACTGTCGCCCACAGGCAGCAGCTTTCAGTCCAACTCGCGGGAATTCCTGGCACGCCTGAAGTGGATGGACGCAACGCCTAAACTCGGACGCTTCAATGCTGGTGCGACTTTGAATATCTACTACCGATAGCCTGCCTCGCGCAGCAGCATTCAGCCCTCTCCACCCACCCCGCCTTCCAGCTTGCGCCACAGCAGGCGGATCGCTGCCTTGCGCACCAGGGCACAGCGGTACAGGCGGATTTCCAGCGGCACGTGCCACTGGCTGCCGCCACAGATCACCAGGTCACCACGGGCCAGCTCGGCCTGGGCGCTGAAGCGCGGCACCCAGGCCACCCCCAACCCCTGCAATGCCATGCTCTTCAGGCTGTCGGCCATGGCGGTTTCATACACCGTGGTCGAGCGCAGCGCGCGCTGGCGCAGCAAAATGTTCACGGAGCGGCCGAGGAAGGCGCCGGCGCTGTAGGCCAGGAGCGGCACGCTCTGGCCGCTGTCCAGCTCGAAGAGCGGTTTGCCGCTGGCGTCCACCGCGCAGACCGGCAACATTTCGGTTCGTCCCAGGTTCATCGAGGGGAAGATTTCCGGGTCCATCTGCAGCGCGGCATCCGGGTCGTAGAAGGCCAGGATCAGGTCGCAGCCACCCTCACGCAGCGAATGCACGGCCTCGCCGACGTTGGTGGCGATCAGCCGGCTGGCGATATTCAGGCCGTCCGCCCGCAGCCGCGCGATCCACTGTGGGAAAAAGCCCAGCGCCAGCGAGTGCGCGGCGGCGAACTGCAGCACCTCGCCCTGCTGGCCTTCCAGGTGATGCAGGTGACGCACCACCTCACCCAGCTGGTCCACCATGCTGCGCGCGGTGACCAGGAACAACTGCCCGGACTCGGTCAGTTCGATGGGGGTGCGCGAGCGGTTGACCAGGGTCAGGCCAAGCGCCGCCTCCAGGCTGCGGATGCGTCGGCTGAACGCCGGTTGGGTCACGAAACGCCGCTCGGCAGCCTGGGAAAAGCTGCGGGTGTTGGCCAGGGCGACAAAGTCTTCCAGCCATTTGGTTTCCAGGTTCATCGTCAGATTCCGAGATGCTCGATTTTGGTGCACACGTTCGCGGCGGAACCCGCGTCACGCGGACATTATGCCGATTGTGCATGACCCAGCGAATAACAGCATTGGCCGACAAACGGCCACAGGCCTAGATTATTGGGCATCGCGGCGCTAGCCGTGTTCCTCCAGAGATGAATGACATCATGTCCTCCGCTGCATCCTTCCGCATCGAAAAAGACCTGCTCGGCACCCTCGAAGTTTCCTCCGAGGCTTACTACGGCATTCAGACCCTGCGCGCGGTTCACAACTTCCGCCTGTCCGGTGTACCGCTGTCGCACTACCCGAAGCTGGTCGTAGCCCTGGCCATGGTCAAGCAGGCCGCCGCCGATGCGAACAAGGAACTCGGCCACCTCAGCGCCGACAAGCACGCCGCCATCAGCGAAGCCTGTGCCCGCCTGATCCGTGGTGACTTCCACGACCAGTTCGTGGTGGACATGATCCAGGGTGGTGCCGGTACTTCCACCAACATGAACGCCAACGAGGTGATCGCCAACATCGCCCTCGAGGCCATGGGCAAGCAGAAGGGTGAGTACAAGTACCTGCACCCGAACAACGACGTGAACATGGCGCAGTCGACCAACGACGCTTACCCGACCGCCATCCGCCTCGGTCTGCTGCTGGGCCACGACGCCCTGCTGGCCAGCCTCGACAGCCTGATCCAGGCCTTCGCCGCCAAGGGTGCCGAGTTCGCCGACGTTCTGAAGATGGGCCGTACCCAGCTGCAGGACGCGGTACCGATGACCCTCGGCCAGGAATTCCATGCCTTCGCCACCACCCTGGGCGAAGACCTCGACCGCCTGCGTCGCCTGGCGCCGGAACTGCTCACCGAAGTGAACCTGGGCGGTACCGCCATCGGCACCGGCATCAACGCTGACCCCGGCTACCAGCACCTCGCCGTCGAGCGCCTCGCCGCCATCAGCGGCCAGCCGCTGAAACCGGCCGCCGACCTGATCGAAGCCACCTCCGACATGGGCGCATTCGTGCTGTTCTCCGGCATGCTCAAGCGCACCGCGGTCAAGCTGTCGAAGATCTGCAATGACTTGCGCCTGCTCTCCAGCGGTCCGCGTACCGGCATCAACGAGATCAACCTGCCGGCGCGCCAGCCGGGCAGCTCGATCATGCCGGGCAAGGTCAACCCGGTTATCCCGGAAGCGGTCAACCAGGTGGCCTTCGAAGTCATCGGTAACGACCTGGCCCTGACCCTGGCAGCCGAAGGCGGCCAGCTGCAGCTGAACGTGATGGAGCCGCTGATCGCCTACAAGATCTTCGACTCGATCCGCCTGCTCCAGCGCGCCATGGACATGCTGCGCGAGCACTGCATCGTCGGCATCACCGCCAACGTCGAGCATTGCCGCCGCCTGATGGAAAACTCCATCGGCCTGATCACCGCGCTGAACCCGTACATCGGTTACGAGAACGCCACCCGCATCGCCAAAGAAGCCCTGGAAAGTGGCCGCGGCGTGCTGGAACTGGTCCGTGAAGAGAAGCTGCTGGACGAGTCCATGCTGGCCGACATCCTCCGCCCGGAAAACATGATCGCCCCGCGCCTCGTGCCGCTGAAGGCCTGATCAGGCAATCGAACTCACCAGGAGGGGCCCTGCCCCTTCATCCTTCAAGGATGGCGCCAGCCATCCTTTTTTTTGCCCAGTAGGAGCGAATTCATTCGCGAAGGGCATCGATCGCGATTGAAATCGCTCCCACAATTGCGCCGCATAGAGCCGTAGGGTGGAAGGCGCTCTTCCATCCACCAACGAACACCGACGGTGGACCGATGAAGCGTGGTCCACCCTACATAAGCCGAACCGCACGCATCGGCAGGATAGGAACAGTGTAGGAGCGAGCTTGCTCGCGAATGGGCCTGGCAGAAAGCTTCGCGAGCAAGCTCGCTCCTACAATCGCCAGGCCTTGCGCAGCGTGCGGATCGCCTCGGCAATCTGCGCTTCCGGCACGGCGGCAAAGCCCAGCACCAGCCCGGCGCGGTTATCCACAGGCTCGACGCTGTTCTCCAGCCAGTACTCGCTGAGCCCATTCAGCTCCACGCCGGCCGTACGGGCAGCGCTTACCAGCTCCTGTTCCCGCGCCAGGCTGTCCACCCGCACGCACAGGTGCAAACCGGCGTCCACCGGCGGCATGGGAGCGCAGCCGGGAATGGCGTCCGGCCAATCACCCAACAGGGCATCGCGACGGGCGCGGGCGGCCAGCCTCATGCGCCGCACATGGCGCTGGAAATGACCGGCAGCGATGAACTCCGCCATCACCGCCTGGGTGCCGATTTCCGAATGGCGCATGTCCAGCGCACGGCGCCGCGCGAAGGATTCGGCCAACGCGGGAGGCAGCACCATGTAGCCCAGGCGCAGTGCGGGGAAGGTGATCTTGCAGAAGGTGCCCACGTAGATCACCCGTCCCTGGCGGTCCAGCGCGGCGAGGGGCGCCAGGGGAATTCCGCTGTAGCGGTATTCGCCGTCGTAGTCGTCCTCGACTATCCAGCCATCGCGGCGCTCGGCCCATTCCAGCAGCTCCAGGCGCCGCGCCAGGGACAGCGTTACACCCGTGGGGTATTGGTGCGACGGCGTGACGTAGACCAGCCGACAGTTATCCACCTGCGCCAGCGCGGCGCTGTCCAGTCCGTCGTTATCCACAGGCACACCGCACAACTCGGCACCCGCCACGGCGAAGGCATGACCCGCCGCGCGATAACCGGGATTCTCGATGGCCACGCGGTCGCCGGGCTGCACCAGTAACTGGGCGCAGAGGCTGATCGCCTGCTGGGCGCCACAGGTGATCACCACTTGCGCCGGATCGCAGGACAGCCCACGGCTGCTGCGCAGGTACGCGGCAATCAGCTCGCGCAGGCTCCAGTCTCCGGCCGGATCGCCATAGCCCAGGCGGGCCGGTGAGGGTTTGCGCCAGAAGCGCGCCTGCAGTCTCGCCCAGGTTTCGAAGGGAAACAGGTCGAAGGCCGGTACGCCGATGCGGAAGGCGCGTGGCGCGCCCGTCACCGGTGGCGGCAGATGATGACTGTGCAGGCGCTCCAGGGCCGGACCCGGTACCGGACCCGTGGGGACCGGCGGCGGTACCGGTCGGGCTGTGGATAAATCCGCCACATAGGTGCCATCGCCTACGCGCCCTTCCACGTATCCCTCGGCGTAAAGCTGGTCGAAGGCACGGGTCACGGTATTGCGCGAGACACCGAGCAGCGCGGCCAGGTCGCGCGTCGCCGGCAAGCGCGTGCGGCTGCCCAGTCGGCCATCGAGAATGCGCTCGCGCAGGGCTTGGTAGAGCTGGCGCGAAAGCCCCTGGGACGGGTCCAGGCGGATGCCGGAAAGGTCGACGGGCAACGGTGGCATATCAGGCATGTGGGGTCTCGATTGGCTCTATCGAACTGGCGCTTATTGGCTCTTACAACAGACCAATATCCTGCCTAGCATGAAGACATTCCGCCAGGAGAAGCCTTCATGTACGTCCCCTCCAGCTTCCGCCAGGATGACCTCGCCGAGCTCCATGCACAGATGCGGGCCACTGGTCTCGCCGTGCTCACCAGTGCCGGGAATAAGGGCCTGATGGCCAGCCACCTGCCCCTGCTGCTGGAAACCGGCGAAGGCGAATTCGGCACGCTCTACGGCCACTTCGCCCGCGCCAATCCGCACTGGCGTGACCTCGCCGAGGGCGCCGAGGCGCTGGTGGTGTTTTCCGGCCCGGACGCCTACGTCACGCCCACCTGGTACCCGGCCAAGGCCGAGCACGGCAAGGTGGTGCCCACCTGGAACTACATCGCCGTGCATGCCTGGGGCCAGGCGGAAGTCTTCGACGATCCCGAGCGCCTGCTGCAACTGGTCAGCCGCCTTAGCGAACGTCATGAATCCGGCCGCCCGCAACCCTGGGCGGTGAGCGATGCCCCGCGCGAGTACCTCGACAGCATGCTCCGCGCCATCGTCGGCTTCGCCCTGCCCATCCGCCGCCTGGAAGGCAAATGGAAGCTCGGCCAGAACCGCTCGGCCGCCGACCAGGCCGGCGTTCGCGAGGGCCTGAATGCCTCATCCAGCCCGCGTGACCGTGAACTGGCCGCGCGCATGACTCTGATCGACTGACCCACTACAGGAAGGAATCCAATGTCGCTTGAAATCCGCCCGCTCTGCGCCGCCGACTACGCTGCCTGGCTGCCGCTCTGGCAGGGCTACCAGCGCTTCTACAAGACAGAAATCCCCGCCGAGACCACCGCCGTCACCTGGCAGCGCTTCCTCGATCCGGCCGAACCCATGCATGCGGCCGTGGCCTGGCAGGACGGCAAGGCGGTGGGCATGGTGCATTTCATCTACCACCGCAGTTGCTGGACCACCGGCGACTACTGCTACCTGCAGGACCTCTATGTGGCCGAAGGCCTGCGTGGCGGCGGCATCGGCCGCCAGCTGATCGAGCACGTTTATGCACAGGCACGCACCGCCGGTATCTCGCGCGTGCACTGGCTGACTCACGAAACCAATACCGACGCCATGCAGCTCTATGACCGCATCGCCGACCGTTCCGGCTTCGTTCAGTACCGCAAGATCCTCTGACGGGAGAGCACCATGAGCAACCAGGACCTGAGCCACTGGCAACCCCGCCCCGCTCCCGACCACTCCCCGCTGACCGGCCGCTTCGTCCGCCTGGAAGCACTGGATACCGCTCGCCACGGCGATGACCTCTGGGAAGCCCTGCAAGGCCCCGACCCGGCGCTGTGGGATTACCTGCCCTACGGCCCCTTCGCCAGCCGCGAGCCCTTCAACACCTGGCTGGCCGGCAATGCCGCCAGCCGCGATCCGCTGTTCTACACCGTCATCGACCTCGCCAGCGGCCGCGCCCTCGGGGTGCTCAGCTACCTGCGTATCGCCCCGAAGGACGGCGCCATCGAGATTGGTCACATCGCCTTCGGCAAGGCCATGCAGCGCACGCCGGGTTCTACCGAAGCGGTGTGGCTGCTGGCCCACCACGCCTTCGACGATCTCGGCTACCGCCGCCTGGAATGGAAGTGCAACGCGCGGAACGCCCGCTCGATGCGCGCCGCCGAGCGTCTTGGCTTCCGCTATGAAGGGCTGTTCCGCCAACACATGATCGTCAAGGGCGAGAACCGCGACACCGCGTGGTTTTCCATCATCGACGGCGAATGGCCGACGTGCCGGGAGGCCTTCGAGCGCTGGCTGTCTGTGGATAACTTCGATGGAGAGGGGCAGCAGAAGCGGCGGCTGGAGGAACTGCGCAACTGAAATATCCACTAGATTCGTTTGCACCGTAGCGACGCGATACCTATCACGCCGAATCGATGGGTTTCGCAAGCTCAACCCATCCTACGAAGAGCGCGAATAAACTCGCCCTTGCATCCAGCTCACTCGATCTCGAACAAACCGTTCTTGAGCGGCGCCACATCCAGGCGCTGGCGCACGTCATCGTCGATACGCGGGTCGTCGGGGCGGTAGAGCTTCACCTGGCGGTAGGCGGCGACGCGGTTGATCTCCGGGCCGAGGAACTCCCAGACCACGCGGGTGCAGGCGGGGTTGCGCCGGTCGCCGCTGGAGACGCCGGTCTTCAGGCCGTTGAGACGGGTGATGCGGCTCTTGTAGCTGGGGATGAGGATGGTCTGGCTCATCTCATTCAAGGTGAGCGATTCGTAGTCCATCAGGAACAGCCGGTCCTGCAACTGGAAAGCCGCGCCCAGATAGCGGCAGCGCACCCAGTCTTCAGCTTGTACGGCGGTGTTGGTGGAGCGCTCCTGGCGTTCCTGGCGCTCGAAGAGGAAGTTGCCGTCCTCTTCCCACAGGTGCACCAGCGACAGGAGGATGGTGCCCGGCACCGACATGCAATTGGAGTATTCGAAGTAATAGCCGCAGTAGCGCGACAGGTTGCCCGACTGATCTCGCAAGGGCGCCAGCAGTTCCAGCAGCGGGTCGCTGCGGGTGTCGCCAGCCTGGCCGGCGGGACGAGTGCCCAGGAGGCGAGCGAACGCCTCGGGAGGCAAGCCGAGCTCGTAGTCCTCGACACCGAAGAAATCGCAGATGCGCTTAAGGTTGTAGGGCGTCGGTCGGCTCTGGCCACTGAGGTACTTGTTGAACTGCGCGCGATTGATACCCAGCTTGCGGCAAACCTCCGCAATAGAGCGGTAGTGCCCGCAGAGAAGTTTCAGATTGTTGCCGAGATATTCCGCCATTCCGCCGGCCTGCCTGATGCGAGTGGCGCGATTCTAGCATCAAGTCGCGCCATGTCGAATACAGCCGCGAAATTGTCTGATATGTCGCATTCCCCCACCCTGCGCGCCACGGCCGAGCCCTGCCCGCTCGAAGCCGTTCCCATCACGCGAACAATAAGAATCGAGGTCTCACTCATGCTTGAAGTGATCAACGATTTCCTCTCGGGGAAAGTGCTCATCGTCCTTATCGTAGGACTCGGCACCTATTTCACCCTCCGCTCCCGCTTCGTCCAGTTCCGCCATTTCGGCCACATGTTCAGCGTTTTCAAGGATTCCATCCGTGGCACTGCCGGTCAGTTGAGCTCCTTCCAGGCCCTGATGCTGAGCCTCGCCGGCCGCGTCGGCGCCGGTAACATCGCCGGTGTCGGCCTGGCCGTGACCCTCGGTGGCCCCGGCGCCGTGTTCTGGATGTGGGTCACCGCGCTGGTGGGCATGTCCAGCAGCTTCTTCGAGTGCACCCTGGCCCAGGTCTACAAGCGCGCCGATGGCGATGGCCTGTACCGTGGCGGCCCGTCCTACTACATCCAGCACGGCCTGAAGCTGCGCTGGATGGCGCTGACCTTCGCCGTGCTGCTGCTGGTGACCTACGGCTTCGCCTTCAACGGCCTGCAGGCCTTCACCGTGACCCACTCCCTGGAAAACGCCTTCGACCTGCCGGTGCAGTACACCGGTATCGGCCTGGCCGTGCTCCTGGGCCTGGTGTTCATCGGCGGCATCAAGCGCATCGCCTCGGTGTCCGACCTGCTGGTGCCGGTCAAGACCCTGGCCTACATCGCCGTCACCTGCTACGTGATCATCTCCCAGATCGAGCTGGTGCCGGACATGCTGGTGACCATCGTGAAGAGCGCCTTCGGCCTGGAGCCGGCCTTCGCCGGCCTGCTCGGCAGCGCCATCGTGATGGGTGTGAAGCGCGGCGTGTTCGCCAACGAAGCCGGCCTCGGCAGCGCGCCCAACGTCGCCGCCGTCGCTGCGGTGAAGCACCCGGCCGCCCAGGGCGTGGTGCAGGCGTTCAGCGTCTTCCTCGACACCTTCGTGATCTGCACCTGCACCGCGCTGCTGATCCTGCTGTCCGGTTTCTACACTCCGGGCTTCGAAGGCGACGGCATCGTGCTGACCCAGAACTCCCTGGCCGCGGTGGTCGGTGAATGGGGCCGCGTGTTCATCAGCGTGGCGCTGAGCCTCTTCGTCTTCACCTGCATCCTCTACAACTACTACCTCGGCGAGAACGCCCTGCAGTTCCTGG